>NZ_KK073874.1:4619250-4919250 GCF_000585375.1 Cryptosporangium arvum DSM 44712
AGCCGGGATCCCAGCCCGCGGCCACCGACGCACGGCAGCGGGCCGGGTCGTCGCCGGCCGCGGTCAGCACCGCGGTCAGCAGCGGCACGCAGTGCCCCAGCGCCTCGACCGGCAACGGCCCGGTGGCCACCAGCGAGACCACCCCGTGCCCCACCGCCCAGATCCGCACCGCGAGGTCCAGCGGGTCGGTCTCCGGATCGAACCGGTCCGCCGCCCGCCGGGCCGCCAGCACCAGCCGCTCCAGCGTCGAGTCCGCGGCCCCCGAGTCCTCCAGGTCGAACGCGGCGTCGAACATGACCCGGTACAGGTCCGGGTGCTCCAGCGCGTTGCCCACGTACCCCGCGGCCAGCGCGGCCAGATCACGCACGGGATCGTCCGACGGCGCGACCCGCGCGAGCCGGGCGTCCAGGCGGGTGAACCCCTCCTGGCGCAGCGCCCGCCAGAGCCCGTCCATCCCGCCGAAGTGCGTGTAGACGGCCATCGTCGAGACCCCGGTGCCGGCCACCAGCGAGCGCAGCGTGATCGGCTCCCGCGTCCGCAGCATCTGCCCGGCACGTTCGAGCAGTGAAATCCGCACCGCCGGGTCTTTCGTTCTCGCCATTGCCGAACCATAGCATTGCAATGCTATGGTTCACGCCATGACGATCACCTTGCTGAACCCCGAAGGCCTGCCCCAGTCCGGCGTCTACCACCAGGTCGCGGTCGCCACCGGCTCCACGCACGTGTTCGTCTCGGGCCAGGTCGCCCGGGACGCCGACGGCGGGAGAGTCGGCGAGAACGACCTCGCCGCCCAGACCGAGCAGGCCTACCTGAACCTGTCGACGGCGCTGGGGGCCGCCGGCGCCACCCTAGGTGACGTCGCGAAAGTGACGATCTACGTCGTCGACTGGGCGCCCGAGAAGATGCCGCTGTTCCTGGAGGGCGTCGGCCGCGCGTTCGCGAGGCTCGGCGCCGCCCCGGTGCCCGCCGTGACCATGATCGGCGTCGCCGCGCTCGCCGAGCCCGACCTGCTGATCGAGATCGAGGCCACCGCCGTTCTCTAGTACGTCTCGATGACCTCGCCGGCGAACCGGCGGGCCGATTCGACCAGCGCGGCCTTGTCGCGGAAGTCGACGCCGTACTGCCACCACGGGGCGGCCTGGCACTCGGTGACGCCGGCCTCCTCCAGGCGGCGGTAGTCGTCCCGGCTGACGTTGCCCACCGGTCCGGCGATGATCTCGAACGGCTCGTCGGCGCGGCCGTACTCGGCTCGTAGCGCGTGCAGCCGCGCACACGCCTCGATGATCTTGTCGGGCGTCGTGTTGACCGAGATCCAGCCGTCGGCGACGCGCGCGGTGCGTTTCAGGGCGGGTTCGCTGTGGCCGCCGACGAGGATCTTCACCGGCGCCGACGGCGCCGGCGCGATCATCAGCCGGTCGAAATCGTAGTGCTTGCCGTGGTACTCCACCCACTCCGGGCCGTTGCCCGCGCACACGAGTTTGAGGATGTCGATGGCCTCGTCCACCCGGGCGCCCCGCGTGCGCATGTCGGTGCGGGTGAACGTGAACTCCTCCGGGATCCAGGAGAGCCCCACGCCGAACGCGAACCGGTTGTCGGACATCACCGCGATCGACGCGACCTGCTTGGCGGTGAGCAGCGGATCGCGCAGCGGGAGCTTGCAGACGTTCGTGTGGAACTCGAGCCGCGAGGTGACCGCGGCCATCGCCGGGATCGCGACGAACGGGTCGACGAACTCGGTCTCCGGTGGCCAGAACCGGCTGCCGTCCTTGGTGTAGGGGTACTTCGCCGAGACCTTCTCGGGGTAGAACACCGAGTCGGGCATGGCGACCGAGTTGTAGCCGCTCTCCTCCGCGGTGCGAGCGACATCGACCAGGTGCCGGGCGGGCAGCAGCGCCGCTGCGAGGGTCCACTTCATGGCCGAATTCTAGAACAGGTTCTAGATGCCTGGGGTAGTGCCTGCGCTACCCCGATTCGCCCGTAGGCTTCATCGTCGGCGGCGGCCCGCGCTCCTAGCGTCGGGGTATGCCTTCTGAACAGCGACAACAGCCCGCGGTGCGGGTGGAGAAGCTCACCCGGGTCTACGGGTCCGATCGGCAGTCGGTGACCGCGCTGGCCGGCGTCGACGCGGCGTTCGGACGCAGCACGTTCACCGCGATCATGGGTCCGTCCGGGTCGGGCAAGAGCACGCTGCTGCAGACCGCGGCCGGTCTCGACCGGCCGTCGTCGGGGCGGGTGTGGCTGGGCGACACCGAACTGTCCGGCCTGTCGGAGACGAAGCTGACGATGCTGCGCCGCGACCGCATCGGCTTCGTCTTCCAGGCGTTCAACCTGCTCGGCGCGCTCACCGTCGAGGAGAACATCCTGCTGCCGTCGCGGCTGTCCGGCGTACGGCCGGACCGGGCGTGGTTCGCCGAGGTCGTCCGCCGGGTCGGGTTGGACGACCGGCTGCGGCACCGGCCGTCCGAACTCTCCGGTGGCCAGCAGCAGCGCGTCGCGATCGCCCGGGCGCTCGTGACGCGTCCGGACGTGATCTTCTGCGACGAGCCGACCGGCGCGCTCGACACGCAGACCGCGGCCGACGTGCTCGCGCTGCTGCGTGCGCTGGTCGACGAGCAGGCGCAGACCGTCGTCATGGTCACGCACGACCCGGTGGCCGCCTCCTACGCCGACCGGGTGCTGGTGCTCGCCGACGGGCACGTCGTGCAGGACCTGCCCCAGCCGGGTGCGACGAAGATCGCCGAGATCCTCGCGTCGCTGGGGAAGCGGAGGGCGGCATGATCGCGCTCGCCGGACGGCTGCTGCGCCACCGCTGGGGAACGGCGGTCGCGACGCTCGTCGCGCTCGCCACCGGCATCCTGATCCTGACCGGCATGGGGACGCTCGTCGAGTCCGGTCTGCGCTACCGGGCCGAGCCGCACCGCTACGCCGCGGCCGACCTCGTCGTCGCCCGGCCGGAGGTGTCGCGCACGGTCAAGGAGTTCGGCGGGGACACCACGACCACGACCGTGCGGCTGCCGGACGGCGGCGCGGTGCCCTCGTCGCTGGCCGCGGAACTGGCGCGGGTGCCCGGGGTCACCGGGGTCGTGGCCGACGTGTCGGTCCCGATCGGCAACCTCGCGGCCACCGGTCGCGGCTGGAGCAGCGCGGACCTCGCCGGCGATCGCCTGGTGGACGGGTCCGCGCCCACCGCCGACGACCAGGTCGTCGTCGGCCGCGGCGCCGGGGCCCCGGGGCGCCCGATCGACCTGGTCGTCGGCGGGGTGCCGCGCCGGTTCACGGTCAGCGGCGTCGTCGGCGGCACCGCGTCGGTGTACTTCACCGACGCGCGGGCGGCCGCGCTGAGCCCGACCCCCGGCCTGGTCCCGGCGATCGCCCTGCGTGCGGACCCGTCGGCGGTGGCCGCCGTCACGACCCTCGCCGACGCGTCCGGGGCCGACGTCCTCACCGGCGACGCCAAGGGCCGCGCCGAACCGTCCGCCGAGCTCGACGCCCGCGACCTGCTGATCCAGCTGTCCGCGGCGTTCGGCGGGTACGTGGTGCTGCTCATCGGGTTCGTCGTCGCCGGCACGGTGGGGCTCTCGGTGCGTCACCGCCGCCGCGACCTGGCGCTGCTGCGGGCGATCGCCGCCACCCCCGGCCAGGTACGCCGGATGCTGCTGGCCGAGGCGCTCCTGCTCAGCGGCGTCGGCGCGATGATCGGTGTGCCGCTGGGCGTGCTCGCCACCCGGTGGGTGCACGGCCAGCTCGTCGGCCACAAGTTCGTGCCGGACTCGTTCCCGATCGCGCCCGGTGCGCTCGCCGCGCCGGCCGCGGTGCTCGCGACGACGCTCGTCGCGGTGCTGGCCACGCTGGCCGCCTCCCGCCGGGTCACCGCGATCAAACCCACCGAGGCGCTCGGCGAGGCCGCGGTGGAGACCGGACCCGGCAGCCGGGCACGGCTGGTCGCCGGGCTGGTGACGCTGGCCGGTGCGGCCACGCTGAGCACGACGACGCTCGGCACCGGCGGGGTGATCGCGGTCGCGACCGCCACCGGCATGCTGTACCTGTTCGTGATCGCGATCGGGCTGCTCGCGCCGTGGGTCAACCGGTTCGCCGCCCGCGTGCTCGCCCCGGTCCTGCGGGTCGTGTGGGGATCGAGCGGGTACCTGGCCGCGGCCAACCTGCGGGCCAACGCGCGGGGCGCGGCCACCGTGCTGACCGCGCTGGTGCTCGCCGTGGGCCTCGGCGGGTCGGTCTGGTTCCTGCAGGACAACCTCGAGCGCACCACCGTCGATCAGCGTCGCGACGGCACGCTGGCCCGGCACGCGCTGGTGTCCGGTGCCGGGCTGCCGGCCGCGGCGCTGGCCGACGTGCGTGCGGTGCCGGGCGTCACGGCCGCGACCCCGGTGCGCGGCACGGCCGTCGTCGTCCCGTCGTTCGACGGGCTCGAACCGGCCGCCGCGCAGGCCGTCGACCCCGCGGCGCTGGCCCGGACCGTCGACCTGGACGTCACCGAAGGCTCGCTCGCCGACCTCGGCCCGCGCACGGTCGCGGTGTCCACGCTGCGCGCCTCGTCGTCGAGCTGGGAACTCGGGGACGACGTGAAGCTCACGCTCGCCGACGGCACGCCGGTGACGCTGACGGTGGTCGCGATCTACCGGCGTGGCCTCGGGTTCGGCGACGTCACGATGTCGACGGCCACGGTCGCCGGGCACACCAGGACCGGTCTGGACGACCAGATCCTCGTCTCCTCGTCCCCGGGCGCGGACCGCGCGCTGGCCGCGGTCGCCGCCCGGTACCCCGGGAGCGCGCTCGTCGCCCGGGACGACCTCACCGCCGGCCTGGCCGAGGATCTGGCGATCAGCGCCTGGGCGAACAAGCTGCTGATCGGCGTCCTGGTCGGCTACGCGGCGCTGGCCGCGGCGAACACGATGGTCGTCGCGGCGCTGGCCCGGCGGCGCGAGCTCGCGGTGCTGCGCCTGGTCGGCCTGACCACGCGCCAGGTGAAGCGGATGGTGCACGCCGAGCAGGTGGGCCTGCTCGGGGCGGCGCTGGTGATCGGCGGGGCCGTCGCGGCCTGGACGCTGGCCTCGGTGGTGCGGGCGCTGACCGGCAGCCCGGTGCCGTACGTGCCCCCGCTCGGGATCGCCGCGGTGGCCGGGGGCGCGACGCTGCTGGCGTTGGCCACGACCGTGCTGCCGATCGGGCGCCAGCTGAGGACGCCACCGCTGGAACACATCGGGATCAAGGAATAAGTGAACCGGAATTCCGCAATACTGGGCCGGACACCGCGGTCGGAAGGGGCCATTGTGGATTCGCTTGCGCTGGACATCGCCGACGGGATCGCGACGGTCACGCTGAACCGGCCCGCGAAACTGAACGCGTTCACCCCGGGGATGGCCCGGGAGATCGTGGCCGCGTTCGACGCGACGGATGCGGACGACGCGGTCCGGGTGGTCGTCGTGACCGGGGCGGGCCGGGCGTTCTGCGCCGGGGCGGACCTGTCCGGCGGGCCCGACACGTTCGACCCGGAGCGTCCGGAGCGCCGCGAGCGCGACCTGATCGACGGTGCGCCGCGGGACCTCGGCGGGGTGGCGTCGATGCGGATCGCGGCGTCCACGAAGCCGGTGATCGGGGCGATCAACGGCCCGGCGGTCGGCGTGGGCGCCACGATGACGCTGCCGATGGACGTGCGCATCGCGGCCGAGTCGGCGCGGTTCGGGTTCGTGTTCGCCCGGCGGGGCCTGGTGCCGGAGGCCGCGTCGAGCTGGTTCCTGCCCCGGGTGGTGGGGATCTCGCAGGCGATGGAGTGGGTCGCGACCGGCCGGGTGTTCCCGGCCGCCGAGGCGCTGGCCGGGCGGCTGGTGTCGCGGGTCGTGCCGGACGCGGAGCTGTCCGGGGTCGTGCGGGGGATCGCGGCCGAGATCGTGCAGAACACGTCCGCGGTGTCGGTGGCGGCGTCCCGGCGGATGCTGTGGTCGATGCTCGGGGCCTCGTCGCCGTGGGACGCCCACCGGCTCGACTCCCGGGTGATCGCGGAGCTCGGTGCGAGCCCCGAGGTGGCCGAGGGGGTGGCGTCGTTCCTGGAGAAGCGCCCGCCACGGTTCCCGGGTTCGGCCCGCGACGCCGCCGGGCTCGTCCCGGACTGGCCGGGCCCGGTCCCCGGCTAGGCCCGGTCCCCGGCTAGGCCCGGTCCCCGGCTAGGCCCAGTCCGTCCCGGTGCGGGCCCGATAGGCGGCGACAGCGTCCTCCAGCGTCGGGAAGAAGTGGGCGGGGTCGATCGTGCGGGTCAGCCCGTACGCGTCGATCTTCGCCCTGACCGGGGTCTTCAGCTCGGCGAACACCAGCGAGATCCCGCGGGCGTCCAGCTCCTCGTCGAGGTCGGCGAGCATGTCGGCCGCGGTCGTGTCGACGTCGGTGATCGGTTCGGCCGCGACGACGATCCAGGTCGGACCGCTCCGGGCCAGCGTCCGGACCTGGTGGCGGAACGTGCGGGCGTTCGCGAAGATCAGCGGCGCGTCGAAGCGGAACAGCACCAGGCCGGGCAGGTGCGCGGCGTCCGGGTGCACGGTCGTGTCGTGGTACCCGGCGATGCCGTCGACGCGGCCGAGCACGGCCTGGTACGGCCACCAGACCCGGCGGAACACGTTGGCGACCGAGAGCGCCACCGCGATCGCGATCCCGGCCAGCACGTCGAGCAGCGCGACGCCGAGGAACGCGACCAGGGCCAGCGCGAACTCGGTCCGCCGCTGCCGCCGGAGTCGGAGGAGGCCGGGCAGGTCGGCCAGCGAGAACGACGCGGCGACGACGACCGCCGCGAGGATCGGCTGCGGCAGGTCACGGAGCAGCCCCGGCGCCAGCACCAGCATCAGCGTGATGACGATCGCGCCGACCACGCCGGTGAGCTGCGTTTTCGCGCCGGCCTGCAGGGCGACGGCGGTCCGCGAACCGCTGGTGCTCACCGGGAAGCCCTGGAACAGCGAGACGGTCAGGTTCGCCGCGCCGATGCCGAGCATCTCCTGGCTGCCGCGCACCTCCTGGCCGGTGCGCGCGGCGAACGCGGACGACGTCGAGATCGTGTCGGCCAGCGAGACCAGCGTGATGCCGAACGCGCCGCCGAGCAGCAGCGCGAGGTCCGACCAGACGAGCGCGGGCAGCTGCAGCGGCGGGAACCCGGCCGGGAGCGGCCCGACCACGCGGACGTCCAGGTCGAACGCCCTGGTCACGACGATCGCGGCCACGACCACGAGCAGCACGCCGGGCACCCGGGGCGCCCACCGTTGCAGCGCGAGGATCAGCGCGAGGCCCGCGGCCCCGACGAGGAGCGCGGCCGGCACGGTGTCACCGAGGCCGGTCACGAACCCGAGCGCGTCACCGCGGAGGTCGTCGGCGTCGACCGAGAAGCCGAACAGCTTCGGCAGCTGGCCGACCAGGATCGTGAGCGCCAACCCGTTGAGGTAGCCGATCTGGGTCGGGCGGGAGAGCAGGTCGGCGAGGAAACCCAGCTTCGCGACGCCCGCCAGCGTCAGCATCAGGCCGGTGAGCAGCGCCAGGCCGGACGCCAGCGCCACCGCCCGCGCCGGGTCGCCACCCGAGCCCAGCGTGCCGACGAGCACCGCGGCGATCATCGGGCCGAGCGACGAGTCGGGCCCCAGCACCAGCACCCGGGACGGGCCGAACACCGCGTAGGCGAGCAGGCAGAACACGGTCGTGTAGAGGCCGGTGATCGGGGGCAGTCCGGCCAGCTCGGCGTAGGCCATGCCCTGCGGCACCAGCAGCGCGGTGAGGACGAGACCGGCGACGAGGTCCCGGGGGAGCCAGGCGGCGCGGTAGGTGCGCACCACTTCGACGCCCGGGACCGCTCTCATCCGAGCGCGGCCAGCGCGAGGTCGACCAGGCCGTCGGCGTAGGACTCGGTGAGCGGCCCGGTGCGCAGCATCCAGCGATGGTAGATCGGCCCGAAGAGCAGCTCGACGGCCTGGTCGAGGTCCACGTCGGGGCGGACCTCCCGCGCGGTGCTCAGCCGCGCCTTCACCGCGTCGAGCTGCGGGCGGAGCAGGCGGTCGCGGACCTGTTCGGCGAGCGCGTCGTCGGAGAGCGTCTCGATCGTGAGCGCGCGCGTGGTGGCCGACAGCCGGGGGTCGGCGAACTCCGCGACCGTGGCCCGGATGACGGCCCGCAGGTCGGCGCGCAGGTCGCCGGTGTCGGGGAGCACCACGTCGGTCGCCGCGGTCTCGGTGAGCGCGTCGAGGATCACCGCGCCCTTGCTCCGCCACCAGCGGTAGATCGTCTGCTTGCCGACGCCGGCGCGCGCGGCGATGGCTTCGACGGTGAGCTCGGCGTAGGACGTCTCGCCGAGAAGTTCGAGTGCGGCGGCCAGGATCGCGCGCCGGGAGCGCTCGTTGCGGCGGCCGGGATCGGGAGTGGGCACGGCGGGATCCTACCTGATTGACGAGACGGCCCGTCTCGTCTTAACTGGAGGGCGAGACGATCCGTCTCGTCTCGGAGAGAGGACCAACGATGGCGCACATCGCGATGGTGAGCATCCCGGCCCACGGGCACGTCAACCCGAGCGCGGACCTGCTGCGCACGCTCGTCGCCCGCGGGCACCGGGTGACCTACGCCAACGACGACTCGTTCGCCGAGGCCGTCGGCGCGATCGGCGCCGAGCTCAAGCCGTACGAATCCACCCTGCCCGGCGTCTGGTCCGACGACCCGATCGAGCAGCTCACCGTGTTCCTCGACGACGCGATCGCGATGCTGCCGCAGCTCGAGGCCGCGTACGACGCCGACCGGCCGGACCTGTTCGTCTACGACATCGCCGGCGCGCCGGCCCGGCTGCTCGGCGAACGGTGGGGGATCAGATCGCTGCAGCTCTCGTCGACGTTCGTGGCCTGGAAGGGCTACGAGGAGGACACCGAGCCGATGGTCGACGCCCTGCGCAGCGATCCGCGCGGCGCGGACTACTACCGGCGGTTCTCCGCCTGGCTGGAAGCGGAGGGCTCGTCGGTGACCGACAGCCTGGCGTTCCAGGGGCGCCCGGCGCGGTCGCTGGCACTCATCCCGCGGGCCCTGCAGCCGCACGCCGACCGGGTCGACCCGGCCGTCTACACGTTCGTGGGGCCCGCCGTCGGCGACCGGGGGACGTGGGAGCGGCCGGACGCGGAGAACGTACTGCTCGTGTCGCTGGGGTCGGCGTTCACCCGGCACCCCGACTTCTACCGGCGGTGCGTGGCCGCGTTCGGGACGCTGCCGGGGTGGCACACGGTGCTCCAGATCGGGCGGGACGTCTCGGTGGACGAGCTGGGTGACCTACCGGCGAGCGTCTCGGTGCACCCCTGGGTGCCGCAGCTCGCCGTGCTGGAACAGGCCGACGCGTTCCTGACCCACGCCGGGATGGGCGGGAGCAGCGAGGGGCTCTACTGCGGGACGCCGATGATCGCCGCACCGCAGGCCGCGGACCAGTTCACGAACGCCGACCAGCTCGCCGCGCTCGGCGTCGGGCGGGTCGTCGACAGCGCGACGGTCACCGCCGCCGAGCTGCGTGCGGCGCTGCTCGAGCTCACCACCCCCGAGGTGGTCGCGCGCAGCGCCGCGCTGCGCGCGGAGGTGCGGTCGCAGGGCGGCGCCGAGCGCGCCGCCGACCAGGTCGAGGCCTTCCTGGCGTGATCCGGTGGCCGCGGTGGGCAGGATGGGGGCATGGTCACACCGCTCGCCCCCACCCTGCACCGCATGGCCATCGAGCTCGCCGCGATGGCCCAGAACGGGCTCACGTACAGCACCGACCACTACGACGCCGATCGGTACACGCGCATGCGCGCGCTCTCCGCCGAGCTGATGGGCCTCATCACCGACGCCGAACCGGCCGCCGTCGAGGCGGTGCTGGCGCTGGAGGCCGGCCACGCCACGCCCAAGGTGGACGTCCGGGGCGCCCTGTTCGACGACGAGGACCGGGTGCTGCTGGTCCGCGAGGCCCGGGACGGACGCTGGACGCTACCGGGCGGCTGGGCCGACGCGCTCGACCGCCCGTCGCACGCCGCCGAGCGCGAGTTCGCCGAGGAGGCCGGGCTGGCCGTGCGGGCGACGAAACTCGCGGCCGTCTACGACGGCAGCGTGCACAACGGCCACTCGCCGGCCGGGCCGTGGCACATCTACAAGCTGTTCTTCGTGATGGAACGGCTCGACGACGCCGCCCCGGTGGCCGGACTGGACGGCGAGACCAGCGACGTCGCGTTCTTCGCGCTCGACGCGCTCCCCGAGCTCTCGACCGCGCGCACCACCGCGCACCAGCTGCGCCGGGCGCTCGTCCACACCCGCGATCAGGCCGAACCGGCCGACTTCGACTGAGTCCGCATGGCCCAGGCGTCGGTGATCAGCTCGGTGAGGCGCTCGACGCCGACCCGCTCCAGGCGGCACATCACCAGCGGCAGCCCGTCGTAGGCGGGCGTGGTGAAGAACAGCTCGGGCTCGCCGAGCACCAGCGCCTGTTTCTCGGCCTCGTCGCCGACGTAGAGCACCGCGATGTCGGTGCGCAGCCGGCGAGGGCGGCCCGGGACCCGTTCCGGGTACGACCAGACGAACCCCTGGCCGCCGACGCGGAAATCGAAGCCGTCGCTGTCGATCTCGACGACGTCGGCCAGCCCCAGCGCGAGCGCACGCACGTCGTCCGCATCGGCCACGCGCACATCCTAGGGCCCGCGCTAGTGGCGGCGCGCCGCCTGTTCGGCCACGCGTCGCAGGCGGGCGGTCTGGTCGGTGGGGGAGAGGTGGCGGGGCTCGGGTTCGTCGTCGGGCCGGCGGCGGGTCTCCTCCAGGAACAGCCAGAGCGCCTCGACCGCGCTGACCCGCACGCCCGCCGCGGCCGCGGCCGCGACCCGGCGCCGCGTGATCCGCATCAGCGCGAGCCCGGCGAACGCGATCGCCGCCCCGCTGCCGGCCACCAGCGGAATCTGCAGGTCGGAGCCGGTGATCGGCAGTTCCTCGGTGTGCTCGGTGGTCTGCTCGCCCGAGTCGGCGGCGTCCGGGTCGGCGCTCTCCGCGGCCTCGAGCGTCGCCTCGGTGGTGGCTTCGGCGTGCGCCGACGCGGTCGCCTCGGCCGACGCCTCCGCGCTGGCCTCGGCCGACTCCTCGGCGGTCGCCTCCTCCGCGTGGTCGGCCGCCGGTGCCTGCGCCCCGGACGCGACACCTTCACTCGGCGCGGGCGCCATCGGCTGCGCGGCCGGCGGCGTCGCCCGGGCCGACGCCGCGCGGGCGGCCAGCATGTCGTCGGATCGGCCGCGCCAGAGCATGATGCTCAGCGCGACCGCCAGCGCGAGAAAGATCGCGGTGGCGCTGGCCAGGATGATCACCGCGGTGTCGCGGTTGCCGGCCGCGAGCGCGGGCAGCGGCGAAGGGGGTATGTGGTCAGACCGCTCGTGAGCCGAGTGCCGCGGTGGCTCGGAGTGATCCGCCATGGGCCGCCTCCTCAGTAACGGCGGGAATGTCCGTTAAGAGATGTGTACCCTGTTCGTTGGCAAAAGTCACCCTCGGAGTCCGGCCTCCCGGGCGAGCAGGCCGGCCTGGGTGCGGTTGTCGCACCCGAGTTCGAGCAGCAGGCGCGAGACGTACCCCTTCACGGTCGCCTCGGACAGGTGCAGCCGGCGCGCGATCTGCTGGTTGGAGAGCCCGGCGCCGAGACCGGCCAGCACCTCGCGCTCCCGCGCGGTGAGCGCCGCGACCCGCTGCCGGGCCCGCTCCCGGTCGGCCCCGGCCTCGATCAGGTGCCGCCTGGCCTCCGGCGAGAGCACCGTGGCCCCGCGAGCCGCCACCCGCACGAGCGCGACGAGGTCCTCCGGCGCCGTCGACTTGAGCAGGAACCCGACCGCACCGGCCTGCAGCGCGCGCAGCACGTAGTCGTCGACGTCGAACGTCGTCAGCGCGACGACCTTCGGCGGGGACGGCAGCGCGGTGACGCGAGCGGTCGCGGTGATCCCGTCGACGTCGGGCATCCGCAGGTCCATCAGCACGACGTCGGGCCGGAACCGGACGACGGCCTCGATCGCCTCCGCGCCGTCGTAGGCCTCGCCCACCACCTCGAGGTCGTCGGCCGCTGACAGCAACGTCCGCAGGTGCGCGCAGACCAGCCGCTCGTCGTCGACGAGCAGGACGCGGATCACCGCGGGAACCGGGCCCGCACCGCGAACCCGCCCCCGGGTTCCGGGCCCGAGTCGAAGTCCCCGCCGAGCACGTCGACCCGGTGCCGTAACCCGATCAGCCCGCTGCCCGCGCCGAGCGACACGAGGTCGGCGTCCGGCGGGCGGGGCGACGGCGCGTTCACCACCGACACCCGCACGTCGTCCGGCCCGTAGCGCACCGCGACCCGCACGTCGGCGCCCGGCGCGTGCTTGCGGACGTTGGTCAGCGCCTCCTGGACGACGCGGTAGAGCGCGCGCCGGACCCCCGGGGAGGACTCGCCGCTCTCGCCGTCCCAGCGCACGGTCAACCCGGCCGCCCGCGACTCGTCGAGCAGCGCGGGCAGGTCCTCGGACGTCTCCGGCCGGCCGGGCCGGGGTGAGTGCCCCGCGCCCTCGCGCAGCACCCCGACCAGCTCGCGCAGCTCCGCGAGCGCCTCGCACCCGGTCACCCGCAGCTCCTCGGCGGCCCCCCGGGTCCGGTCGTCGGTGGCCCGGGTGCGCAGCGCTCCCGCCTGCAGCACCAGCAGGTTGATGCGGTGGGTCACGACGTCGTGCATCTCGCTCGCCAGCCGGATCCGTTCGTCGGCGCGCGCCTGGTCGGCGAGCAGCTGCCGTTCCCGCTCGGCGCGTTCGGCCCGGTCGGTGAGCTCGTCGAGCAGGCTCCGGCGCGTCCGCGCGTAGAGCCCTAGCAGCGACGACACCCCGATCGCGACCGGCGCGGTGAACGGGTCGGTCACCTCCCACGCCCGCATGCCGACCAGGAACGTGGCGGTGAGCGCACCGACGACGAGCCAGCCGCGACGCGTCCCGGACGCCAGCACCGTGTAGGGGACCAGGAACGTCGCCCAGACCGGCACGACCAGGTTGGCCACCCCCACCCCGGCCGCGACCGCGACCGGCCACCGGCGGCGGGCGAACAGCGCGGTCGCCGCGAGGACCTGCACCGCGATGCGCACCGCCATCGGGGCGCCGAACGTGTTGCCGGCCGGGTCGGAGTCGGCGAGCTCGAGCAGGACCCCCGTGGCCGACGCGACGAGCACCAGCGCGGCGTCGACCCCCACCTCGAGCAGACGGCGGCGGCCCATGCCCGGAACCCTAGACGGGAGCGGCCGGGCGGGAGCGTGCGCGCGACGAACGAGGGGTCCGGAACCGACGAAAGTAGCGTCGTTTCCCGCCCGCCGGGCCTGCCGGTGACCGGCCGGTCCCGGCTGGGATCGAACGATGACCCAGTATCGCCGGATCTCCGCGATCGACGCGTTACGCGGCTTCGCCCTGGCGGGCATCGTCGAGTTCAACCTCGTCCAGATGAGCGGTTTCACCCGCCCCACCGGTGACGCGGCCGACCACCTCGGCGCGTTCGTCTGGGAGTCGGTGTTCATCCAGCGCTTCTTCCCGATCTTCTCGTTCCTGTTCGGGGTGAGCTTCGCGCTGTTCCTGCGCACCGCGTCCCGGCGGGCCGACCGGCCGCGGCTGGTCCTGCTGCGCCGGCTGCTGTGGCTCGGCGTCCTCGGCGCGCTGCACACGCTGCTGCAACACGGCGAGGTGCTGAAGTTCTACGCGGTGTTCGGCGTCGTCGTGCTGCTGCCCGCGTCCTTCCTGTCCCGACGCTGGACGCTCGGGCTCGGCCTCGTGCTCACGGTGGCGGGCTGGGTGTTCCTCAACGGCGTCGCGATCATCCCCGGCCTGTTCCTGCTCGGCCTGGCCGCGGCGCAGTACGGGCTCGCCGACACGCTCGAGCAGCGCACCCGGCACCTGGTGGCCGCGCTGCTGGTGGTGCTGCCGGTGGCCGCCTTCCTGGAGTGGTGGCAGTTCCAGGGCGGGGTGGGGCAGGCGCACATCGGCCGGGTCGTCTCGGCCGGCACCGTCGTCGCGCTGCTCTACGCGCTCGTCTTCCTGCTGCTGTTGCGCACGCCGATCGGCCGGCCGCTGGAGGCGGTGTTCGCGCCGATGGGCCGGGTCGCGCTGACCAACTACGTGCTGGCGTCGGTGCTGATCCTGGCCGCGGACCGGGCGTTCGACCTCGGCTCCGCGACGACCTACGGTCCGCTGGTGGCGGTCGGGGCCGGGATCGGTCTCGCGCAGGCGGCGCTGAGCGTGCTGTGGCTGCGACGGTTCCGGTACGGGCCTCTCGAGTGGGTGTGGCGGTGCCTCACCTGGTGGCAGTGGGTCCCGTTGCGCGGCCGGGCGACGTGAGCGCTACCCCGGCGGACAGCGGATCGCGCCCCGGTCGGCGGAGGACACCAGCGCGGCGTAGGCGCGCAGCGCGGTCGGGACCGGGCGGTCGCGGTGCCGGGGGCGGTAGCCGCCGGCCGCCTCCAGCGCGTCCCGGCGCGCGGCCGGCACGGCGTCGTCCACCGCGACGGTGATCGCGCGGGCCGGGAGGTCGATCGTGACCGGGTCCCCGTCCTCGACCAGCGCGATGACGCCACCCGCGACGACCACCGCCGGTCCGGTGAACGTGGAGACCGCGGCGTCGACCCCGGCGGTCGTCACCACGCACCCGTCGGGAGCGAGGTTGCCGCGCAGCACGGCGAGCCCGCCGTCGGCGGAGTACGCGTGCGCGACGTCGCCGTCGGCGGCGACCCCGGCGGCACGCGGCAGCGCGCGGGCGCCGGCCAGCCGGTACTCCGAGCTCGGGGCCTTCCTGACCGCGCGCCGCAAGCAGCTGGTGCGGGCGGAGTTCGACCTGCCGCCGGTCGGGCGCAACCGGACGACCGGGCTGCGGCGCGAGGAGATCGCCTACCGGGCCGCGCTGAGCGTCACCTGGTACACGTGGCTGGAGCAGGGGCGGCCGGTCAACCCGTCCCGGCAGGTGCTCGACGCGCTCGCGGTGACGATGCGCCTGTCCGCGGCCGAGCACGACTACCTGCTCTCGCTGGCCGGGTACGCGCCCGCGGCACCGGGCGGTCCCGCGCCGGCGGGCTCGGTGCCGGCCGAGGCGCCCGCGTCGCTGCGCCGCCTGCTCGACGCGCTGCTGCCCTCGCCCGCGTTCGCGGTGAGCGCCGACTGGACGATCGCCGCCTGGAACGCCGGGTACGAGGCCCTGTACCCGAACGTGGCGACGGTCGCGCCGGCCGACCGCAACCTGCTGCTCGCGATCTTCACCGACCCGTACGTCCGCGCCCTCCTGCCGGACTGGGACGTCACCAGCCGCCACTTCCTGGCCGAGTACCGCGCCGACGCCGGGCCGCTGCTCGGGCAGCCGGCGCACGTCGCGCTGATCGGACGTCTGCTCGCGGCGAGCCCCGGGTTCGCCGAGGCCTGGGCCGCACACGAGGTCGAGCGGTTCGCGTCCCGCGAGCGGCGCTTCATCCACCCTGTCGTCGGCGAGCTCCGGTTCGAACACCACTGGCTCGCCCCGTCCGACCAACCGGACCTGCGCGTGGTGGTCTACCTCGCCGACGGCGACCCGGCAACCATGCCCACGATGCGGACGCTGGTACCGTACGCCGGGTTCTGAACCGTGCTCAGCTGGGAGAACAAGTGTCGCCGATCGCGTTGCTGCGGGCCGCAGGGGTCTCGCTCGTCCTGGATCTCGCCGGCCCGGTTCCGGCCGTGCTGCACTGGGGCGCCGACCTCGGCGAGCTCGACCGGGCCGACCTGGAGGCGCTGCGCCTCACCGGCGTCACCGAGGTGCCGCACAACTCGCCGGAGGTGCCGCGCCGGCTGTCGCTGCTCCCGTTCGAGCGGGACATGTGGCCGGGCACGCCCGGCTACGCCGGTCACCTCGCCGGGACGCGCACCACGCCCCGCCCGGAGCCGCGCGCGGACGCGGTCGTGACCGGAAACGTGGTCGAGATCCCCCTCGCCGACCCGATCACCGGGCTGGAGATCGACGTCCGGGTCGAGCTGAACCGCTTCGGCCTGATCGAGCTCTCGCACGTGGTCCGGCGGCCCGCCGGCGACGCCGACGCGGACGTCCCGTTCGACTTCGGCGGTATCCTCGCGCAGCTGCCGGTGCCGTCGCGGGCCACCGAGATCCTCGACTTCACCGGACGCTGGGCCCGCGAGCGCCAGCCGCAGCGGCTCCCGGTCGTCGACGGCGCGCACCGGCGGGACATGCGCCGCGGCAAGCCGGGCCCCGGGTCGCCCTACCTGACGATGGTCGGCACCCACGGGTTCGCCGGACGTACCGGCGAGGTGTGGGGCGTGCACCTGGCGTGGAGCGGCGACACCACGTGGCTCGTCGAGCGGCTGCCCGAGCCGGCCGGCGCGGCCTCCGCCGTACTCGCGGCCGGTGAGCTGCTGCGGGCCGGCGAGGTGCGGCTGGGCCCGGGCGAGCAGTACACGTCGCCGACGGCGTTCTTCGGCTGGTCCGACCGGGGCACCGACGGGATCGCCGACCGGTTCCACGCCTACCTGCGGGCGCGGGCGTCACACCCGGCGCGGCCGCGGCCGGTGATCGTCAACACCTGGGAGGCGGTGTACTTCGACCACCGCCTCGAGCCGCTGCTGGAGCTGGTCGACCGGGCCGCCGAGATCGGCGCCGAGCGGTTCGTGCTCGACGACGGCTGGTTCCTCGGGCGGCGGGCCGACAACGCCGGGCTCGGCGACTGGCGCGTAGACCGCACGGTCTGGAAGGACGGGCTCGGACCGCTGGCCGACCGGGTCCGCGAGCGCGGCCTGGAGTTCGGCCTCTGGTTCGAGCCGGAGATGGTCAACCTCGACTCGGAGCTGGCCCGCAACCACCCGGAGTGGATCCTGGCGCCGGCCGAGGGCGTCGGGCCCGCGGAGCGTCAGCAGTACGTGGTGAACGTGGCCCACCCGGACGCGTACGAGTACCTGCTGAGCTCGATCAGCGACCTGGTCGCCGAGTACGGGATCGCGTACATCAAGTGGGACCACAACCGGCTGCTGCAGGAGGCGGTGTCGCGGGTCGACGGCCGGCCCGGGGTGTCGGCGCAGACGCACGCGGTCTACCGGCTGTTCGACGCGCTGCGCGAGCGGCACCCGGGGCTGGAGATCGAGTCGTGCTCGTCCGGCGGCGGCCGGATCGACCTGGGTATCCTCGCGCGCACCGACCGGGTCTGGGCGTCGGACTGCATCGACCCGGTCGAGCGCGTGCTGATCGACCGCTGGACGATGCAGCTGCTGCCGCCGGAGCTCGTCGGCATGCACGTCGGGGCGCCCCGGTCGCACACGACCGCGCGGGAGACCGACCTCTCGTTCCGGATGGCGTCCGCGCTGCTCGGGCACGCCGGGATCGAGTGGAACCTCAACCAGCGCAGCCCTGAGGAACTCGCGCTCATCACGTCGTGGATCGGGTTCCACAAGAGCATCCGGGACCTGGTCGCCTCGGGCACGGTCGTGCACGCCGACCTGGCCGACGCGGCGACGACGCTCACCGGCGTGGTCGCGCCGGAGCGCGACCACGCGGTGTTCGTCTACAGCCGGACCACGACCTCGCCGTCGACGCAGTCCGGGCGGGTCGTGCTGCCCGGGCTGGAGCCGTCACGCAAGTACGCGGTGCGGATCGTGACCGAGGCCGGCTCGCCCGCGTACGGGGCGCGGGTCGCCCCGCCGTGGACGGGGGAGTCCGTCGTGCTGGCGGGCTCGGCCCTCTCCGGCGTCGGGCTCGCCATGCCGACGCTGCACCCGGCCCAGGCGCTCGTCCTGGAGCTGCGGGCGCAGTAGCGGCCCGGACCCCGCGGGAACGGACGTGCCGGTCGACAGGTCGTCGCCCGCGCCCGGCCGGACGGCTCGCCCGGCCGGCCGGGCGCTCGGCCGGCCGAGCGCCCGGGCTCGAGCGCCCGGGCCGGCCCGGCTCGCCCGGCGCGCTGGGCGGACGGCCGCTAGGCTCGAGCCCGTGCTGCGCCCGGTGCGTGTCCCGCTGGCCTTCGCGACGCTCGTGGCGGCCGCGTCCACCGCGTACGTCCTGTTCGCGTCCGCGGCCGTGCAGCGGCAGCTGGACGCGGCCGGGGTGCCCGGCTGCCTGGACCCCAACGTCTGTTAT
Source organism: Cryptosporangium arvum DSM 44712 (assembly GCF_000585375.1). Classification (NCBI taxonomy): domain Bacteria; kingdom Bacillati; phylum Actinomycetota; class Actinomycetes; order Cryptosporangiales; family Cryptosporangiaceae; genus Cryptosporangium; species Cryptosporangium arvum. The sequence continues at coordinate 4,637,356 of NZ_KK073874.1, forward strand.
CCGCACGGCGCCGCGCTGGGCGCGGTGCACGGGATCGAGATCACCGCCGCGCTCACGCCGGCGCTGATCGGCCTCGTGCTCGCGGCCGGCCTGCTCCGGCACGCGGCCCCGCTGGGCGTCGCGCTGCTCGCCGGAACCGTGCTGACCGGCGTGGTCGCCACCGTCCACCGGCTCGTCGGCGCGCGGTACACGGTGCTGGCCAGCGACACCTACGAGGGCTGGCAGCTCCTGCACCTGAACCATCCCGGGTTCATGATCATGGTGACGCTCGTGGTCACCGCCGTGGGAGCGGTGGCCGGGGCGCGCGCCACGCCGGTGCCGCGCGGGCGGTGGCCGCTCGCGCTGGCCGGCACGTACGCCGTGTTCGCGCTCGCCGGGGTGCTGGCGTGGCCGGTCGCCGGCCTGTTCGGTGCCGACGGCGGCCGGCCGGCCGGGCCGTTCGCCGCCGACATCGGTCTCTTCGACGGCCTCGGCTACGTCGCCGGCGCGCTGCTCGCCGGTCTCCTCGCCGTGCTCGTGTCCGCCGCCCGCCGGGAACGCGGTCCGGCCCCGGCGGCCGCCCCCGCGGCCTGAGCGCCCGGCGTCAGAACCGGACCGGCTGGCCGGTGGTCTCGAGCACGGCCATCCACAGGTCGCCGTGCGGGTCGACGTGGTTGCTCGTCGCGGTGGCCAGCTTGATCGGCAGGTTGATGAACCGGCCCCGGCGGCTGCCGACCATCATCGACGTGAACCCGGCCATCGCCGCGTGCGTCGCGGCCTGGGCGAGGCGGGTGCAGTACACCGCGTCGAACGCGTTGGCCGGCACCGAGCGGATCGCGTACCCGGGGTCGATGTAGCGCAGCGAGTACGGCAGGTCGCCGAGGCCGTCGCTGATCTCCTGGCGCAGGAACGCGCCGATGTCGCCGAGCTTGCGGTTGCCCGACGGGTCGGTGGCGGTCGAGGCCGGCAGCAGGTCCTGCCCGGCCCCCTCGGCCACCACGACGACCGCGTGCCCCTGCTCGGCGAGCTTCTTGCGAATTCCGGCCAGCAGCCCGTCGAGCGTGAACGGGACCTCGGGGATCAACGTGAAGTCGACGCCCTGCGCGACGAGCGTCGCGTGCGCGGCGATGAACCCGGAGTGCCGGCCCATCAGCTTGACCAGCCCGATGCCGTTGACGCCGGAGCTGGCCTCGGTGTGCGCGGCCTGGATCGACTCGGCGGCGCGCGCGAACGCGGTCTGGAACCCGAAGCTGTGGTCGATCCACGGGATGTCGTTGTCGATCGTCTTCGGGACGCCGACCACGGCGATCGGGAGACCACGGCGGGCGGCCTCGTCCGCGATCAGGGACGCGCCGCGCAGCGTGCCGTCGCCGCCGACCACGAACAGCATGTCGATCTTGTGCGCGACGAGCGTGTCGACCATCGTCGCCGGGTCCTGGCTGCCCCGGGACGTGCCCAGGATCGTGCCGCCGCGGGTGTGGATGTCGCGGACCAGGTCGGGCGTGAGGCGTACGGGGTCGGACCCGTCGGCCAGCCCGTGGTAGCCGTTCTTGAAGCCGAGCACGTCCCGGCAGCCGTACGCGTGGCGCAGGTGCAGCACGAGCGCCCGGATGACGTTGTTGAGCCCGGGGCAGAGCCCGCCGCACGTCACGATCGCCGCGGTGACCTCGGAGGGGTCGAAGAAGAGCTTCGCCCGCGGCCCGCCGGGGTTGAACGCCGGAAGGTCTTCGGTCCGCTCGACGCGCCCCTTGGCCATTCCGAGCGTGTCGTCGAGGAGGACCCGATCGGTCTCGGTGACGTAATGGACCGATTCTTGACGGTTCCCAAGCAATTCCTGTAACGGCGTATCTACTGTGCGTGTACCCAATCGGGTGATCAACAGGTCGTCATGCGTGATGGCCTGCAAGTCACTCAGTCGCACTGTTATTCCTCAGCCAGAAGCCCGTTACACCATCATGTACGGTATCGCACCGACAGGGGTTTCAGGGATCGATCAAGACCGTAGTGGCAGTTGGCCTTCTCTCATTTCGAACCCACCGGTGGTAAACGCCGTGATCACAATGGTGGTTGGAAATCGGGGGCCTGCCCGCTCAAAGGGGAAGCACGATGGGTTTGCCACGGATAGTCCGGGCATCATTACTGGTAGTAGCGGTGCTGCTCGCGGCCGTCGGGTGCGGCGATTCGAACTCGGAAAGCGACTCGACCAAGGACACGTCCGGTGGCCTGATCGGTATCTCGATGCCGACCGACGACCAGGCTCGCTGGGTCACCGACGGTGAGAACCTCACTTATCAATTCGAGCGTCTGGGCTATGCCGCCGACATGAAGGTGGCCGACGGTTCGGCGGCCCGGCAAATCCAGCAAATTCAGTCCATGATCGACGCCGGGGCCAAGGCATTGGTGATCAGCGCGGTCGACGGCAAGTCGCTCACCGGCGTGCTGGCCAAGGCGCACGAGGCCAAGGTCAAGGTCGTCGCCTACGACCGGTTGATCGAAGGCACCCCCGACGTGGACTACTTCGCCACGTTCGACGGCCAGCGGGTCGGCATCCTCCAGGCCACCTACCTCGTCGACGCGCTCAAGCTGCGCAGCGGCGGCGAGCCGGTCACGATCGAGCTCTTCGCCGGCTCGGCCGACGACAACAACGCCTCGGTCTTCTACAAGGGCGCGATGAGCGTGCTGAAGCCGTTCATCGACAGCGGCCGCCTCGACGTGCGCAGCGGCCAGACGGCGTTCAACCAGGTCACCACGAAGGCGTGGAGCGACGAGGTCGCACGTCAGCGGATGGCGAGCATCCTCAAGGAGCACTACGAGTCCGGTGACCTCGACGCGGTGCTCTCGCCGTACGACGGCATCTCGCGGGGCGTGCTGCAGGCGATCAAGGCGGCCGGCGCGAAGCGCCCGGTGATCACCGGGCAGGACGCGGAGATCGAGTCGGTCAAGCTGATCGCGTCCGGCCAGCAGGACCAGACGGTCTTCAAGGACACGCGCAAGCTGGCCGAGCTGGCCGCGACCCTCGTCGACACCTCGCTCAAGGGCGGATCGCCGCAGGTCACGGACACCACGCAGTTCGACAACGGCGTCAAGATCGTCCCGACCGCGCTGCTCCAGCCGGTCACGGTCGTGAAGGGCAACTACGAGAAGGTGCTGGTCGGCAGCAGCTACTACAGCGCCGCGCAGGTCGGTCTCGCGTCCTAGGGGACGTCCGCGATCACGGACAGCCGGTCGGCCGAGTGCCGATCGGTGTCCGGGTCGTAGAACGCCACCCCGAGGTGGCCGCGTTTGGCCGTGTACATCGCGATGTCCGCGTGCTGCAGCAGCTTCTCGGCGTCGGTGCTGGGGCCGGGGTAGCGGGAGATCCCGATGCTGCCGGACACGGCCACCGTGACGTCGTCGACGGTGGCCGGGCCGCAGAGCGCCGCGTGCACCCGCTCGCCGAGTTCGATCGCGGTCGCCCGGTCGGCGACGCCGGGCAGCAGCACGGCGAACTCGTCGCCGCCGAGGCGCGCGACCAGGTCGTTGCGCCGGGCCGCCCCGGCCAGGCGGGCCGCCACCTCGATCAGCAGCTGGTCGCCGGCGTGGTGGCCGAGCGTGTCGTTGACCTCCTTGAACCGGTTGAGGTCCAGCAGCAGGAGCGCCACCCCCACGTCGGCCTCGCGGTCGCAGCGGGCCAGGCACGCGTCGATGTGCTCGTGGAGCAGGGAGCGGTTGGCGGTGCCGGTGAGGCTGTCGTGGGTCGCCCGGTGGCGGCTCTCCTCGGCCAGCCGCTCGGCCCCGCGCTGGTAGGCCAGGAGCACCAGCGTGCTGAACAGGACGAGCACCAGGTCGATCGCGGAGATCACGCCGACGGCCACGAGCATCCGCTGGTTCGTGCGTTGCGCGTCACGCAGCGCGGCGCCGATCTCCAGGCTGTTGCGTGCGACGTTCACCGAGGCCTGTTTGCGCAGCGCTGAGGCGCTCAGCGCGGCCTGCTCGGCGTCCAGCAGCACCTCGGCGCGGTCACCCCGCTGGTCGGCGTCGACGAGCGCGCGCAGCGTGTAGCTGTACCCGCCGTAGGTGTTCTGCAGCGACCGGGCCTCGGCGGCGTCGGCGTCGTCGCCGTTCGCGACCAGCCACCGCAGGTTGGCCTCGGCCGACCCGATCGACGAGATCAGCGGCTGCTTGCCGACCTCGGTCTTGGACCGCACGAAGTCGATCAGCTGTTCGTACTCGATGCTGATCTTGAGATAGACGTCGCCCCACTGCCGGCTGTGTTCCTGGGTGTCGGCGATCCGCGTCATCGCGCCGGCCGAGCTGCGGGTGCTGAAGACCGCCAGGCCCGCCAGGACCGACAGGCCGATCGCCAGCGCGGTCACCGCACCGCGCGCGACGCCGCGTCTGCGCATCCACGCGATCCGCATCGGCGGATGTCTCCCCTCGGCCGCTCTCGAGAATCCCATCGACCGATCCGGGGCCGGGCTGAGTCTTCGCCGGTCGAAGGACTGAAATGCGGCGCTCCGCTGCCGATGGGCGGGGCGTGACCCGGGCCGTGCTCGCGCTGCTGCTGACGCTCGTCGCCCTCACCTCGTGCGCCCGGAAGCCCGGCGGGACGCCGGTGGCCGCGCTGGTCGTCGTCGGCACCGAGCTGACCACCGTGCAGCAGATGGTCCGCGGCTTCGCGATCGGGGTGAAGCAGATCGGCGGCGTCCGGCACCGGGAGTTCGGGCCGCGGATCGCCGACACCGCCCAGCAGCTGCGCGCGCTGCGGGCCAACCGGTCCCCGGCCCCGGACAGCTACACGGTGTTCACGTTCAACCCGGAGCTGCTCGCGGAGTCGCTGGCCGGGCTGAGCCGCGCCGGGATGCCGGTCGTGGCGCTGCAGTGTCCCCCGGCGCAGAGCTCCGAGGTACCGCTGCTGATCGGCAACGACAACCGGGCGGTGGGGGAGCTGCTGGCCCGCCAGCTCGCCCGCACGCTCCGCGGCACCGTGACCGGGACCCTGGTGCTCGGCAACCCCGCGCCCGGTGTGCAGACCTACGACGAGCGCGCGATCGGGTTCCGCGAGACCTTCGCCCGGCTGTTCCCGCGGGTGCGGGTGATCGGGCCGTTCGACACCAAGCTCGAACCCGAGATCAACCACGAGGCCTGGGACGTGCTGGTACGGGCGAACCCGCGGGCGATCGCGTTCGTCGGGGTCGGCGACGTCGACGCCGGGAACATCGTGCGGGCGCGCACGACCTACCGGGGGCAGTGGGCCGCCGCGGGCATCGGGCTGGGCGCCGACGGGTTGCACGCCGCCGCGACCGGCGACCTGGTGCTGGTCTCCGGCGAGACGTTCCTGCAGGGCCTGATCGCCGGCCGGCTGCAGGCCGCGCACCTGCGGTACGGCTCGGATCTGCCGGAGGGGTGGGTGCAGGTGCCGGCGCTGGTGGTCACCCCGGCCAACGCGCCGGAGATCATCGCGCGCCAGCGGTCGTCGGAGTCGGCCGCGGCCTGGTTCGCCGAACACGACCGGGACCTGCTCGAGAACCCCGCCCGCCACCTCCGCCCGCTCTCCGAGGCGGCGGTCGGCGCCTCGGGTTGAGCGCGCCCGGGCACGGGTCCGCGGGCCGGCGACACGCCGACCTAGTTGACGCCGCTCTCGTCGGCCAGGCGGCGGGCCTTGCGCAGCGCGTCGCGCCAGGCGATCGCCGGTGCCTTGCCGCGGTACTCGACCTCGCGGAGCTCGCCGAGATAGACGTCCTGGATCGCCGCGTCGGCCGGGGCCTCGTAGAGGCGGCGGGTGTGCCGGGCCGACGCGCTGAACACGTCGATCGTGCGCTGGCCGCCGAAGAACGGGTCGGCCACGGTCAACGCCGGCATCGCGTAGGTGGCCGGCGTCGACGGGAACAGCCGGGTGTCGGTGAACGCGCGGGCCTGGTTGCCGGGGTTCAGCAGCCACCGGATGATCCGGAAGGAGAGGTCCGGGTCGGACGCCGACGCCGGGATGCCGAGGAACGAACCGCCGATGTTCGTGTCGCCGGCCGGCCCGGTTGCCACCCGCCACTTCCCTCTGGTCAGCGGCGCCGCGCCCTCGATGTCCTGGGCGTGCCAGGCGGCGCCGAGCGAGACCGCGATCGAGCCGTCGGCCGCCAGCGCGGCCCACTCCGGGGCGTCGTTGTCGACGTGCGCGCAGAGCCCGTCGGTGCTGGCGCCGATCGCGATGTCCCAGGCCGAACGGATGTGGTTGCCGTCGCCGACGAAACGGTTGAGCTCGTCGACGAACCGGGTGCCCGACTGCGACACCGCGATCGTGAACAGCGTCATCGTGTTCGCGATCCAGAACGTGTCGGGCAGACGGCGGCGCAGCCGGGCGCCGAGCATCCGGAACTCCGTCCAGGTCCGCATCGCCGCGTCGACGTCGGCGGGCTCGGTGGGCAGGCCGGCCCGGCCGAACACGTCGGCGCGGTAGAACGCGGCGGTGGGCCCGATGTCGATCGGGATGCCGACCAGGCGTCCGTCGTTGGCCCGGCCCTGCTGCCACTTCCAGGCCAGGTAGTCGTTCTCGATCTCGTCCGCGCCGAGCGTCAGCAGGTCGACGAACAGGTCGGCCCGGGGGAGGTACGAGGCGAGGTCCTCACCCTTGATGCCGGTGATCGCCGGCACCCCGTCGGCCTTCGACAGCGCGGTGTCGAGGCCGGTCCGGAACACGCCGGCGTGCTCGGTGTAGGTGAGCCTGGTGTCGGGCGCGAAGCGCTTGACCGCGTCCGCGATCACGGCCGACGAGAGGCCGCCGGGCCAGCACCAGAGCGCGGTGCCGGTCGGTTTCCCGGCCCCGTCGTCACCGGAGCCGCACCCGGTCAGCGCCGCGACGGGCGCCAGCAGCGAGGCGGAGAGCACCTGACGTCGGCTGAGCCCCATAAAAACTGACAATAGCCAAATTCGCCCCGATAACGCGCTCACGGTCGTAGCGTGGGCTCGAGTTCTTCGAAGACCAGCCAGGTCCGGGTGCTCAGGACCCCGTCGATGCTCTGGATCTCGTCGAGCACCAGGCGGCGCAGCTCGGCGTTGTCGCGGCTGCGTACCAGCAGGATGACGTCGAACTCGCCGCCGACCAGGCCGATGTGCACGACACCGGGCAGTGCCTGCAGCCGTTCGCGCAGCGGCCGCCACTGGTGCTGGCTCAGGTTGAGCGTGATGTAGGCGGTGGTGCCGAGCCCGGCCGCGACCGGGTCGACGTCGGCGTGGAACCCGCGCAGTACGCCGGTCTCGCGGAGGCGCTCCACCCGGGCGTAGGCGTTCGCGCGGGAGACATGGACCTGTTCGGCGAGCGCGCGGATCGAGAGCCGGCCGTCCGCACGCAGCGCGGCGAGGATGCGGCGGTCGGTGTCGTCGAGGTCGGTGGCCATGTGTCTCGCGGGCCTTCCGGGAAGCGGGTGGGTGTTGGACGAACGGCTCGGGCAGGCCGCCTTTTCGGTGACATCTTCTCGCGATCCGGCCACCGGTTCCGTGCGAATGGCTTCCGGTGGAGCATCTATTCATGACACGTGATCCCGATCACTTGCTCCCGTCACGGTCCCCGGTCCAATTGATCGACGAGCACGGGGTCGCGGTCGGCGCCGACCGGCCCGACTTCCCGCCGCCCGCCGCGCTGCTCGACGCCTACGCCGCGCTCGTCGTCGGCCGGCGCTTCAACGAACAGGCGTACGCGCTGGTCCGGCAGGGGCGCCTGGCCGTCTACCCGTCCTCGCACGGGCAGGAGGCCTGCCAGGTCGCGGCGGCCCAGGTGCTGGCGGCCGACGACTGGCTCTTCCCGACCTACCGCGACGCGGTGGCGATCGTGACCCGCGGCGTCGATCCGGTGGCCACGCTGACGCTGTTCCGGGGCGACTGGCACACCGGGTACGACGCCACCGCGCACCGGGTCGCGCCGCAGACCACGCCGTTGGCCACCCAGCTGCTGCACGCGGTGGGCGTCGCGCACGCCGCGCGGCTGCGGGGGGAGCCGACCGTCGTCATGGCGCTGTGCGGGGACGGTGCCACGAGCGAGGGGGACTTCGCCGAGGCGCTGAACTTCGCCGCGGTGTTCGGCGCTCCGGTGGTGTTCCTGGTGCAGAACAACCAGTACGCGATCTCGGTGCCGCTGTCGAAGCAGAGCGCCGCGCCGTCGCTGGCGCACAAGGGCGTCGGCCACGGGCTCCCGGGTGAACGCGTCGACGGCAACGACGTGGCCGCGCTGCTGGCCGTGCTCACCGACGCGGTGGGGCGGGCCCGCGACGGCGGGGGGGCGCAGCTGATCGAGGCGCACACCTACCGCGTGGCCGCGCACACCAACGCCGACGATCCCGGGCGCTACCGGGTCGCGGCCGAGGTCGAGGAGTGGGTGGCGCGCGACCCGCTCGCCCGGGTGGCCACGTACCTGCGGGGCACCGGGGCACTGGACGACGCGCGGCAGGTCGCGTTCGACACCGAGGCCGAGCGGGTCGCGACCGCCCTGCGGGTCGAGACGACGCTGACGAAGGACCCCGGGCAGCTCTTCGCCCAGGTCTACGCGTCGCCGACCCCGCAGTTGCGTGAACAGGCCGCGCTGGTCCGCGACGAACTGAGCCGGGAGGTGGACGTCTGATGGAGAAGATCACGCTGGCCGGCGCGGTCAACAGCGCGCTGCGTGACGCGATGCGCGCCGACGAGAGCGTCGTGGTGTTCGGTGAGGACGTCGGCCCGCTCGGCGGCGTGTTCCGGGTCACCGACGGGTTGACCGCGGAGTTCGGGGCGGCGCGCTGCTTCGACACGCCGCTGGCCGAGTCGGGGATCGTCGGGATGGCGATCGGCATGGCGATGAACGGGTTCCGGCCCGTCGTCGAGATGCAGTTCGACGCGTTCGCGTTCCCGGCGTTCGAGCAGATCGTCAGCCACGTCGCGAAGATGCGGAACCGCACGCTCGGCGCGGTCACGCTGCCGCTCGTGATCCGGATCCCGTACGGCGGGGGCATCGGCGGGGTCGAGCACCACTGCGACTCGTCCGAGGCCTACTACGCGCACACGCCCGGGCTCCAGGTGTTCACGCCGTCGACGGCGGCCGACGCGTACGGCTTACTGCGCTCCGCGCTCACCGGCTCGGACCCGGTCGTCTTCATGGAACCCAAGAAGCTGTACTGGACGAAGGAGGAGCGCGATCCGTCCGGGACCGTGCCACCGCCGGGGCGCGCGGTGATCCGGCGGCCCGGCACCGACGCGACGCTCATCGCCTACGGGCCGGCCGTGCCGGTGGCGCTGGACGCCGCCGCGGTCGCGGCGTCCGAGGGGCGCTCGCTCGAGGTGGTCGACGTGCGGACGATCGTGCCGTTCGACGACGAGACCGTGTGCGGGTCGGTCGCCCGGACCGGGCGGGCCGTGGTCGTCGCCGAGGCGCCCGGGTTCGCGAGCGTGGCGTCGGAGATCGCCGCGCGGGTGTCCGAGCGGTGCTTCTCGTCGTTGTCCGCGCCGGTGCGGCGGGTGACCGGGTTCGACATCCCGTTCCCGCCGCCGGCGTACGAGTCGCTCTACCTGCCCGGCGTGGACCGGATCCTCGACACGGTCGACGACCTGCAGTGGGAGCTGGTATGAGCGCGCAGACGTTCGTGTTGCCGGACCTCGGCGAAGGGCTCACCGAGGCGGCGGTCGTGCGGTGGCTGGTCACCGAGGGCGACGCGGTGACGATCGACCAGCCGGTCGCGGAGGTCGAGACCGCGAAGGCGGTCGTGGAGGTGCCGACGCCGTTCGCCGGGACGGTGACCGCCCGGCACGTCGAGGTCGGCCACACCGCGACGGTCGGTGACCCGCTGCTGTCGGTGACCACCGACGAACCGGCCGGGTCCGGGAACGTGCTGGTCGGGTACGGCACGACGACCTCGACCGGCCCGCGCCGCCACCGCCGCCCGCGCGCCGCCGCCGCGCCGGTGGCGGCGGCCCCGCCTGCGGCGACAGCCGCGTCCCCGGTCGGGCTCCCGGTGACGTCCCCGGTCGGGCTGCCGGTCCCGGGTGCCGCGGAAACGGCGTCGTCGGCCGCGGCCGCGGGGGATCGGCCGCGGGTGGTGTCGCCGCTGGTGCGGCGGCTCGCGCAGGAGCGGGGCGTCGACGTGCGTACGATCCGCGGCAGCGGCCACGGCGGTCTGATCCTCCGCCGCGACGTCGAAGCCGCGTCTCCGGCCGCGTCCCGGGTCGAGGCGCCGGCCGCGGCGGCCGAAGCGCTCCCCGCCGTGGCTCCGGTCCCGGCGCGCAGCGGGGAGACGCGGGTGGAGCTCTCGCCGCTCGGAAAGGCCGCGGCGGGTGTGTTCGAGCGGAGCCGGCGCGAGATCCCCGACGTCACGATCTGGGCCGACGTGGACGCCACCCCGCTGGTCGAGCTCCGGGCCGGTGCCCCGGACGGCCCCGGCCTGCTCGCCTACCTCGCCCGGTTCACCGTGGCCGCGCTCCGCGAACACCCGGTCTTCAACGCCCGCTTCGACGCCGAGCGCCGCGAGACCGTCCACTCGCCGACCGTCCACCTCGGCCTCGCCGTCCAGGGTGCCAACGGCCTGGTCGTACCGGCCGTCCCGCACGCGGACACGCTCACCACGACCGGGCTGGACGCCGAGATCCGCCGCCTCACCGCCGCGGCGCGGAACGGCGAGGCGACCTCCTCGGCCGGCACGTTCACGCTGAACAACTACGGCGCGTTCCGGGTCGACGGCAGCACGCCGATCCTCACGCCCCCGAACGTCGGCATGCTCGGCGTCGGCCGGATCATCGACCGTCCCTGGGTGGTCGGCGGGGAGCTCGCGGTGCGCAAGGTGACCACGCTCAGCTTCGTCTTCGACCACCGGGTCTGCGACGGGCGGACCGCCGCCGACTTCCTCCGCGTGGTCGCCGACGCGATCGAGAACCCCGCGGCGGCGATCGCCCGCCTGTGATCGACGCAGTCGCCGGACGACGTCTACTTCGACCCGCGGTACGGCGGCCCGGGCTGCGCCGGAGCCGGGCTCGCCGGTGCCCTGGCGGCCATCGTCCTGGTACTGCGCACCCGGAGCCGCCGGCGGGGCGTCAGTGCTGGTTCTTGATGACGAAGTACGAGCCGCGGATCGTGCCGGCCAGCTTCGACTTCTGGCGGGCGAACTTGAACGACGCGAGCTCCTCGGGAACGTCCATCCCGTCCGCGAGCTTGAACCCGACCGCCCGCTTCCCGCCGTCGTCGAGCCCGTACATGACGTTGATCGAGAGGCCGCTCTCGTAGAACACGTAGGCCATCCGGATGTTCTCGACCTGGAACTCGGTCGCTTCGAGCGGGCGCGACGCGATCACGAGACCACGCTCGTCGGCGAGGATGCCGTGCACCCAGTCGACGACCGCCCTGGCCTCGTCCGCCGGTTCGACCGCGAAGACGTGGTCGTACTTGTTCTTGAAGTACCGGGCCTCGTTGGCGCGCAGGCCGGCGAGCGCGTCGGCGACCGGCGACGACTCGAGGCCGGCCGTCGACACGGTGGTGAAGTCCACGGCGTGGGACATGAGGTTCCTCCACGTGATCTCCGCCAGCGTAAGCGCCGGTGGATCACCCGCGGATGACGGACACGGCCATCGTGGTGGCCAGGTCGAGCAGCGCCGGGCGGGACACCGACGGTGGGCGCTGCAGGGCGATGCGCAGGCACGACGAGACCAGCACACCCATCGACAGGAACACGATCGCGTCCAGTTCGGCGGGGGTTGCGTCCGGGCGGTGGCGGCGGGGCAGGACGGTGGCCAGCGGGTACAGGTCCGCCTCGATCGAGGGCAGCAGGTTGGCCGTGGTGCCGGCCGGGGTGGCGTCGGCGATCGCGAGGATGACCGGCCGGTGCCGCTCGAACGCCGACACCAGCGTCTCGACGATCAGCCGCACCCCGTCGTCGAGGCCGAGGTCGATCGCGCGGGCCACCCCGTCCATCAGGTCGACGCTGATCGCGCGGACCGTCTCCTCGCGCAGCGCGGCGAGCACGTCGCCCTTGTCGGAGAAGTACCGGTAGAACGTGCCGGTGCTGACGTGCGCGCGGGAGGCGATCGCGGTCGTCGTCAGCCGGGCGGCGCCGTCGCGCTCGAGAAGGTGAACGGTCGCGTCGAGCAGGTCGCGTCGCATCTGCCGAGCTCGTTCTTGGACGGGCTGTATTCGCTGCTTACGCGCCATGTCAGTGAACACCGATTCGCAACCGCGAGAAGTGAATGGAAGGTGAGAATTCTTCACTTTACCCTCGGGTCATGATCCCCGAGGAGCTTCCGACCTCGGTGCGTGCCCGCGACGAGGCGGCCCGGCGGTTCGGTGCCTTCGCGGACACGTACTTCGAGGCGATGTGGGCCGGCGATCCGCTGGCGGACGCGTTCGTGGCCGACTTCGACACGCTCGGCCACGGTGCGGGCCTGAAGCTGCTGCGCACCGCGTGCCGCGACGGAGTGCCCGAGGGCGCGCCGCCGTCGCTGCGTGCCCTGTTCGACCAGCTCGAAGCCGTCCCGGCCTGGGTCGACTTCCCGGCCCTGGACGCCGCCTCCGCGCACGCCGCGCGGTACGTGCGCCAGTCCGGGATCGCGCTCGGGGCGGCGTCGCTGGTGAGCGGGTACGCCAACGCGGCGGCGTCGCGGCCGCTGGAGATGACCGGGCGCTACCTGGACAACGCGGGGGCGCGCACGATCGAGGTCGCGTCGTGGCTCGCCGCGGTCTCCGAGCCGGGCGGCCTGGGCCGGTACTCGACCGGGTTCGAGCTGACCGTGCGGGTGCGGATCATCCACGCGCTCGTCCGGCGGTCGCTCGCCGGGCGCGCCGACTGGGACGCGGCCGCGTGGGGCGTGCCGATCTGCCAGGCGTTCCTGGCCTACACGCTGGTCGAGTTCTGCCTGATCCCGCTCCGTGCGATGCGGGCGATCGGTGCCCCGCAGCGCCCGTTCGAGTCCGACGCCGCGTACGCGCGCTGGCGCTACCTCGGTTACCTGCTCGGCATCGACGAGGCACTGCTGCCCCGCGACCGCGGCGAGCAGGAGCGCCTGGAGGAGATCTACCTGCTGACCCGCCCGCCGGTCGACGAGTACTGCCGGACGCTCGTCGGTGCGATCAACACCGACTTCCTGGTGCCGGAGCTGGAGGGGCTGCTGCCGGGCCGCGCGCGGAGGCTCGCGCCGAACGTCGTCCACGGGCTGGAAAGGATTTTTGTCGGGGACGTGATCGCCGACGAGCTCGGCATCCCGGCGACGCGGCTCACCACCGTGATCCGGGCCGTCGGGCCGGTGTTACGGGTGGTCAACGGCGTGCTCGACCGCATCCCGGCGGCGCTGGCGGCACGCACCCGCGCCGGGCAGCGCTACCAGGCCGAACAGGACGCCCTGCTGCGCGCGAAGTACGACGTGCACCACGACCTGGTCGACGCCTCGCCGGCCACCGCGCGCAGCCATCCCGCCCGGGCGACCTGACCTTGATACCTAGAGCTACTATGCATCGCAGCTCTAGGTATAGGGAGGTCGGATGCGCATCACGAAGGACCTGGTCGCCGCGTCCGCTACGCCGTTGGTGCTCGGCATACTCGCCGACGGTGACAGCTACGGCTACGCGATCCTCAAGCAGGTCAACGAGCTGTCCGACGGTCAGCTCGAGTGGACGGACGGGCTGCTCTACCCCCTGCTCCACCGGCTCGAGCGGCTCGGGCACGTGGAGTCGTTCTGGGAGACCCCACCCGGCGGCCGCAAGCGCAAGTACTACCGGATCACCGGGCAGGGGCGCGCGGAACTGGTGGAGCAGCGCAAGCAGTGGGCCGCGGTCGTCGCGACGCTCCGCGGGGTGTGGGACTCGACCCGGATGCCGCCGCTCGCCTGGGAGGGTGGACGGTGAGCCCGGACCTGGAGACCCAGATCGCCGATTGGCGGGCGTACGCCGACCGCCGCCGGGAGCTGCACGGCACCGACACCGACGAGCTCGAGGACCACCTCCGCGCGCGGATCGCCGAGCTCACCGACGCCGGGCTGCACGCCGACGAGGCGTTCCTGATCGCGGTGAAGCGGATGGGCAGCCTCGACGACCTGTCGCGCGAGTTCGCGCGGGAGCACTCCGAGCGGCTCTGGAAGCAACTCGTGCTCCCGGGTGAGGAGGAGCGCGAGAAACCGCGCCGCGAGTTCGTCGCGGCGCTGATCTGCGCGGTGATCGCCGTCGTCGCGGTGAAGCTGCCGGTGCTCTTCGGCATCGGCCTGAGCGACGACGACGCCGACTTCTACGGGCGCAACGTCAGCCTGTTCGTGCTGCCGGCGCTGGCCGGGTACTTCGCCTGGCGACGCCGGGTGCCGCCCCGGGTCGTCGGCGTGCTGGCCGGGTTGTTCGTGCTGGGCGCGGTCGCGATCAACGCGTACCCGATGAGCGACGACTCGCAGAGCCTGGTCGTCTCGGCCATCCACCTGCCGCTCGCGCTGTGGCTGGTCGTCGGCATCGCCTACGTCGGCGGTGACTGGCGCGACGGCCGCCGGCGGATGGACTTCATCCGCTTCACCGGCGAGTGGGCGATCTACTACGCGCTGATCGGCCTGGGTGGCGGCGTGCTCCTCGCGTTCACGGTCGGGACGTTCAACGCGATCGGTCTCGACGCCGAGGTCGCGGTGTCCGAGTGGCTGCTGCCGTGCGGCGCGGCCGGGGCGGTCGTCGTCGCGGCCTGGCTGGTCGAGGCGAAGCAGAGCGTCATCGAGAACATGGCCCCGGTGCTGACCAGGGTGTTCACGCCGTTGTTCGCCGCCGCGCTGCTCGCCCTCCTGGTCGGGCTGGTCTGGACCGGCCGGCTGGACGTCGAGCGCGACGTGCTGCTGCTGTTCGACCTGATGCTCGTCGTCGTGCTGGGGTTGCTGCTCTACTCGATCTCGGCCCGCGACCCCGCGACCGGGCCCGGCTGGTTCGACCGGCTGCAGCTCGGGCTGGTGGTCGTCGCCCTGCTCATCGACGCGGTCGTGCTGGCCGCGATCACCGGGCGCATCACCGGGTGGGGCTTCACCCCGAACAAGACCGCGGTGCTGGGCGAGAACCTGATCCTGCTCGGCAACCTGGCCTGGACGGCGTGGCTCCTGCTGGCGTTCGTGCGGCACCGGGTGACGTTCGCGGCGCTGGAACGCTGGCAGACCCGGTACGTGTTCGTCTATGCCGGCTGGGCGTGGTTCGTGGTGCTGGTGTTCCCGCTGATCTTCACGTTCGACTAGGGAGGTCCTCCCAGCGCGGATCCGGGCCGAACAGGGCGGTGAGCGCCGCCGTACCGTCGGCCGTGACGCGGACCGCGCGGCCGGAGCCGACCCGCCTGATCCACGCGGTGCGCAGGAAGGCCGCGCAGAGCGCGGCCCCGGCGGCGCCCGCGAGGTGCGGGCGCCGCTCGGTCCAGTCCAGGCACCGCCGGGCCGTCGGGCGGCGGCCGGGGCGCAGCGGCGCCCCGAGCGTGTCGGTGAACCAGGCCGTGCCCGCCGGGGTCAGCACGTCGGCGTCCAGCAGGCCGTCACGGACCAGCGCGTCGGTGACGGCCACGCCGAGGCCGCCGGCCAGGTGGTCGTAGCACGTGCGTCCGCGGCGCAGCGCGGCGTCGGCGGTCACCGCACGCAGCCCCCGGGGCGGCGCCGGGCGGGGCTCCACCCGCGCCGACAGGTCCTCCAGCAGGTCGGCGACCGACGCGTCGGCCAGCGCCACGTAACGGTGGCGCCCCTGCCGGTGCTCGGTCAGCAGGCCGCCGCCCACCAGCCGGTGCAGGTGCGCGGTCGTGGTCGACGGGGCGACGCCGACGTGCCGGGCCAGCTCGCCCGCGGTCCAGGCCCGGCCGTCGAGCAGCGCCAGGCAGAGCGCGGCGCGGGTCTCGTCGGCGAGCAGCGACGCGATCGAGGCGAGGTCGCGGGCGGTGGTCACCGGGCCATTCTGCGCCCGGAACGGTTCGGCCGGCGCCGAACGGTTCGCGGCCTAGCGTCGGCCGGTATGAGCATCCTGACCGACCCGGCGTACCGCGTGCCGCCCGTCCCCGACGCCTCCCGCGGGGTCGCCTGGCTACGCGCCTCGGTGGCGCGCTTCAGCTCCGGTGAGGCCCACCGGCGGCGGCGGGCCCTCGTGGTCGCGCTGCTGGACACCGTCCCGCCGGAGTCCCTGCGGGGTGCCACCGGCCACCCGGTGGCGGTGCTGGCCCGCGCGCTGGAGCTGGACGTGCCGGTGGAGTGGGTGGCCGACGTCGCGCAGGCCTACCAGCCCGGCACCGGCGACGAGACCCGCGCCGACGACGCCACCGACCGGCTCGTCGCCCGCCTCGGCGGTGCCTACGACGAGGCCACCGCGGCTCGGATCGGACTGCTGGTGCAGGCCTGCGCGGCCACCGTCCACCTGGCCGAACGCGCCCGGACCGCCCCGCTCGACGTCGTGCTGCGCGACGACCCGCCGGCGCCGGCGACCCGACGGCTGGCCCCGGACGGCACGATCGTCCGGGTACCGCTCGCCGGCGACCTCGCGTTCGGCGCCGGCCCGCACGCCTGCCCCGGCCGGCCCCACGCGCTCGCACTGGCCTCAGGGGCACACCCTGACGACGACACGGCGAGGCCCCGGTAGCGCGGCGGGAAGTCCTCCCGGCGGGGAGGGTTACTCAGGGCGAGATTCGGTCACTGTATCCGTCGTGGTACTCGACAGAATGGCCGAGCTCAGCCGGATCGTCCTCGCCGACACCCCACTCGAGACGGTGTTGCTCCGGGTCGCCGAGGTCACTCGCGACGCCGTGCCCCGGGCCTCCGAAGCGTCGGTGACGTTGCTGGTCAACGACCGGCCTACCACTGCGGCGTCCACCGCCGGGCTGGCCAGGGCGCTGGACGAGCGGCAGTACGACCAGGGGTACGGGCCGTGCCTGGACGCCGCGCGCGGCGGCGAGGTGCTGGTCGTCGACGACATGGGCAGCGAGAAGCGCTGGCCGCTGTACGCGCCGCACGCCGTCGAGCTCGGGGTGTACAGCAGCCTCTCGTCGCCGCTTCCGGTGCAGCAGCACGTCATCGGCGCGCTCAACGTCTACAGCGTGGAGAAGGCCGCGTTCGACGAGGAGGCGGTCGCGCTCGCCGCGGTCGTCGCCGACCACGCGGCGGTCGCGGTCGCCAACGCGCACGCCTACACGACGGCCACCGAACTCGCGCACGGCCTGCGCGCCGCGATGGAGTCGCGGGCCGTGATCGAGCAGGCGAAGGGCATCCTCATCGCCGAGGGGCGGTGCTCGGCGGAGGAAGCCTTCGCTCAGCTCACCACGGTGTCCCAGCACACCAACCGCAAACTGCGCGACGTCGCCGCCGCTGTGGTCGCCCGCGCGCAGCGGCGTTCCTAGAATGCCGGGCGACCACGGCGGCGGCCCTCCTAGCGGGCGTTGCCCGGCCGGTTGCCGGTGTGCAGCGGCGGCGGGAAGTTCTCCGCGGCGGTGCCCGTCAGTACGGACGTCATCACGTCGCGCCAGACCGCGCCGGGCACCCCGGAGCCCCGGACGTTGATCGTGCCGTTGACCCGCGCCTCCGGGGGGATCGTGGTGCTCTCGCCCTTCCCGGCCCAGACCGCGGTGACCAGTTGCGGTGTGTACCCGACCACCCAGGCGTCGGACGAGCTGCCGTAGCGCTGCCCGCCGGACTTGGCCGCCGCCGGACGGCCGAGGCGCAGGGCCGGGTCGGCCGCGTACGCCTGCTGCAGCACGTAGGAGACGTCCCGGGCGACCGGGGCCTGGTAGACCGTCACCGCCTGCCCCTGGTTCAACGCGCGGTCGTAGAGCACGGTCTTGCCGTCCGAGTCGAGGACCTTGGTGACGAAGTACGGCTCGTGGTGGACGCCGCCGGCCGCGAACGTCCCGTAGGCCGACGCCTGGTCGAGCACCGACACCCCGTACCGGCCGAGCGCGATCGAGCCGTCGACCTTGGCGTCATCGGCCGGCTTCCCGTCCAGCGTCCTGATGCCGGCCTTCGCCGCGTCCCGGGCGACCTTCGTCGACCCGGTCGTGAGCGTCGCGCCCCAGAAGACCGATTCGACCGACTGCACGGTGGCGGTGGTGAGCGTGCACCGTGGCCCGCAGGACGCGCTGTTGTCCAGCGGCTTCGCGAGATCCTCGTACCGCTGCCCGGTGGTGCCGTCCCACCGCGAGTCGATGCTGTAGCCGTCCTGCACCGCGGTGGCCAGCACGAACGGCTGGAACGACGCGGCGGCCGGGTGGGGCGCGACCGACGAGGCCTGGTCGAGGTTGCCGTAGCCCCGCGCACCGCCGTAGTAGGCGCGCACGGCGCCGGACTTCGGGTCGAGCGCGACGACCGCGGCCTCCTCGCCCCGGACCCGGCTGCGGACGCTGGCGGTGACCGCTTTCTGCGCCCTGGGGCTGATCGTCGTGTAGACGGTGAGACCCGCGGTGTTGATGTCCATCGGGGAGAAGCCGAGCTTCATCAGCTCCGACTCGATGCGGGCCCCGAGCACGCCCGCGGAACCGGCGCGCCACTGGGAGCGCTGCGGCTGCGCGAGAACCTTCGGGTACTGCATCGACGCGCGGGCCGACCGGTCCAGGTCCCCGGCGTCGACCATCGCGTCGAGCACGGTGGTCCACCGGCTGCGCGCGGCGTCGGGGTTGCCGGACGGGTCGGAGCGTGACGGGTCGTCGATGGCCGCCGCGAGCACGGCACCCTCCTCGACGCTCAGCGTGCCGACGTCCTTACCGAAGTACGCCCGGGCCGCGCTCTGCACACCGAACGCGCCTCGGCCGTAGTAGATCGTGTTCAGGTAGCCGATCAGGAGGTCGGACCTGCTCATCGACTGCTGGAGCTTGACCGCGCGGATCGCCCGACCGCTGTACGCGGTGCGGCCCTGGCCGGACGAGATCGTGTTGCGCAGGTACTGCTCGGCCAGCGTCTCCTTGCCCGCGCTGCCGGCGACCAGGTAGCGCAGCGCGCGGAACGCACCGGAGAGCGTGTTCCCGGAGGTCTCGAAGTCCGGGTCCTGGGTGGCGATCACCGCCTGGCGCAGGTGTTCCGGCACCTGGTCGAGCGCGACCACGACGCGGTTCTCGGACGCGAACGTCGCGAGCGTCGAGTTGTCGGAGTACTTGATCTGCGTCGTTCCGGGGAGCCTCGCGATCGGCGGCAGATCGGTGCTGTTCCACACCACCACCCCGCCGATCGCGGTGAGGACCAGCCCGAGGACGACGACCACGGTCAGGATCCGCAGCCCGCGGGGCCGGCCTCGTCCGGTGGGCGGAGCGGGCGGGGGAGGGTCGTTCGGTGGCGGAGTGTCAGCCTCGTCGTTCCGCTCGGCTTCGACGACGTCGACCTCGGACTGATCACTACGCATCGCGCGATTCTGTTGTGGATTGCGGTGAAACGCAACCACACTGGTCACACGGGTTCGCCGGCCCGCCCGGGGAGCGCCGCGGCGGCGATCAGCATCACGACGGTGAGGCCGACGAACACGACGACGATGCGCCCGACGGCCTCGGTCAGCAGCGCCGGGGTGCGTGCGTGCGACCCCAGCACGGCGTTCACCAGCGCGCCGAACGCCGCCGTGCCGACCGCGCTGCCCATCGAGCGCAGGAACAGGTTGTTCGCGGTGACGACGCCCCGCTCGTGCCAGCCGACGCTCGACTGCGCCGCGATGAGCGTCGGGCTGGCGGTGAGGCCCATCCCCGCGCCGATCACGAAGCAGCAGGCGGCGACGAACCAGACGCTGCTGTGCTCGTCGAGCCGGAGCAGCAGCGCGGTACCGCCGAGGATGATCGTGGTGCCGATCAGCGCGCACACCCGGAACCCGAAGCGCAGGTAGATCCGGCCCGAGTTCGAGGCCGCGAGCGGCCATCCGATCGTCAGGGTGGCCAGCGCGAACCCGGCGACCAGCGGTCCGTGCCCGAGCGCCTCCTGCACGTACGTGGGCACGTAGGACGTGAGGCCGAACAGCACCGCGCCGAGCGTGAGCGACACCAGGCCGCTGGTGACCAACAGCCGGCGGCGGAAGACCCAGAGCGGGAGCACCGGTTCGGCCGCCCGCCTCTCCACCAGCACGAAAACCACGAGCAGGGCGACGCCGAGCGCGACGATCCCGAGGCCGGCCGGCGAGCCCCACGCCCAGCGCTGACCGCCCTCCAGCAGCGCGAGGATCAGCAGGGTCAGACCGGACGTGAGCAGGCCGGCGCCGGTGTAGTCGATCGACGGGCGGCCGCGCTCGACCCGCTCGGCGAAGTTACGCAGCACCATCAGCACCGCGAGCAGGCACAGCGGGACGTTGACGAAGAAGATCCAGCGCCAGGAGACGTACTCGCTGAACACCCCGCCGAGCGTGGGGCCGACGACCGCGGCCAGGCCCCAGATACTGGCCATGTAGCCCTGCACCACCGCGCGCTCCTCGGTGGTGTAGAGGTCACCGGCGATCGTGATCGTCATCGGCAGGATCGCCCCGGCCCCGAGGCCCTGAATCAACCGGAAGACGATGAGCGCGCCCATGCTCCAGGCGAAGCCGCACAGCACCGAGCTGATCAGGAACATCGTGATGCCGAACAGGATCACGGGCTTGCGGCCGAACAGGTCGGCGAGCTTGCCGTAGAGCGGCACGGTGACCGCCTGGGCGAGCAGGTAGATCGAGAACAGCCAGGGGAACTCGGTGAATCCGCCGACGTCGTCGACGATCGAGGGCACCGCGGTGGCGAGGATCGTCGAGTCGAGCGCGACGAGCGACGTGGAGAGCATCAGCGCGAGCAGGACCGGTCCGCGCTCGGAGCGCAGCCCGACGCTCGGGGAGGACTCCAGTTTCGTCACGATCGTTTCTCCCCCGGAGACGGTTGCGTCGTACAAACACTAGCCCGGGGGAGGAGGTCAGGAGATCCGGCGGCGGTAGACGGTGACCGCGCCGGCGTAGGCGACCACGAGGATGGCGAGGCACCAGGCCAGCGCGGTCCAGATGTCGTTCCCGACCGGCTGCTGGGCGAACAGGGCCCGGAGGGCGTCGACGATCGAGGTCACCGGCTGGTGCTCGGCGAACGCGCGCACCGGGCCGGGCATCGAGTCGGTGGGGACGAACGCCGAGCTGACGAACGGCAGGAACAGCAGCGGATAGCCGAACGCGCTCGCGCCGTCGGGGGTCTTCGCGGTGAGACCGGGGATGACGGCCGCCCAGGTCAGCGCGAGCGTGAGCAGCAACAGCATCCCGGCGACCGCGAGCCACGCGGTGAGCCCGGCCCCGGACCGGAACCCCATGACCAGCGCGACCAGCACGACCACGGCGAGCGAGACCGCGTTGGCGATCATCGACGTCAGCACGTGCGCCCAGAGCACGCTCGAGCGGGCGATCGGCATCGACTGGAACCGTTCGAAGATGCCGTTCTGGATGTCGCCGAAGAGACGGTAGGAGGTGTAGGCGATCCCCGACGCGACGGTCATCAGCAGGATGCCGGGGAGCATGTAGGACACGTACGACGCGGACCCGGTGTCGATCGCGCCGCCGAACACGTAGACGAAGATCAGCATGAAGACGATCGGGATGAGCGTGGTGGTGATGATCGTGTCGACGCTGCGGGTGACGTGGCGCAGCGACCGGCCGAGCAGCGTGGCGGTGTCCCGGACGAGAGTCATCGTTTGTCCTTCGCGGTGAGAGCGAGGAAGACGTCCTCGAGCGTCGGCTGCTTCTCGACGTACTCGACCTCGGCCGGCGGGAGCAGCTTCTTCAGCTCCGCCAGGGTGTCGTTGACCAGGATCCGGCCTTCGTGCAGGATCGCGATCCGGTCGGCGAGGTGCTCGGCCTCGTCCAGGTACTGCGTCGTGAGCAGGACGGTCGTGCCCTGTTCGGCCAGCTCCCGGACCGCGCGCCACACCTCGAGGCGGGACTCCGGGTCCAGGCCGGTCGTCGGCTCGTCGAGGAAGATGACCGGCGGGTTCCCGATCAGGCTCATCGCGATGTCGAGCCGGCGGCGCATACCGCCGGAGTACGTCGCCGCCCGCCGGCCGCCGGCCTCGGTCAGCGAGAACCGGCGCAGCAGGTCGTCGGCGATCGTCTTCGGGTCCGGGAGGTGCCGTAACCGCGCGATCAGGATCAGGTTCTCGCGGCCGGTGAGGATCTCGTCGACGGCGGCGAACTGTCCGGTGAGGCTGATCGAATCGCGGACCTCCCCCGGTTGGGTGGCGACGTCGAAACCGTTGACGCCCGCGCTGCCGCCGTCGGCCTTGAGCAGTGTGGACAGGATCTTCACCAGCGTGGTCTTGCCCGCGCCGTTGGAGCCGAGCAGCGCGAACACCGTGCCCCGGTCGACCGCGAAGTCGACGCCGCGCAGCACGTCGAGATCCTTGAACGCCTTGGTCACGCCGGTGACCCGGATCGCCGTGGTCATGACGCCGCCTCCACCGACCGCTGGACCACGATGTCGCCGAAGCTGGTGCGTGCCTTCACCTCGGCGCGGTTGTCGGTCTCGCGCGGCCCGCTGGTGGCGTCGAGTTCGTTGACGACCCGGCCGAAGTCGGTGTGCAGATCGAGGCGGGCGGCGGTGCCCGGGCTGATGCCGATCTCGATGCGCCCGGCGGCGGTCTTCAGCGTCGCGTCGCCGTGGACGACCTCGGCCAGTCGGATGTCCCCGACGGCCGTGCTGGCGGTGACCGGGCCGGTGGTGCGGGCGGCGGTGATCGCCCCGTTCGCGGACTTGGCGACAAGGGCAGCGCCGGCGGTGCCGATCCAGGTGTCGCCGTTGCTGTTCGACAGCCCGGCGCGACCGCCGACCGACTGCACCGAGAGGCGCCCGGACGCGGTCGTGAGGTCGGCGTCGCCGGCCACGTGCCCGGCCGAGACGACGCCGAGCCCGGTGGACGCGCGCAGCGAGGCCACGTCCTCGACCTGGAGGTCACCGGCGCCGCTCTTGAGCCGGGTGTCGCCGAGCGGGCCGGTGCAGCGGATCGCGCCGGCGCCGATCCGGGCGTCGACCGCGGAGCCGGCCGGGAGCTCGATCGTGACGTCGGGCAGCCCGGCCCGGCGGAACGGGCTGTACGAGCGCGGGCCGCGCACGGTCAGCCGCCCGGAGGTGAAGTCGACCTCGGTGTCCTCGGCGTCGCGGACGTCGCGGTCGCTGAACGCGTCGGCCGGGGCGATCGTGACGACGGTGTCGCGGCGGTCGCTCGCGATGACGCGGATCTCGCCGGCGACCATGTTGATGTCGGCCGAGATCGGCTGGGGTGTGTCGTAGGTGGGCACGGCGGTGCTCCTTCGGGTGAGGGTCATCGGACCCAGCCGGTGTAGCGCTGGCCGACGCTCGGGGGCGCGGTGGGTGGCGGGGTGGCGGTGCCGACGGCCGCGGAGGCGGTGCGGATCAACCAGGTGTTGATCGAGACACCGGCGCGGGCGGCGGCCTGTTCGACCCGCGTCTTGAGGTTCTCCGGCAGCCGCAGGCTGATCCGGACCATGGCGTCGTCCTCGCTGTCGGCCACCGGGGGCGCGACCGGGGCGGGGGCCTCGGCCGCGTCGGGCGGTGGGGGCGTCACGACGAAGGACGGCTCGCGCTGACGGAGACGGAGGTCCACCGAGCCGGGCGCGAGGTCCCGGGTGATCTCGGTGGCCGCCTCGGACAGCGCGTCGAGCAACGCGAGGCGCAGCGCGGACTCGAGCGGGGCGGTGAGCCGCTCCGCCAGTTCCCGGGCGTCCTCGCCGCCGGCCGCCGCGGCCAGAGCGAGTTCGTGACGAACGGCGTCGACGTACGGGCCAAGTTCCATGACGTCATGGTGGCATCAAAGTGATGCCATTCGCAACCACGATGATGCCAAGCGGCGGCGGGCGGCGCGCGGGGAGTTCCGCCCCGTGAGGGGGCCGCAGTGGCGGCGTCGTGACGCGGCGCTCCCGGGCGCACCGTTTTTTGGAGGATTCCTACAACGGTTCTGCGGCACCATGCGCGGTCCGCTCCATTGGTGTGCCCTCCGG
Source organism: Cryptosporangium arvum DSM 44712 (assembly GCF_000585375.1). NCBI lineage: Bacteria > Bacillati > Actinomycetota > Actinomycetes > Cryptosporangiales > Cryptosporangiaceae > Cryptosporangium > Cryptosporangium arvum. Next base: position 4,661,198 of record NZ_KK073874.1, read on the forward strand.
AATCGAGCAAGGTAGATACCAGTCTGTCTGTACTGGGAGATGGGGAGAGCGCGCCGGTGTTCAGTCGAGTGGCCATCGTCAACCGTGGGGAAGCCGCGATGCGACTTATCCACGCCGTCCGGGACCTTTCGGCCGAAACCGGGGTGCGGATCGAGACGGTCGCGCTGTACACCGACGCCGACCGGACCGCCACGTTCGTCCGGGAAGCAGACATCGCCTACCCGTTGGGCCCCGCGTCGGCCCGCCCGTACCTGGACCTCGCGGTGCTCGAGAAGGCGCTGCGGGACGTCGAGGCGGACGCGGCGTGGGTCGGCTGGGGCTTCGTCGCCGAGGACCCGGCCTTCGCCGAGCTCTGCGACCGCATCGGCGTGACGTTCGTCGGCCCGAGCGCCGACGCGATGCGCAAGCTCGGCGACAAGATCGGCGCGAAGCTGATCGCCGAGGAGGTCGGCGTCCCGGTGGCGCCGTGGAGCCGGGGCGCCGTGGCGACCCTGGCCGACGCCCTGGAGGCCGGTGAACGCATCGGCTACCCGCTGATGCTCAAGGCCACCGCGGGCGGCGGCGGCCGCGGTATCCGCCGGGTCGACTCCGGCGACGACCTCGCCGACGCCTACGAGCGCACCAGCCAGGAGGCGTTGCGCGCGTTCGGCTCCGGCGTGGTGTTCCTGGAGCGCCTGGTCACCGGCGCCCGGCACGTCGAGGTGCAGGTCATCGCCGACGGCCAGGGCACCGCCTGGGCGCTCGGGGTGCGCGACTGCTCGGTCCAGCGCCGCAACCAGAAGATCATCGAGGAGTCGGCGTCGCCGGTGCTCGGGGCGGCCCAGGTCGACGAACTGAAATCCTCGGCCGAGCGGCTGGCGGTCAAGGTCGGCTACCGAGGGGCCTGCACGGTGGAGTTCCTCTACCACCCGGGCGAGAAGCTGTTCGCGTTCCTCGAGGTCAACACCCGGCTCCAGGTCGAGCACCCGATCACCGAGATCACCACCGACACCGACCTGGTCCGCCTGCAGCTGCACGTGGCCGGCGGCGGTCGCCTGGAGGGCACGCAGCCGCTGGAGAAGGGCCACGCCGTCGAGGCCAGGCTCAACGCCGAGGACCCCGACCGCGACTTCGCGCCCGCACCCGGCCGCATCACGCGTCTGGCGCTGCCCGCAGGGCCCGGCATCCGGGTCGACACCGGCGTCAGCGAGGGCGACACGATCCCCGCCGACTTCGACTCGATGATCGCGAAGATCATCGCTTACGGCCGCGACCGCGACCAGGCGCTGGCCCGCCTGCGCCGCGCGATGCGCGAGACGACCGTGCTGATCGAGGGCGGCGCCACCAACAAGAGCTTCGTCCTGGACCTGCTCGACCAGCCCGAGGTGGTCGACGCGAGCGCCGACACCGGCTGGATCGACCGCGTCCGCGCCGAGGGCCGCCTGGTCAGCTACCGGCACGCAGGCGTAGCGCTGGCCGCGGCCGCGATCGAGGCGTACGAGGACGAGGAGGAGATCAGCAGGCAGCGGCTGTTCGCCACCGCCCACGGTGGCCGGCCGCAGGTCCGGCACGACCCGGGCCGTCCACTCGACCTGAAGCTGCGCGGGGTCGGCTACCGGGTCAGCGTGGTGCGGGTGGGCCGGCGGACGTTCCGGGTGGGGTTCGCCGACGGCGTCTCCGCCGACGTCGAAGTGGACCGGTTCGACACCCACAGCGGCCAGATCGTCGTGAACGGCCGGCGGTTCCGGCTGGTCACCGCGGTCCACGGACCGGTGCACCTGGTCGAGGTCGACGGGGTCACCCACCGGGTGAGCCGCGACGAGGGCGGCGTCGTGCGGTCGCCGGCCCCCGCGCTGGTCGTGGCGACACCGCTCACGGTCGGTGACGAGGTCGAGTCCGGCGCGCCGATCGTGGTGCTCGAGTCGATGAAGATGGAGACGGTACTCCGCGCGCCGTTCAAGGCCCGGGTGCGTGAGTGCCCGGTGTCGGTGGGCAGCCAGGTCGAGGCCGGTGCGCCGCTGCTGCGGCTGGAACCGCTCGGCGACACGGACGAGGCCGAGGCGTCGTCGGACGAGGCGGTCGAGATCGACCTCCCGGCCGCGCCGGCCGCCGCCACCGCGGACCGGTGCCTGCAGGACCTCCGCAGCCTCCTGCTCGGTTTCGACGCCGACCCGAACGACGCCAAGCGGGCCCTCTCCGACTACCTGTCCGCGCGCACCGACCTGGCGGGCGAGCTCGACCTGCTCACGGTCTTCTCCGACCTGTCCGAGCTCAGCCGCAACCGTCCCCGCAGCGAACTCGACGTGGAACCCGGCAGCCCGGTGCACAGCCCGCGCGAGTTCTTCCACAGCTACCTGCAGAGCCTCGACGCCGACCGCGCCGGGCTGTCCCCGGGCTTCCGCGCCCGGCTCGAGAAGATGCTGGCCCACTACGGCGTCAGCGGGCTCGACCGCACGCCCGAACTCGAGGACGCGGTCTTCCGCATCGTCCTCGCGCAGCAGCACGTCACCAGCAACGTCGCGATCGTCTCCGAGTTGCTGCGCCAGTGGCTGGCCGGCCCGCCGCCGGTGGAGGCGCTGAGCGAGCCGGCCGGGCTCACGCTCGCGCACGTCATCGAGGCGACCCAGGTGCGGTTCCCGACCGTGTCCGACCTGGCCCGGGGCGTGGTGTTCCGCTGGTTCGCCCAGCCGCTGCTGCGCCGCACCCGCGCGACGGTCTACGCCGAGGTGCGCGACCACCTGCGTTACCTCGACGCGCACCCCGACGCGCCGGACCGCGCCCAGCGCATCCAGTCGATGGTGGCGGTCGCCGAGCCGCTGGTGCGCCTGGTGGGCCAGCGCACCGGCCGCACCGACCGCGACCACGCGCCGCTGCTCGAGGTGCTCACCCGCCGTTACTACGGCAACCGGGGCCTGTCCGGCGTCGGCTCGCGCGACGTCGCCGGCCACCGGTTCGTCACGGCCGAGTTCCTCGGCTCCGACGACGTGGAGCGCGTCGTCACGACCGCGGTCGACATCTCCGGGCTGGCCGGTGCGCTCGAGGCCGTCGCGCGGTTCGACGGGCCGCTCGCCGCCGACCTCTACGTCACCTGGGACGACCAGCCCGACGCCGACGCGATGGCGGCACGGTTGGACGGCCTGGTCGCCGGGGTCGCGCTCCCGGACGGGGTCTCGCGGATCACGCTGACGGTCGCCGGGACCGCCGGTGCCCGCATGCACCACCACTTCACGTTCCGCCGGGGTGCGTCCGCGTTCACCGAGGACCGGCTCATCCGGGGCCTGCACCCGCAGATCGCCGAGCGGCTGCAGATCCAGCGCCTGCGCGAGTTCGACCTGACCCGCCTGCCCTCCTCGGACGAGGAGATCTACCTGTTCCGGGCGGTCGCGCGCAGCAACCCGTCCGACGAGCGCCTGATCGCGATGGGCCAGGTCCGCGACCTGACGCCGCTGCGCGAGACCGACGGCCGGCTGATCGCGCTGCCGGCGGTGGAGGACGCGGTCACCGCCGGGCTCGACGCGATCCGCGCGGTCCAGGCCCAGCGGCCGCAGAACAAGCGTTTCGACACCAACCGCATCATGCTCTACGTCTGGCCGCCGACCGACCTGTCGCCGGACGAGCTCGAGGCGCTGGTGCAGCGCGTGCTGCCGACGACGGCCGGGGCCGGCCTGGAGGAGGTCGAGTTCGTCGGCCGCCAGCGCGACGAGGCCGGTGACCTGGAAGAGCTGTCGGTGCGCATCGGCTTCGACCCGGGCCGGGGCATGCGGCTGGACGTGGGCGCACCGTCCACCGAGCCGATCCTCCCGCTCGACGACTACCGGCAGAAGGTGCTGCGGGCCGCGCGGCGCGGCACCGTGTACCCGTACGAGCTGACCGGGCTGCTGGGCTCGTTCGTCGAGTACGACCTGGTCGACGGCGCGCTCGTACCGGTGGACCGCCCGCGCGGGCGCAACAGCGCGGCGATCGTCGTGGGCGTCGTCACGACACCGACCGAGCGTTACCCCGAGGGCGTGACCCGGGTGGTGCTGCTCGGCGACCCGACGAAGGCGCTCGGTGCGCTGTCGGAGCCGGAGTGCGCGCGGGTGATCGCGGCCCTGGACCTGGCCGACTCGATGCGGGTGCCGCTGGAGTGGTTCGCGCTCTCGGCCGGTGCCCGGATCTCGATGACCTCCGGCACCGAGAACATGGACTGGGTGGCTGCCGCGCTCAAGCGGATCGTCGAGTTCACCCAGGCCGGGGGCGAGATCAACATCGTCGTCGCGGGCATCACGGTCGGCGCGCAGCCGTACTGGAACGCCGAGGCGACGATGCTCATGCACACCAAGGGCGTCCTGATCATGACGCCGGACTCGGCGATGGTGCTCACCGGCAAGCAGTCGCTGGACTTCTCCGGCGGCGTGTCGGCCGAGGACAACTTCGGCATCGGCGGCTACGACCGGGTGATGGGCCCGAACGGGCAGGCGCAGTACTGGGCCCCGAACCTGCCGGCGGCGCGCGACGTGCTGATGAAGCACTACGACCACACGTACGTGGTGCCGGGGGAGTCGGCGCCGCGCCGGGCGTCCACCGTGGACGCCGTCGACCGCGACATCTCCTCGTTCCCGCACGCGATCGTGGAGAGCGACTTCCGCACGGTCGGCGAGATCTTCTCGGCCGCGCACAACCCCGACCGCAAGAAGCCGTTCGACATCCGCACCGTGATGCGCGCGCTGTCCGACCAGGACCACCCGGTGCTCGAACGCTGGGCCGGGATGGCCGACGCGGAGACCTCCGCGGTGCAGGACGTGCACATCGGCGGCTGGCCGGTCTGCCTGATCGGCATCGAGTCCCGGTCGGTGCCCCGGCGGGGCTTCCCGCCCACCGACGGCCCCGACACGTACACCGCCGGGACGTTGTTCCCGCGCTCGTCGAAGAAGACCGCGCGCGCGATCAACGCGGCGTCGGGCAACCGGCCGCTCGTCGTGCTGGCGAACCTGTCCGGCTTCGACGGCTCCCCGGAGTCGATGCGCCGGCTGCAGCTGGAGTACGGCGCCGAGATCGGGCGGGCGATCGTCAACTTCTCCGGGCCGATCGTGTTCTGCGTGATCTCGCGCTACCACGGCGGGGCGTTCGTGGTGTTCTCCAAGGCGCTGAACCCGTCGATGACCGTGCTGGCGCTGGAGGGCTCGTTCGCGTCGGTGCTGGGCGGCGCGCCCGCGGCGGCCGTCGTCTTCTCCGGCGAGGTCAACAACCGCACCGCGACCGACCCCCGGGTGGCGTCGCTGCAGGCGCAGATCTCGTCGGCCGGCGGCGCCGAGCGGGCCGCGCTGAGCGCGCGCCTGGCCGAGGTGCAGTCGGGGGTGCGGGCCGAGAAGCTCGGTGAGGTCGCGGCCGAGTTCGACCGGGTGCACAGCATCGAGCGCGCGGTCGAGGTGGGCTCGGTGGACGAGATCGTGTCGGTCGCGTCGCTGCGGCCCCGGATCATCGCGGCGCTGGACCGGGGGATGGGGGTGTGAGCGTCGTCGTCATCCACACCGACGGGGCGTGCGTCCCGAACCCCGGGCCCGGCGGGTGGGGCGCCGTGCTCCGCTACGGCGACGCGGTGAAGGAGCTGCGCGGCGGCGAGGCCGGCACCACCACGAACAACCGGATGGAGCTGATGGCCGCGATCCGGGCGCTGGAGGCGCTGACCCGGCCGTCGCGGGTCCAGCTGCACACCGACTCCTCGTACGTGCAGCAGGGCATCACCAGCTGGATGGCGAAGTGGAAGCGCAACGGCTGGCTGACCGCGGCCCGCCAGCCGGTGAAGAACGCCGACCTGTGGGTGCGGCTGGACGAGGCGATCGGGGTCCACGAGGTCGAGTGGAAGTGGGTGAAGGGCCATGCCGGCGACCCCGGCAACGAGCGTGCCGACGAGCTCGCCGGCCTGGGGCTCCGCGAGAGCGTTGCCGCCGTCTGACACGATCTGAGCTGTGAAAACCGCTCGTCTGGGCATCGTCGTCGGATTAGTGGTAGTAGGTTTGGTGGCTTTTGTCGGGTGGCGGTTCGTGTGGCCGATGGTGGGGCCACCCGGGCCGCGCCCGGCGTTCCAGCTGCCGGTGCCGTGCGGCGAGCGCTGGCAGCTCGGCACGTACCCCGGCCACGACGACTACGACGTCGACTTCTTCCCGCTGGACGGCGAGGAGTGGGGGCGCCCGGTGCTGGCGTCGTTCGGCGGCACGGTGAGCGTCGCCGGGATCAACGGGACGCTCGGGGGCCGCACACCGTCCGACCCGTCCGGCCCCCGCGGTACCGGCGGCGGCTACTGGGTGACGATCGACCACGGGGGACAGTGGAAGACGCAGTACCTGCACCTGCTGGAGCCGCCGCTGGTCGCCGAGGGTGACCGGGTCACCCGGGGCCAGCAGATCGGCCGGCTCGGCAGCACCGGCAACTCCGGGGCCCCGCACCTGCACTACGAGCAGCGCCGGGGCTGGTCGAAGGTCGAGACCCACTTCGACGGCCGGCCCTCCGGCATCACGACCGACGACCGCGAGTACACGACCGTGCTCGTGAGCAGGAACTGCTGATCCGTTCCCCGATGCCGGGGTGGTCGGGGCACTGTTCACGAGGCTCGTTTTCGACGTCGGGCCGATGGTCGACGGGCGCAGGAGTACCGGCCGGCCCGGGCCACGCGGGCGTTGAGCGGCGGGGTGGCCGGGGGCCTCGCTCCGCTCCGCGGGCGTTGGGCCTGGGGCGTCGATCCGCCGCGCCGGCGTTCGTCAGTGGTCCGTCGCGGGCCGCTCGGGGATGAGGGGGCCGCCGAGGGCGAGGGTCAGGTCCCGTTGCGCGGGGTCGAGGCTCCGGCGGGCGGTGTTCACGAACGCCACCTGAGCCGCGACGAGCGCGCGCAGGAGCGTCTCCCATTCCTGCGCGTCGCGGCGGCCGCTGTGGACCCGCGCGTCCAGCTCCACGAGCGCGACCCCCACGGGCGTGAGCGCCGCGACGACCTCCTCGTCGGCGACGAGGCTCACCTCGGTGAGCGCACCACCCCAGCGCGACCAGTCCACATCGGTCGCCGGAAGGGTGCCCAGGTAGGCGCGCCGGAGATCGAACTCGACCCGCGCGTACTCGCGCAACAGGTTCCGGTACGCGGCGGCCTTGGTGTCCTTCCGCCAGTGCTGGCTCTGGCTGCGCCGGGTGAGAAACCCCCCGGCGAACACCCCCGCGAGCGTGCCGATCATGCTTCCCGCCACTGTCACCACCACGGTCCAGGACACACCCCCACGGTGCCGAACCACGCGGCGCCCGCGCAAGCTCCCAGCCGATGGCCGACGGACCCCGTCGCCTTCGCACGGCACCGGTCCGTCGATCCATCCGGCTGTGATGGGGCCGGGCCATCCGGCTGTGATGGGGCCGGGCGGCGTGGCTACCGGGGTTTGTTGGGGTCGGGTCGCGTGGCTATCGGGGTGTGATGGGGTCGGGTCGCGTGGCTATCGGGGTGTGATGGGGTCGGGTCGCGTGGCCGCCGGGCTGTGATGGGGCCGGGGTGCGTGGCCGCCGGGCCGTGATGCGGGCGGGGTGCGCGGCCGCCGGGAGAGGAGTCGGTCGGGACATCGGGCTGACGGGCCATGGAGCTGTCGCGCTCACATGCTGTCGGCCCACCGTTCCATCGTGCTGGGTGGCGGGGCTGTGGGGTGGGGCCTGCGTGGTGGGGCTGCGTGGTGGGGCTGCGATGCCGCTTAGCCGGTGGCCGCTGGGCTGTGGGGTTTCGGGCCTCAAGTGTCAGGGTCATCGAGCTGTCGCGCTCATCTAGCGTCGGTCCACAATCCGACGGGCTGCGGTGCCGCTGGTCCACTGGGCCGTTCGGCTGTCGACCATCGAGCTCTCGCGTTCAAACGATGCCGGTCCATCGGTCCATCGGTCCACCGGGCTATCGGGCTATCGGGTCGCGAGGCGGTCGGGCCGCGCCGCAGGGCCATCGGGCACCCCAGGCCGTCGAGTTGTCGTGCTCACAGGCTGGCGGTTCGCCGGTTCATCTAGCTGCAATGCGGCCGGGCCATCGGCTTGCGATGTCGCCGAGTAGTCGGGTCTGGGAGGCCGTTGGGCTGCGAGGCCATCGGCCATCGGCCTCCGAGCGCCAGGGCTGTCAGGCCATCAAGCTGTCGCGCTCATGTGGCGCCGGTCCAGCCCGGCACCGGACTGTGATGCAGTCGAGCTGTGCGGCCATCAGCTGCTGGCCGCTGGGGCGCCTGGCCATCGCGCCGCTGGGCCGTCGGGCTGAGGGCCGTCGGGCTGGAGGCCGGCGGACCGTCGGGCTGCGATGCCGTCAGGCCACGGGCTTTGCCGTCAGGCCACGGGCTTTGCCGTCGGCCCGCTGGCTTGGCTGTCTGGCTGCGATGCGCTGGCCGTCGGCCCGCTGGACCGACAGACCGCTAGGTCAGGAGGTGCGACCCGGTGGGCTAAGGGGCGAACGGGCTATTGGGGTTTGATTCGGGGTCGGCCCGGGTGGTTCGGGGCGGTTAGGCGTGGCTGGCGGCGGCGGGTGGTGGCGCGGACGGCCAGGCCGGCGGCGAGGAGGAGTAGGCCGGCCGCGGCGGAGCGCAGCACGGCCTCGCCGGTGAGGGGCAGGCCCGGGCCGGAGTCGAGCGGGAGGGCGCGGCTGAGTGGGTGGCCGGAGAGTGCGTTTCCCTGGGCGGTGACGATGTGGTGACCGTGGATCCCGGCGGGTAGCCGGGTGCGGAAGGTGGCTCGTCCGGTTCGGTCGGCTACCGCGGTGCCGAGGAGGACCGGGGTGGAGCGGAGCCAGAACGCGACGGGGTCGTCCGGGCGGAAGCCGACCGCGGTGAGGGTCAGCGTGCCGTCGCGGCGGGAGCCGGTGAGGTGGGCGGCCGGGCCGAGGAGGTCGGCGGGGGTTGCCGGGGCGCTCATGGGGCTGGGCGGTGAGGCGCCCGCGGGCGAGAGCGCGGACACGCTCACCCGGTAGACGGTGGTGTTCGTGAGGTTGCCGAGGACGCAGCCGGTCGCCGGGGCGGCGACGGTGCAGGCCTCGCCGCCGGGCTGTGCGGTGGCGGTGTAGGCGGACACCGGTGCGCCGTGGGTCGCCGGTGGGCTCCAGGTCACCGCGATCGCCTGGTCGCCCGCGACCACCCGCGGTCGCGCGGGCGCATCCGGCCGCCGCACCCCCGGCGAGGGGGCCGGCCCCGGCGACCCCGTATCGGGCGATCCCGGCCCCGGCGACCAGGGCGTCGGCGTTCCCGGCCCCACCGACTCCGAGGCCGTCGAGGTCGGCCCAGGCGATCCCGGCCCAGGCGATCCCGGCCCAGGCGATCCCGGCATAGGCGAGGTCGGCACGGGCGAGGCAGGCACAACCGAAGGCGTTACAGGCGTTCCCGGACCCGGCGTTCCCGGCCCCGGCGTTCCCGGCACCACTGAAGTCGGCGCCACCGTTCCCGGCGCCACCGGAGTCGTCGCCGGAGGAGTGGTCACCCCCGGCCCGCTCGTCCCAGTCGCACTACTCACCGGCCCCGTCGTCGTCACCACGGCTGTCGTCGTCGCAACCGGCGTAACGGTCGGCGACGGCACCGACCCCGGCGACGCCGAAGCGGAGTCGCTCGGCGTCACCGACGGCGCCGGCGCGGTGCGAACGATCGTGGCCAGAGCGCTCGCCGCCCCCGCGGTGATCGTCACCGTGTCGGTACCGTCCACCGCCCCCGTCGCACAGAAGCGGGCGGTCCCGTCGGCCTCACTCATCACCTCCCCCTCCCCGGGATTGGCGCCACCGACCCGGAAGCCCACGTACACCCCCGCCGCCCCCACCGCGGCGGTGACGCACGCGCTCGCGCCGGTGGCCACGGTCTGCGTGGCCAGGTCCGGCGTCACCGACGTCACGGTCCCGACCGGCGTCAACCCCGCGCCACCCGGATACGCGTACGACACGTAGTTGTGCGAGCCGTACACGACCACGCCGAAGCGAGCGTCGGCCCGGACGACGTGTGGTCCCTCGCCGACGCGCACCTGCGCCGAGGAGAACCCGCTCGAACCCACCGGCGCGAACGACCCGGCGGCCAGCGGGGCCCCGTCCAGCCGGACGCTGCTCACCGCCCCGGCCGGCACGGTCAGGTTCATCGCGTTGAACGGGAACACGGTCTGCGGGGTGTCGGGCAGGTACACGGGCACGCTGAACGCGTACTCCGCGAGGTACTGCTCGGCCGGCGGCACGAGCGTCATCGCGGGGTCGCCGTAGGTCCCGTTCAGGCCCCAGCCGGTGTACGCGCCGCGCACCAGGTACTGCGCGGCCAGGGCCGGCCGGCTGGTCGCGATCACCGTCCCGCTGTTGCCGGTGGTCCCCAGCACCTGCTCGAACGTCTGTCCGGCCGAGAGCGTCGCCACGACCGTGCCGTTCACGCGCACGACGGTGCCGTCGGCGTCGGCCACCACCCGCACCGGGTCGCCCCCGGCGTCCTTCGCGAACCGCACCGGCAGGAACGTCGTCCCCCAGGCCGACACCGGCGGCAGCTGTTCGAACAGCTGATCCGATCCGCCGCCGGACCCGATCACCCCGCAGTCGTTGCCGGCGAACACCGCGACCGGCGCCACGGCGGTCACCAGCGACCCGGTGACGTCGTAGCCCACCCCGGCGGTCACCGTGTACGCCTCACCCCGGTTCACGGTCACGACGTACGGTGTCCCGGCCGTGCGCGCGCCCAGACGCGCGTACGGCGTGACGGTCACCGCGGTGCCGTCCTGCGTGCCGACCACGATCAGGCGGCTCGGGCAGGACGCGCTGACCGTGCCGTAGGACGCCGCCCGGTAGCGCGTGCCGAGGTGCGCGGTGGGCAGCGCGGTGAACCCGTCCGCGCTCGTCGTGTTGGAGTTCAGACCCTGCACGCTCACCGGTTTCGCGGCCGTGACGTGGATGCCGACGTTCGTGGTGGCGTCGGCGCCCGAGGCCGCGAGCGTGGCGTCCACCGGGATGCGGGTGGGCGCGCCCGGAGTGACACCGAACGCGGTCGACGTGCCGTTGGGCCAGGTCACCGTCCCGGTCGTGGCCTCCGCGCCGGTCACGTACAAGAACAAGGCCACCGCACTCGTCGACGAGTTGCTGCTGAACGCCACCCAGAAGTCACTGCCGACGCTCGACGCGGGAGCCGCCGCCCGCGCGCCCGAGAACCAGAGCCCGGACACCACGACCCCGGACACCACGACGAGGCACAGCGCGACCACTGCGCTGAGTCGTCCCCGCCAAGCGCCCATAACTGCACAAATAGTAATTCACAGCAGGCCGGCCAGCCGGTACAGCACCAGCGAACCGGCCACCGCGACGTTCAGGCTCGCGCCGCTGCCGACCATCGGGATCTCCACCGTCACGTCGAGCACCTCCAGGGCCTCCGGCGGGATGCCGCTCTGCTCGTGTCCGAGGACGACCACGGTCCGGCGGCGCGCGGCCGGCAGATCGGCGAGCCGCACGGCCTCGTCGGCCAGCTCCACCCCGACGATCGCCGAGCCGGCCGCACGCTGCGTGCCCAGCCAGCCCACGACGTCCCGGCCGAGCCGGTGCACGCACGCCGGCCGCCGGAGCGTGTTCCCGCGGGCCAGCGCCTCGTCGACCCAGGGCAGGCGCGGCACGGCCAGGCACGCGCCGACCGCGTCGCAGGTCCGCAGCAGCGTGCCGAGGTTCGCGCCGTGCAACGGCCAGAGCGGCGCGGCGATCAGATGGTCCCAGCAGCGGTGCGGCCGGGCGCGTCGCTGCCGGCGCAGTTCACGGGGGCTGCGCACCCGGGGCGCGCTCACCGGAGCGCTACGACGACCGCCTCACCACCGAAAGTCATGCGGTGAGGATACGGGAGCGGCCCGGCGGAGCGCCTCCGGTTAAGTCACGGCTTGCGGGCCACGCCCGCGTACATCGCGGAGTCACCGTGCGGGACGCCGAGCGCCTTCTCGTCCGGGTGCCACTCGTTGGTGAGCGTGACCCCGGGATCGACCAGCTCGTAGCCCTCGAAGAACTTCTCCACCGCGCCCTTGTCGCGCAGCGCGACGAAGATGCCCTGCTCCCGGTACGCCGCGGCCGCCCGGTGGATACCCTCGCCGATGTCCCCGGTGGCGGTCGAGAGCGCGAGGAAACTTCCGCTCGGCAACCGGTCCATCAGGCGGCGGACCACCGCGTAGGCGACCTCGTCCGGGATGAACTGCACGACCGCGATCACCGAGAGCGCCACCGGCTGCGTCAGGTCGAGCGTGTCGGTGAACTCCGGCGACGACAGGATCGACTCCGGGTCGGTGAGGTCGGCGTCGACGTAGACCGTCCGGCCCTCGGCCGAACTCGTCAGCAGCGCCCGGGCGTGCGCCAGCACGATCGGGTCGTTGTCGACGTAGACGACGCGCGACTCCGGGGCGACGGCCTGGACCACGTCGTGCAGGTTCGGCGCGGTCGGGATGCCGGTGCCGACGTCGAGGAACTGCCGGATGCCGGCCTTCTCGGCCAGGTACCGGACCGCCCGGTTCATGAAGTACCGGTTCTGCTGCATCGACGTCCGCACGCCGGGCCAGCCCGCCAGCGACAGGTCACCCGCGGCGCGGTCCGGCGGGAAGTTGTCCTTGCCGCCGAGGATGTAGTCGTAGATCCGCGCGGAATGCGGTACGTCGGTCCGTAAGTCCACCCCGGTCTGCTCGGGGTCGGGCCTCATCCAGGCCGGGGTCGACGCGCTCATCGTCACCGAATCCTTCTCCGCGGCGGCTTCCTCGGCACGGATAGTAGCCACAGTAGACAACGTCCTTACACTCGCCCCATCCGCCACTGCCGACGGAGACACCTGTGCAGCGCTTACGTTCCGTACCGGCATCGGAGTGGGCCCTGCTCGCTGCGTTGCTGCTCATCGCGGTCGCCACCCGCTACGTCGGACGGGACTACGTCACCGGCGACATGGAGATCTTCTTCCAGTGGTACGCCCACCTGGAACAGAACGGTCCGGGCTCGCCGATCGGCAACTACAACGCGCCGTTCCTGTACCTGCTGATGCTCGCCGGGTGGCTGCCCGGCGAACTCCTGTACAACCTCAAGGCGATCTTCGTCCTGTTCGACGTGCTGCTCTCCTGGTACGTCTTCCGCATCGTGGGCCTGCGCTACGCCGGGTGGCGGGTGCCGGCGGCGGCCGCGCTGATCGTCGCGTTCCTGCCCACGGTCGTGATCAACGCGTCGATGTACGGCCAGTGCGACTCGATCTGGGCGTCGTTCGCCGTCGGCGCGCTCTACCACCTGCTGCGCGGTTCGCACTGGGTCGCGGTGTCGTTCTGCGCGCTGGCCTACGCGTTCAAGCCGCTGGGCATCTTCATCGTCCCGACGCTGGCGCTGCTCCTGCTGGCCGGGAAGGTCCGCTGGCGCACGCTCCTCGCGTTGCCGCTGGTGTACGTCGCGGTCGACGTCCCGATCATGCTGCTCGGACGGGACCCGGTCGAGGTGCTGACCCTCTACTTCCACCAGTTGGACGACCCCGCCCGGCTGACCCGCGGCGGCCCCACCGTGTTCCAGTTCTTCGACGTGCGCACCGGCGCGCTGGAACTCGCGTCGCTGGGGACGCTGCTGGCCGGGGCCGCGGTGCTGGGAATCTGCTGGGTGCTGATCGCGACCCGCACCGAGCTCGACCACACCCGGATCGTCACCGCGGCGGCGAGCTTCGCGCTGATCGTGCCGTTCCTGCAGCCCCGGATGCACGAACGGTACTTCTACCTCGCCGACGTCCTGACGCTGATCCTCGCTTTCCACGTGCCGAAGCGCTGGTACCTGCCGCTGATCGTGCAGGCCGCGTCGTTCCTGTCGTACCTGCCGTTCATGCTGCGGGGTGGCCCGCCCGGCACCTACCTGGACCGCAAGTGGCTGGCCGCGCTGATGCTCGTCGCGCTGGTGCTCACCACCTACCAGCTGCTGCGTGACGTCCGCGGGCGCGATCTGTTCGCGGAGACGCCCACGCCGCCGGAGGCCGACTCTTCCTCGGCGGGGCCACCCGACGGGGACGTTGCCGGGGGATCGGCCGGACCGCCCGAGGGTGGAGCCTCCGGGAAGCCGGCGGACCCGCCCGCCTCCGCCGCCCCAGGGCCCGACCGCGGCGGCCCGGCCCGTCCGGGCGGCTCACCGGCACTGAGCGGCACCTGACCCCGCCAGCCTGTCCTGCGCCGTCCCGTCCCGTCCCCGTGTGCCCGCGTCCCGCGTTGTCCCGTCCCGCGCTGTCCCGTCCCGCGCCGGTGTGGCCCCGCGTCCCGCGCTGCGCGTCCCGCGCGGTCCCGTCCCACGCCGTCCCGCGTTGTCCCGTCCCACGCCGTCCCGCGTTGTCCCGTCCCGCGTTGCCCCGTGCCGCGCCGGTGTGGCCACGCGTCCCGCGCTGCGCGTCCCGCGCGGTCCCGTCCCACGCCGTCCCGCGTTGTCCCGTCCCATCCCGGGCCGCTGTGGCGCCTTGTCGCGCTGCGGGGCTCAGGTGCTGCGCGGGGCGTACATGATCACGGCGACGCCGACCAGGCAGATCGCGGCGCCGATCACGTCCCAGCGATCGGGGCGGAACTTGTCGACGACCATGCCCCAGGCCAGCGACCCGGCGACGAAGATGCCGCCGTACGCGGCGAGGATCCGGCCGAAGTTCGGGTCGGGCTGGAACGTGGCGACGAACCCGTACGCGCCGAGGGCGAGGATGCCGCCGGCGATCCAGAGGACACCGCGGTGTTCGCGCCAGCCCTGCCAGATCAACCAGGCGCCGCCGATCTCGGCCAGCGCGGCCAGGGCGAAGAGCAGCAACGATCGCGCGACGGTCACACCGGCAATCCCATCACGCCCGGCCCGGGCAAATCACCCCGGTCACGCCCGGCCTGGGCATTTCACCGGTCACGCCCGGCCCGTGTGCTTCGCCCCGGTCACGCCCGGTCTGGGCATTTCACCGGTCACGCCCGGCCGGTGCGCTTCGCCCCGGTCACGCCCGGTCTGGGCATTTCACCCCCGGTTTAGGCGCGTCGCTCGCCGTGGTCACCATCCGCTGGTCGCTGGTCGCTGGTCGCTGATCGGTAGCCGGTAGCCGGTAGCCGGTAGCCGACCGGCGGCCGGTAGCGATCGGCGGCAACCGCGCCGCCGCCCGGCTGGCCGGTATGCCACTGTGGTGCACGCCGCTGACCGTCTGCAGCGCGCTCGCCGCGCCGCCAGACTGCTGAGCACTGCCCGACCCCGGGCCGGCGAGTCCGGATCAGCACCCGCAGTCGTCGGCGCAGCCGGAGCCGGTACGGCGGCGCCGGAGGAGCACGAGGCCGCCTGCGGTGAGCAGGAGGACGGCGCCCGCGTCGAGGAGGACGTCACGCAGCCCGGCGGCTGCGCCTGCGGTCAGGAACCCGGCGCCGACCAGCGGCGGGACGCAGCACAGGCCACCACCACGCCGAAAGCTGCGGCGATCGTGGCGGCGGCCGCGGTGAGCCGGGCCCGGAACCGTCCGCGCGACCGACGGGACGGTGATGCGGTGAGCGCAACGCGGCTCGTCATTCCGGGGCACTCCTTTCGACCGGCGCACAGCAGGCGTCGACCCGGGGCGGCGCGGTGCGCGCCGGAGTACCGCACGTGTCGGGCCTAGTCTGCGCGGTGCGCGCCGGAGTACCGCACGTGTCGGGCCTAGTCTGCGCGGTGCGCGCCGGAGTACCGCACGTGTCGGGCCTAGTCTGCGCGGTGCGCTCCGGGGTGCCGCACGTGTCGGCCCGGGGCTCCGCGGTGCGCTCCGCGGCGCCGGAGACCTCGGCCAGGTCGCTGAACGGCAGCGGGCAGCGCGGGCTGTCAGCGCAGGTGATCAGGTCGTCGCAGCCCGCGTCGACGGCGTCGGCCAGAGTGTCGCGGATCGTGTGCAGGTCGGCCAGGCGGGCGTCGATCTCGGCGAGTTTGGTCCGGGCGCGGGCCTGCAGGCCCGCGTCGGCGCGGTGCCGGTGGCGCCCGGCCTCGAGCAGGTCGGCGACCTCGTCGAGGGTGAAGCCGAGTCGCTGTGCGGCCTTGACCACCCGCAGCAGCGTGACCGTTCCGGCCGGGTAGAGGCGGTGCCCGCCGGGGGAGCGCCGCGGCTCGGCGAGCAACCCGCGGCGTTCGTAGTAGCGCAGGGTCTGCGGGTTCACCCCGGCCGCGGCGGCGACCTCGCCGCTGCGTAACCCGGGCCCGGTCACGACGCCGCCGCGGTGGCGCGGGCGGCCAGCGCGTCGAGCACGTCCGTTTGCGCAGCCGGCACCTCGGCGTCGAGCAGCAACTCGCCGTCCGCGCCGGCCAGCGTGAAGGTGACGAACGCGCAGCAGGACGTCTCGCGGGCGGCCAGGTCCTCGACGGCGGCGCGCCGCCCGGCGGCGTCGCGCAGCACCAGCCGGAGCCGGGTGGGCGCGGGACGTTCCACCCGACGCAGCGCGGCGGCGAACAGCGCGTCGAACTCGGCCACCCGCTGCGGCTGCTCGGGCGGGGGGAGGGTGCACGCGGACGGCACCCACCCCGGGTCGTGCGTCGATGCGGTCATGACCTGACGGTAAGCCTGTACCCGGGTACCGGATGCAAGCCTGACATTTAAGCCTTTGGTGCCGACCGGGACCATTGACCCCGTGAACACCCTGCTTCTCGGCGTCGTCGGATCGACGGCCTACGGGCTCGCGCACGCGGGCTCCGACGTCGATCGGCTCGGCGTGTACGCCGTGCCCACCGTCGAGCTGCACGGGCTGCGCCTGCCGATCGACCGGGCGGCCACGATCGTCGAGCACGACCCGGACCGCACCGTGCACGAGGCCCGCAAGTTCGCGATGCTCTGCCTGTCGTCGAACCCGACGGTCACCGAGCTGCTCTGGTTGCCCTCCTACGAGCGGTCCGCGCCGCTCGGCGAGGAACTGGTCGGGCTGCGCGGCGCGTTCGCCAGCGCGGACGGCGTCCGCAACGCGTACTTCGGCTACGCCACCGCCCAGTTCAAGCGCCTGCTGACGACCGGTCAGTTCCAGTCGAAGATGCGCAAACGCCGGTCCAAGCACGCGCGGCACCTGCTGCGGCTGCTCGACCAGGGCTACGAGTACTACGTGACCGGGCAGCTGCGGCTGCGCGTCGACGACCCGGAGCGCTACCGCGAGTTCGGCGACCGGGTGGCCGTCGATCCCGAGGTGGCCCGCCCCGTGCTGGCCGCGGCGCGGGAGAAGTTCGCGGACGCGACGTCGCCGCTCCCGGCGGCCCCGGACGAGCCGGCGGTCGAGGCCTGGCTGCGGCGGGTCCGGAAGGAGTACCTGTGAAGCCCTCCGCCGTGCTCGTCGACGTCGACGGCACGCTCGCGACGCGGGTCACCGACCGCTCGCCGTTCGACTGGCACCGCGTCGGCGAGGACGCGCCGGTGGCCGCCGTCGTCGCGGCGGTCCGTGCGCTCTCGGCGGCCGGGCACACGATCGTCGTGCTGTCCGGCCGGGACGAGACGTGCCGCCGCCAGACCGAGTCCTGGCTGACCCACCACCTCGACGTGCCGTACGAGCACCTGCTGATGCGCCGCGCCGGCGACAACCGCCGCGACGACCTGGTCAAACGTGAGCTCTACGAGCGGTTCCTGCGCAAGCGCTTCGACGTGCTGTTCGTCCTCGACGACCGCGACCAGGTGGTCCGGATGTGGCGGCGGCTCGGGCTGGTCTGCTTCCAGGTCGCCGAGGGGGACTTCTAGGCGGCAGAAAAGGTGGGAACAACGACATTGCTGCCACCGGCGAGGCCCGCCAGGCTGACGTCATGCAATCGGTACTGGTCGTGTTGTTCGACGGGGTGCAGAGCCTCGACGTGACCGGCCCGCTCGAGGTCTTCGCCGGGGCGAACCGGGTGGTACCGGGCACCTACCGGCTCGCCACCGCGAGCCCCGGCGGGGACCCGGTGCGGGCGTCCAGCGGGCTGACGCTCGTCCCCGATGTCGGCCTGGCGGCCGCGGACACGCCGCACACGCTCGTCGTCCCCGGCGGGGAAGGCACCCGCGACCTCGATCCGGACGTCGTGGACTGGCTCCGGGCGCGGGCGGGGGAGGCCACCCGGCTGGTCTCGGTGTGCACCGGTGCGTTCCTGCTCGCCGAGGCGGGCCTGCTCGACGGCCGACGGGCGACCACGCACTGGCGGGTGTGCGACACGCTGGCGAAACGCTATCCGGAGGTCGGCGTCGACCCGGAGCCGATCTTCGTCCGGGACGGTCCGGTCGCCACCTCCGCGGGGGTCACCGCCGGGCTCGACCTGGCGCTGGCGCTGGTCGAGGAGGACCTCGGGCGGGAGGTGGCGCTGCACATCGCCCGGCACCTGGTGATGTTCCTGCGCCGGCCGGGCAACCAGGCCCAGTTCTCGACGCAGCTCTCGGCCCAGGTCGCCGACCGGCCCGGGCTGCGTGAGGTGCAACGCTGGATCGCCGACAACCCGCACGCCGACCTGAGCGTCGAGGCGCTCGCCCGCCGCGCGAACCTCTCGCCGCGGCAGTTCGCCCGCGCGTTCGCGGCCGAGGTCGGGCGCACTCCCGGGCGGTACGTCGACGCGGTGCGGCTGGAGACCGCGCGCCGCGTGCTGGAGGAGAGCGACGAGAGCGTCGACGTGGTCTCGCGCCGCTGTGGATACGGGACGACGGAGGCGATGCGCCGTGCCTTCGTCCGGACGCTGGGCGTCGCGCCCGGCGACTATCGGCGCCGATTCGCCGGAGGTCACCGCTGATGCTGTTCGCGATCCTGCTCTACCCGAAGGTCACCGCGCTCGACGCGGTCGGCCCCTACGACGTGTTCAGCAAGGTCCCCGGCGACGAGGTCGTGTTCGTCGGGGAGCGGACCGGGCCGGTGCGCACCGAGATCGGCAGCCTCGGCCTGATCGCCGACGCCACGCTCGACGAAATAACGAGCCCAGACGTCGTCGTCGTCCCCGGCGGCCACGGCCAGGCCGACCTGATGTCCGACGGCCCGATCCACGACTGGCTCCGCCACACCGACGCCACCAGCACCTGGACGACGTCGGTGTGCTCGGGTTCGTTGCTGCTGGCCGCGGCCGGGCTGCTGCGCGGGCGGCGCGCGACGTCGCACTGGCTCGCGCTCGACCAGCTCCCGGCCTTCGGCGCCGAGCCGACCGGGGAGCGGGTGGTACGCGACGGCAAGTACCTCACCGCCGCCGGGGTCTCGTCCGGCATCGACATGGCGCTGACCCTGGTCGGCCTCCAGAGCGGCGACTGGGTCGCGCAGGCGGTGCAGCTGGGCATCGAGTACGACCCGCAGCCGCCCTACGACGCCGGCTCGCCGGACAAGGCGCCCGCGGATGTCGTCGGCTACCTGCGCGAAAAGCGCCGTTTCGTGCTCACCGGACGGGATTAGCATCCGGGGCATGAGCATGATCCTCGGTGCCATGATCTTCTATCCGGGCGGCGAGCACCTCGCCAGCTGGCGGCTGCCCGGGGCCGAGCCCGAGCGGTACCTGGACCTCGGGTACTACCGGAACTTCGCCCGCACGGCCGAGCGCGGCGGCTTCGCGACGCTGTTCATCGCCGACGAGCTCTACGTCTGGGACCGGTTCGCCTCCGGGATCGACCACGTGGTGAACATCCGCCCGGAGCCCTTCACGCTGCTCGGCGCCCTCTCCCAGGTCACCGAGCGGATCGGGCTCGCCGCGACCGTCTCCACCACCTACAACGAGCCGTTCCCCATCGCCCGCAAACTCGCCTCGCTGGACTTCCTCAGCGAAGGACGAGCCGGCTGGAACGTCGTCACCAGCGCCAGTGACGAGGAGGCCTGGAACTTCGGCCGCGACGCGAACCTCGACCACGCGGTGCGCTACCGGCGGGCCGCGGAGTTCATCGAGGTCGTCAACGGTCTCTGGGACAGCTGGGACGACGACGCGTTCCGCTACGACAAGGAGTCGGGGTACTTCGCCGACGCCACGAAGCTGCACACGCTCGAGCACCGCGGCGAGTTCTTCACCGTCCGCGGCCCGCTGAACATCGCCAGGCCGCCGCAGGGCCGCCCGGTGATCTTCCAGGCCGGGGCGTCGGAGGCGGGCCGGGCGCTGGCCGGCGCCACCGCCGAGGCGGTGTTCACGATGGGCACCAACGCGGTCCGCGGCGCGAAGATCCTCTACGACGACTACAAAGCGCGGGCCGCCGCGAACGGCCGGAACCCCGACCACCTCAAGGTGCTGCCCGCGCTCTCCCCGGTGATCGGCGAGACGCTCCGCGAGGCCGAGGAGTACCTCGACCGGATCGAGGCGCTCACCCCGGAGCGGCTCTCGCTCGACTGGCTGTCGCACTACCTCCAGTTCGACGTCAGCCGGCACCCGATGGACGAGAGGTTCCAGCCCGACCTGTCGGTGCCGACGAACCAGGTGCGCTCGGTGCAGGAGCAGATCGGCCGGCTGGTCGGGTCGGGCACCTTCACGCTGCGCGAGGTCAACCGGGCGCTGCTGCGGCGGCGGTTCCTCGTCGGTACGCCCGACACGATCGCCGACTGGATGACCGAGCGCTACCGGGCCGGCGCGGCCGACGGGTTCATGCTCGCGTTCTCGTCGATCCCGGTCGGCGTCGACCAGTTCGTCGACCTGGTGGTGCCGGAGCTGACGAAGCGGGGTGTCTACTCCGGGGAGTACCGGGGCCGCACCCACCGGGAGAACCTGGGCCTACCGGTGCCCCCCAGCCGCTACGCGTGACGCGTCCGCCACGTAGGACGCGATCCGGTCCGCGGCCGCGCCGCCGTCGAGGTCGGGGTTGTAGATCGTGACGCTCAGCCCGCCGCAGCCGCCGATCGTGAGCAGCTGCCCGGTCAGGGTCTCCAGCTGCTCCCAGGACAGCCCGCCGGGCTGCGGGTAGTCCACCGCCGGGAGCGCCTCGGTGCTCAGCACGTCGAGGTCCACGTGCAGCCACCAGTGCTCGGTGCGGGCGACGAGCCCGGCGGCCATCCGGTGTGCGGTCTCGAGGCCACCGGGGGCGGCCAGCCGCTCGCCGGGGAGCACGGCGACCCGGTCGGCGAGACTCGGCTGGCCCGCCCCGGTCAGCTCGGCCGCGTCGCGCGGGCCGAGCTGGACCAGGTCGGCCGGGCGCAGCACCGGCGGGTAGCCGGGAACCCACCCCAGCGCCAGCGCGATCTCGCTGTCGGCGGCCTCTCCGGTCGGGGAGCGGTGCGGGTCCCAGGCGTCCTCGTGACCGTCGACGAAGACCAGCCCGGCCCCGTAGCCGCGCCGGTCGGCGGCGCGGAGCGCCCCCAGCAGCACCGGGCAGTCCCCGCCGAGCACGACCGGCAGGCGGTCGGCGGCCCACGCGTCGAGCACCCGCTCGCTCACCGACTCCACCATCGCCGCCAGCGCGTTCTCCGAGGCCAGACCGCTCGGGCCCCGGGCCGCGTCGCCGGTGGGGACGGCCGCGTCCACCACCCGTGCGCCGGGCAGGCGGGCGGCCAGACCGGCGTCGAGCAGCGCCGAGGGGGCCCGCGCCACCCCGTCGGCGGCTCCGGACGAATTGAACGGCACCAGGATGAGGTCCACCCGCACATCATCGCGCGAGTTACATTTGCCTCCGGGGTAAACACTGGGCTCGTCTACTGTAGACCTCCGCTGGCCGGGAGGGCTCATGAGTGCGTTTCGCCTGCTGGGCAGTTTCGAGGTGCGCGCGCCCGACGGCTCCCGGATCGCGGTGGGCCGGCGCAAGCAGCGGGCGCTGCTCGCGTTGCTGCTGCTGCGCGGCTCCTCACTGGTGCGATCGGACGAGATCGTCGACGCGCTGTGGGGCGCCGACCCGCCGTCGTCGGCGCGGGCGAACCTGCACTCGTACGTGTTCGGGCTGCGCCAGGTCCTCGATCAGGTCGCGCCGGGTGGGGCGGCCCGGCTGGTCACGTCGGCCGCCGGGTACCGTCTGGACGTCGCCGCCGGTGACTGCGACGCCGCGGTCTTCGAGCGCCTGGCCGCCGAGGGCCGTCGCGCGCTCGAGCAGGAGCGCTCCGCGGACGCCCTGGACGTCCTGACCCGCGCGCTGGAGCTGTGGCGCGGGCCGGTGGTCCCGGATCTGGCCGACGCGCCGTGGATGGCCCCGCACGTCACGCGGCTGACCGAGACCCGGCTGGCCGCGATCGAGGACCGCGTCGAGGCCCGGCTGGCGCTCGGCGACCACGCCGGGCTGGTCGGGGAGCTGGCCGCCGCGACCGCGGAACACCCGCTGCGCGAGCGCCTCTGGGGCCAGTACCTGCGGGTGCTGCGGGTCACCGGGGCCCGCGCCCGGGCGCTCGCGGCCTACGAGACGCTGCGCGCGGTGCTGCGCGACGAGCTCGGCGTCGAGCCCTCGCCGGAACTCCAGGAGCTCTACCGGGCGATCCGTGACGACGACGGGGCTACGGCGGCACCGCGTCACCCGGCCCTGTTACCCCCGGCGGTGCCGGACTTCACCGGCCGGGTGTCCGAGGTGCGCCGGCTGCTCAAGGTGCTGACGCCGCACACCCCACCGGCGGGGCTGTCGGTCCTCGGCATCACCGGGATGGCCGGGGTCGGCAAGACGACGCTCGCGGTGCACGTCGCCCACGCGGCCGCGCCGGCGTACCCGGACGGTCAGCTGTACGTGAACCTGGCCGGTGCCGGGCCCGACCCGGTCGCCCCCGCCGACGTGCTGGGCCGGTTCCTGCGGGCGCTGGGCGTCCCGAGCCCCGCGGTGCCCACCGACGCCGACGAACGGGCCGAGCTCTACCGCACGCTGCTCACCGGGCGGCGGGTTCTCGTCGTGCTCGACAACGCCGCCACCGAGGCCCAGGTCCGGCCGCTGCTACCGGGGGCGGCGGGCTGCACGGTGCTGGTCACCAGCCGGGTGCGGCTGTCCGGTCTGGAGGGTGCGCGCTGGACCGAGCTCGAGGTGCTCGACGCCGACGACGGCGTGCGGCTGCTGTCCCGGATCGTCGACGACGCCCGGGTCGACGACCACGACGCCGACGCCGCGGCCGTCGTCGGACTCTGCGGTGGTCTGCCGCTGGCGGTGCGCATCGCGGGCGCGCGCCTGACCGCGCGCCCCGGCTGGACGGTGTCGCACCTGGTGGCCCTGCTGCGCGACGAGAACCGGCGCCTCGACCGGCTCGACGCCGGTGACCTGCGGGTCCGCGCGTCGCTGGCGCTGAGCGACGACGGGCTCCGGCCGTCCGCCCGGGCGCTGTTCCGGCGCTTGAGCGTGCTCGACGTCCCCGACTTCGCCGGGTGGCTGGCCACCGTGCTCTCCGACGAGAAGCCCGAACGCGCCGCGCGTGACCTCGACGACCTGGTCGACGCCCACGTGCTCTCGGCCGTCGGCACGGACCCCGCCGGCCAGACCCGCTACCGCTTCCACGACCTCGTGCGCCTCTACGCCCGCGACCGGGCCGCGGCCGAGGGCGACGACGAGGAGGCCCTGCGCCGCGGTCTGGGCGCCTGGCTGGCGGTGGCCTCCGCGCTCGAACCCGGCATTCCCGGCCCGACCTGGGCGCAGATCGAGAGCCGGGCGTTCCGCCCGGACGTCCACGAGGTCCGGTGCGAGTTGTCCGGGGTGTCGGCCGTCGACTGGTTCGACGCCGAGCAGGTCGCGTTGCGTGCGCTGGTCCGCCAGGCCTGCGCGGCGGGGCGCACCGACGTGGCGTTCGACCTCGCCCAGCGCTGCGAGAAGTATTTCGACCTGCGCGGGATGTACGCCGAGTGGGCCACGACGAACCGCCTGGTCGTGGGTGCGTGCCGCGCGGCGGGCGACCGGCGGGGGGAGGCGGTGGCGCGGCGCGGGCTGGCCGACCTGACCACCTGGATCACCGACGACCAGAGCACCGAGGCGATGACCAGGCAGCACGCGGAGGCGATCCGGGTGCAGGAACTGTTCCGCGAGGTCGGCGAGCACGGCGGCATGGCCGACGCCGGGGTGATGCGCTCGTGGGCGCTGACCGCCACCGGACGTCACGCCGAGGCGATGAGCGCCGCCCGCGAATCGCTGGAGTGGGCCTCGGCCGCCGCGCACGTGGGCGGGGAGTCGCGCGCCCACCTGGCGCTGGCCGTGGCGGCCGGGGAGTCCGGTGACCTGGGGCAGGCGCTGGAGCACCTGAACCTGGCGCTGGAGCGGGCCCGGGTGCTCGGCAACCCGCGCGGCGAGGCGACCGTCCTGCAGTTCTTCGGCATCGGGTTCGGGCGGGCGGGCCTGCTCGACGAGGCCGAGGGCTACCTCGCCGAGTCGCTGGCGATCTCGCGGCGCCACCGGGACCTCTACACCGAGACGCTGACGTTGATCTGCCTGGCGCGGGTGCGGTTGCAGCGCGGGGACGAGGACGCGTCGCTGGCCGCCGAGGAGGCGTTGGCGACGGCTCGTGAGTACAACATGCCGCACCACGTCGCCGACGCGCTCGGGATCCTCGGGGAGATCGCGCTCGGGGCCGGCCGGCCGGTGGAGGCCGTGGGGTACCTGCGTGAATCGGTGGCGCTGTGGCGCACGCGCGGCTGGCTGCGTTTCCTGGCCGGGGCGCTGGTGGCGCTGGGGCGGGCGCTGACCGCGGTGGACCGGGTGGAGTCCGCGGCCGCCTTGCGTGAGGGTGCTGCGTTGTTCGCGCAGGCCGGGGACGACGCCGGGGCGGACGAGGCGCGGCGTTTACTCGCGGAACTCTGACCACTCGGGTCCGATGAGGGACATCCCGTGTGTTGTCGCGCCGACGGAGCGCGGGTTTCGTCGTGCGTTCAATGGGTGACGACGCGAACGTAGGCGATCGAAGGGATGTCCTCTGATGAAAAGCCGCCTGGCCCTGCTCGGCGTCGGTCTGCTGCTCGCCGTGCCGGCCTGCTCGGTTGAGTTCGCGGCCGCCCGGGCCGCGGATCCGGCCGTGTGCACGGCCGAGGACATCCAGGTCGACGTCACCCGGCAGCCGTCCGGGCCGGTCGGGCTGGTCGCGCTGGAGAACGCGTCGGAGCGGGCCTGCACGCTGGACGGCCGGGCGACGGTCACGCTGACGAACGCCGCCGACGAGGACGTGTCCGTGCCGACGGCCGCGGTGGACCAGCCCGGCCCCGCGGTGTCGTTCCTGCTGCCGCCCGGGACCACGGCGTTCCAGGGAATCACGTGGACGCCGTGCTCCAAAGGGGACAGCTCGTGCGGGGTCGGCAACGGGCTGCGGGTGACGCTGCCGGGCTCCACGACGCCGCTGAACGCCGAACTCCTGGACTTCCCGGCGCCGGAGAAGAACGACATCACGATGTCGTCCCTGCGGGTAGGGACGATCCAGCCGTCCCGCCAGGGCGTCGTGGCCTGGTAGCCCGCGGCCGCGGGTCGAGTCCTTCCTTAGACCGGACGGATCGTGGTGAGGCGGGTGCGGGCGGCGTCGAACTCGGACGTCAGTCGGTCGACGACCTCGGCGACCGGGGGAGCGTCGGTCACCAGGCCGAGCCCCTGGCCCGCGGCCCAGAGATCCCGCCACCGGGCGGCCGGGTTCGCGCTGTCGTAGGCGCGGCCGCCGGCGAGCGTCCCGGCCGGGTCGATGCCGTGGGCGTCGAGGCTGGGGCGCAGCCACGACGCCGGGGTGCCGGTCACGGCCGAGCTGATCACCAGGTCGTCCGGGCCGTGGTCGATCACCATCTGCTTGTACTCCGGCGCCGCCCGGCTCTCCGCGGTGGCCAGGAACCGTGTTCCCACCGACACCAGGTCGGCGCCGGTCGCCAGCCCGCCGAGCACCCCGGCGCCGTCCGCGACGCCGCCGCCGACCACGAGCAACCCGTCGAAGAACGACCGGACCGCCGGGACGAACGCGAGCGGCGACAGGTGCCCGGTGTGCCCGCCGGATCCCGCCGAGACCAGCCCGAGCCCGTCGACGCCGGCCGCTACGGCCTTGCGCGCGAGCCGGAGGTCGACGACGTCGGCGATCACCAGCCCGCCGTACGCGTGCACGACCTCGACGGCCGGGGCCGGCGAGCCCAGCGCGGTGATCACGACCGGGGGCCGGTACTCGGCCACCAGCCGCAGGTCGTCCGCGAGCCGGGTGTTCGTGCGGTGCGTGACCAGGTTCAACGCCCACGGCGAGGTGACCGCCGCGGTGATCGTGCCGAGCCACGCGTCCAGCTCGCCGGTGGTCCGGCAGTTCGGCGCCGGGAACGCCCCCAGCACCCCGGCCTTCGCGGCCGCGATCACCAGCTCCGGCCCCGACACCAGGAACATCGGGGCGCACAGCACCGGCAACCGCAGCCCGGCCAACACCTCAGGAAGCACCGAACCTCCGCTGCAGCTCGTCCTTGCGTACCTTCAGGCTCGCGGTGCGCGGCAGCGCGTCGACCACGTGGATGCTCGTCGGTTTCTTGTACGACGCGAGCCGCTCACGGACCAGCACGTCCAGCGCGGCGGTGTCCACCGCCGCGCCCGGCCGCGGCACCACCGCGGCGGTCACCGTCTCACCCCACCGCGGGTGCGCGACGCCGAACACCGCGACCTCGGCGACGCCCTCGCCGAGCGCGAGCACCTGCTCCACCTCGGCCGGGAAGACGTTCATGCCGCCGGTGACGATCATGTCCTTCGACCGGCCGCGGACGTACAGGTAACCGGCGTCGTCGAGCGCGCCGAGGTCGCCGGTACGCAGCGCGTCGCCCGCCGGCGCGTCGTCCAGGTAACCGCTGAACAGCGTCTCGCTGCGGACGACGATCTCGCCGGTCTCGCCCGCGCGCAGCGGCGTTCCGTCCGGGCCGACGATCGACACCGACGCGATCGGCACCGCGCGCCCGGCGCTCGCGTAGGGGTCGGACGCCGCGCAACCCGCGCGCCAGTCGTCCGGCACGGTCGCGGTCACCGGCGCCCCGGTCTCGGTCATGCCGTACGTCTCCACGTACCGCGGGCCGATCGCGTCGACCAGGTCCGCCACCGCGTCGCGCGGCGCGAGCGACCCGGAGTGCAGCACGCCGTCGAGGTGGTCGAGCACCGCCGGGCGCCGCCGCACGGCGTCCGCGAACGCGGTCATCAGCGGCGTCGGCGCGTAGGTGAAGTTCGTCCGCTCGGCGATCATCCGGTCGACCCAGCGCTCGGGGTCGAGCCCGGCCTGGAACGAGACCTCACCGCCGACGTACAGGTGGGGCAGCACGACACCCCAGATCCCGGCGACGAACGCGAGCGTGCCGGTGAACCCGCAGCGGCTACCCCAGCGCAGCCCGTCGTGGGCGGGCATGTGGCGTACGATCGCGTCGAGGTTGCGGTGGGTGTGCACCACGCCTTTCGGGCGCCCGGTGGTGCCACTGGTGAACCCGACGATCCCGGGGAGGTCGGGATCGCCGGGCGTCGACGGCACGGCGGTGGACCCCGCCGCGACCATGTCCCGGTAGTCGGCCGGCGTGACGACGCGCAGCCCGGAGCCGGCCAGCAGCTCCTCGAGGCGCTCGACGTGACCGGCCGTGACGACGACCGTGCCGGCGCCCGAGCGCGAGAGCACCTCGGCGATCTCCGGCACCGCCAGGCGGTCGTTGACGTGCACCGCGGTCGCGCCGGTCAGGCCGACCCCGAGGTAGGCCTCGACCGCGTCGGCCCGGTCCTCGACGACGAGCGCCACCCGGTCGCCGGGCCGCACGCCCAGCGCGTGGGCGAACCGGACCGCCCGGTCGCGTGACTCGCCGTGCGTGCGGACCACGCCGTGGCCGCGGAAGGCGACGGCCGAGCGCCGCCGCCCCATCGCGGCCACGACCGTGTGGGCCCAGGACACGTCAGAGACCCATCCCGCGCAGCAGCGTCGCCCGGTCGTAGTACTCGAGCCACTCGGTGACCTTGCCGTCGGCGATCCGCAGCACGCCGACGACCGGGACCTCGCCCTCGTGCCCGTTGAACCCGAACCGGTCGACCCGCTCCACGAACACCTTCCCGTCGATCATCCCGAGCGTCTTGACGTCGAGCGTGATCCAGGTGGCGCCGGCCGCGAGCTCACGCAGCCGCCCGGCGATCGCCTCCTTGCCGACCAGCGGCTCCTGCATGACGCTGTGCAGCACGCCGTCGTCGGCGAACAGGTCGATCGCGGCGTCCCAGTCGAGCCGGTCCCAGGCATCGAACATGGCGCGTGCGACCTCGAGGTCGGTCATCGGCGTAGCTCCCGCTTCAGTACCTTGCCGACAGGGTTGCGGGGCAAGGCGTCCCGCACGTCGAGCCGCTCCGGCAGCTTGTACGACGCGATCTTCTGCTCGCGCAGGAACGCGACGAGCTCGTCCAGCGTCAGCGACGCTCCCGGCGCGAGCACGACGACCGCCGCGACCTTCTCGCCGAGCACGTCGTCGGGGTCACCGACGACCGCGACGTCGGCCACCGCCGGATGCGCCCCGATCAGGCCTTCCAGCTCCGCCGGCGCGATGTTCATCCCGCCGCGGATCACCAGGTCCTTGGCCCGGTCGAGGAACCGCAGGTACTGCCCGCGGTCCCCGGCGATCTCGAACAGGTCCCCGGTCTTCAGGTACCCGTCGGAGTCGAACGGCGCGACGCCGTTCAGGTAGCCGGCGAACACGGTCGGGCCGCCCAGGTGCAGCTCACCCGGCTGCCCCGGTGCGGTCACCTCGGCGCCCGACACCGGGTCGACGAGCTTCACCGTGACCTGGTCGGCCAACCGGGACGACCAGGTCACCCCGGGCGCGCCGTACCGCGGGAAGAACTGGGCCCGCTCGGCCGGGTCCGGGAAGTCCTCGGGGCCGGAGAGCAGGCCGATGCCCTCGTTGGACCCGAAGAAGTTGATGACGCCGATCCCGAACCGTTCCTGCCAGCCCCGCACCATCTCCGGCTGCAGCGGCACCGAGCCCGACCCGATCCGGGTCAGCGCGGACGTCTCGACGGCCTTGCTCAGCCGGTCGTCGGAGAGCAGCAGCCAGAGCATCGCCGGGGGCGCCACCGTGTAGGTGACCCGCTCCGACGCGATCTGGCCCAGGAACACCCCGAGGTCGAACGGGTGGTGCTGGACGAGCACGCACCCGGTACGCAGCCACGGCAGGAACATGCCGTTGATCCCGGCCATGTTCACCATCGGGAACGGGTTGAGCAGCACGTCGGCGGCGACCATACGGGGCGCGTCCACGGTGGCCCAGCAGATCGCCAGCCAGTCCAGGTGGCACCGGGGCACGCCCTTCGGGGTGCTCTCGGTGCCCGACGTCCAGCAGATCGTCAGCGCGTCGTTCGGGTCGTTGGGGTCGCCGGCCCGGTGCGCGTCGACCGCGCTCCGGTCCTCGGCCGACGCCGGGACCGGCACCCAGGCGGCGCCCTCACCCGGCCGCCCGAAGGTGACGACGTGCTCCAGGGCCGGGAGGCGATCGCGGACCGAGGCGACCTCGGCGGCCGGCGACCGGCCGCCGAACGTCGCCACCGTGACGTACGCGCGGAACGACGCCTGCGCCGCCATCTCGGCGATCTCGCGCTCGCGGTACTGCATCGGCAGCGGCGAGACGATCACCCCGATCGTCCAGGCCGCGAGGTAGACCTCGGCCAGCTCGACCGTGTTCGGCAGCTGCACGCCGAGGACGTCGCCGCGCCGCAGCCCGAGCTCCAGCAGGCGGGCGGCCAGCCAGGTCACCTCACCGTCCAGCTCGGACCAGGTCAGGCGCCGGGGTTCCCCGCCGAGCAGCGCCGCCCGGTTCGCCGGATCGACGATCGCCAGGTGGTCACCGCGCTCCGCGACCCGGTCCCGGAACAGCTGGTCGACGGTCTCGTCGCTCCACCAGCCCCGGGCCTGGTAGTCGGCGACCTTCTCCGCCGGGTGCAGGCCCCTGCTCACTGGCCGTCCGAGATGTCGATGACGTCGCCGGACGAGGTGAACCGCTTGGCGCCGGCCTGCCAGGTGTAGGGCTGGAACGCCTGGATGCCGAGCGACTTGTCCGGCGTCATCGTGAACTTGATGCCGTCGATGAACATCGGCGGCTGGTAGCTCTGGTTACGCGCGGCCTGCATGATCGAGGCCCGCGACAGGCCTTCCTTCGACTTCGCGGCGTTGGTGAACACGTCGATCATCAGGTCGCCGATCGCCCAGCCGTTGACCGTGTAGCTGTTGGTCGGGGAGTCGGCGCCGTTGGCCGCGGACTGCTTCAGGTACTCCTGCACGGCCGCGTCGGACGCGAACGCCTGGTCGGCCGGGTCCTTGAGCCACTTGAGGATCTGCTGCTGGTCGGCGGCGGCACCGGCCGGCGCGTAGAGCGTCGCGCCGTCGGCGCAGTTCGAGGGCTGGATCACGGTCTCGGGCTTCCAGCCGACCCGGCCGATCGCCTGGGTCAGCGCGAGGCAGTCGGTGGTCACCCCGGCGTTGACCAGGATCGGCGCGGCCGACGCCTTCAACGCCGACGCGGCGGTGTTCGGGTCGGTCAGCGGCGCTTCCTTGGCGATCGTGAAGTTCGTGCCCTCGATCGCCTTCTTGAACCCGTTGGCGTAGCCCTGGCCGGACTCGGTCTGGTTGGCGGCCAGCGCGACCTTCGCCCCCTGCGGGTACTTCGTCTTCAGCCCTTCGACGACGACCTTCATCTCGACCTCGGCCGAGGGCAGGTACTCGGTGGTCCACGGGAACTTCGTCGCGTCGCGGTAGGCGGGCACGCTGGCCTGCCCGAACAGCAGCGGTACGCAGGCGTCGTTCTGGGCGTCGCTCATCGCGTCGAGCTGGCCGGAGCCGAACGTGTCGAGTACGTCGACCTTGTCCTTCTCGATCAGCTCGCCGACGTTGGTGCGGGCGCGCTCCGGGTTGAACGCGTCGTCCTTCACCACCACCTGCAGCTTCACGCCGTCGATGCCGCCGGCCGCGTTGGCCACCGCGAACCGGGCCTCCATGCCTTCGATGACGTTGCCGACCGCGTCGGCCAGCGGCCCGGACGTGGCGGCCGACCAGCCGACCTTGAGCGTGTCGGTGATCTTCGCGGTGGCGGCGTCCGGGTCCGCGCAGTTCTCGACGTCGAAGGCGCTCGACGATCCGGCGGCGGTGTCGTCCTCGGCGCCGCTGTTGCTGCCGCAGGCGGAGAGCGCCACGGTGGCCACGACCAGGGGAATGAGGAGTCTGCGCTTCATTGCGTTCCTTCCGGGGGTGGGTCGTGCGCGCCACCGCGGGAGAGGGGCGGTGGCGGGAGTAGTCAGCGTTCGCGGAGCGAGGGATGGTCGGGTGGCAGCACGGTCACGACCTTGCGGATCAGGATTCCGAGACGACCGGCGATGCCCTCGGGCATCAGGAAGCACAGGGCGATCAGCACGGCGCCGAACAGGACGCCGGAGAGGGGTCCGGTCATGAACGACGAGGTGTAGTAGGGCAGGAAGACGACGGCGAACGCCCCGATCAGCGGCCCGAACTGGGTGGCGACCCCGCCGAGCACCAGGCCGGTGACCAGCTCGATCGACTTGAGCAGCGTGAACGAGCCGTCGGGGGAGAGCGCCCCGATGTACATCGTGAACAGCGCGCCGGCCAGGCCGGTGATCGCGCCGGAGACGCCGAACACGAGGATCTTCGTCCGGGCGATGCCGACGCCGCTCGCTGCGGCCGCGATCTCGTGGTCGCGGACCGTGCGCATCATCAGCCCGAACCGGCTGCGGATCAGGCCCCGGGCGAACAGCATGACGAGGACCAGGACGAACGCCGACAGCCAGAACATCCAGATGCCCCGCTGGGCCCGCACCAGCCCGGTCCACTCCGGGGGCGCCAGGTACCGGGAGCGCACGACCATGCCGGCCGCGCCACCGGTGAGGCCCTCGAGGCGGCGCACGATCTCCGGGAACGCGACCGCCACCGCGAGCGTGACGAGCGCCAGGTACAGCCCGTGGATACGCAGCGACGGCAGCCCGACGAGCAGCCCGAGCGCGAACGTCAGCAGCATCGCGATCGGGATCGTCGCCAGGGGGGAGAACTCGAGCTGCACGATGAGCACACCGGTCGTGTAGGCGCCGAGCCCGAAGAACGCCGAGTGCCCGATCGAGAGCAGACCGGTGTACCCGGTGACCAGGTTCAGGCCGATGATCGCGATCGCCATGATGAACACCGACGTGAACTGGCCGACGCGGAAGCTCGTCAGCTGCGAGGCCGCCAGAAGTGCGAGGGCGGCCACGACGATCCCGGCGGCGCGGATGCCGCGGTGCTCCCAGGAGCCTTCGACGATCGTGAAGCGGGCGGTCGTGCTCGCCGCGGGCTTCGCGAGAGTTGCGGTCGTCATACGCGCACCGTCCGGGCCGTGCCGAACAGACCGTTCGGGCGGATGAACAGGATCGCGACGATGATCAGCAGCGCGGAGGTCTGCTGCAGCTCGCCGCCGATGAACGAGACGTAACCCGAGAGCATGGCTTCGAGCACGCCGATCGTGATGCCGCCGACCACCGCGCCCTGGAGGCTGTCGAGCCCGCCGAACAGGGCCGCGGCCGACGCGGCGATGAAGATGTGGAACATCGTGGTGAGGCCGAGCTGCTCCGGCGCCAGCGGCGTGACCAGCACCCCGGCCAGCGCGCCGATCGCCCCGGAGAGGCCCCAGCCGATCATCAGGATGCGGCTGGTGCGCACACCGGCCAGCGCCGCCGACTCGGGGTTCGCGGCCACCGCACGCATGTGCAGGCCGATGCGGGTGCGCCGGAACAGCAGCGTCATCAGCACGACCAGGACGATCAGCGCACCCCAGACGCCCAGCGCGTCGCCGTAGAGCCGGGCGCCGCCGATGCTGACGTAGTCCTCGAGGCCGTTCGGGAACGGGCTCGGCATGATCTTGGTCTCGGAGTTCCACAGCAGACCGGCGAGCGAGTTCAACCCGGTGAACAGGCCCAGCGCGACGATGAGCACGGCCATGTCGTTCTTGCGCTGAACGGGGCGGATCAGCAGCCGTTCGATCGCGGCGCCGAGCACGAACCCGACGATCAGCGCGGCGACGATCGCGATCCACACCGGCGCGTCGAGCGTCGTCAGCCACCAGGCGACGAACGTGGTGAACAGCGCGAGCTCACCCTGGGCGAAGTTGAGCGTGCCGGTGGCCCGGTAGACCACGACCAGCGCGAGCGCCAGCAGCGCGTAGACCGATCCGTTGGTCAGACCGGCCAGGAGACGTTCGACGAAGAGCTCCACGTGAGGCTCCTAGTAACCGAGGTAGGCGCCGCGGACGGTGTCGTCCTCGCGGAAGCGCTCGACGGGGCCCGAGGCGGCGATCGTGCCGACTTCGAGCAGGTAGACGGTGCTCGCGATGTCCATCGCGAGTTCGGCGTTCTGCTCGACGATCAGCAGCGCGGTGCCGTCGGTGCGGTTGATGTCGGCCAGGGTGGCGAACAGTTCCTGCACGACGATCGGGGCGAGGCCGAGGCTCGGTTCGTCGCAGAGCAGCAGCGTGGGGCGGCTCATCAGTGCGCGGGCGACGGCGAGCATCTGCTGTTCGCCGCCGGAGAGCGTGCCTGCCTTCTGGTTCGCGCGCCGGCCCAGCACGGGGAAGACCGTGCACCAGCGCTCGATGTCCTCGGCGATCTGCTTCTGGTCCGTGCGCACGGCGGCGCCGACGCGGAGGTTGTCGAGGACGGAGATGTCGAGGGTGCCGCGGCCCTGGGGGACCAGGCTGATGCCCTGGCGCACGATCTCGTCGGGGCGGCGGCCCAGCGGTGCGCCGTCGAAGGTCGCGGTGCCGCGGCGGCCGATCAGCCCCGCGAGCGCACGCATCGTCGTGGTCTTCCCGGCGCCGTTGGCGCCCAGGACCACGACCACGTCCCCCTTCTCGACGGTCATCGAGATGCCGTGCAGCACGTCCCGGCCGCCGTACCCGGCGGTGAGGTCGCTGACGTCGAGCAGGCTCATCGCGCGGCCTCCGCGGACTCCGGACGCCCATCGGGCTCCGCGGCGCCCGCACCGGCTGCTGACTCGGCGGCCTCCGGGCGGGCGCCGGACTTCGCGCGGCCCAGGTAGGCGGCGACCACGGCCTCGTCCTCCCGGACCCCGGCGGGGGTGCCGTCGTAGATCTTCTGCCCGAAGTCGAGCGCGACGACGTGGTCGCTGATGCCGAGCACCAGGCCCATGTGGTGCTCCACCAGGAGTGCGGCGAAGCCGTACTCGTCCCGGAGCGAGACCAGGAGCCGGCCGAGTTCGTACACCTCGCTGTGGGTGAGGCCACCGGCCGGCTCGTCGAGTAACAGCAGCCGCGGTTCGGCCATCAGCGCGCGGGCCAGCTCGACGCGCTTGAGCGTGCCGAATGGCAGCCCGGCGGCGGGCCGCCCGGCCACCTCGACCAGGTCGAGCCGCTCGAGGATCTGCCAGGCGCGGGCCCGGGCCCCGGCGCGGCTGCGCGCGAGCCCTCCGGCGAGGGTGTTCTCGAAGACGGTGAGCGTGCCGAACAGCGCGAGGTTCTGGAACGTGCGCGTGATGCCGGTTCCGGCGAGCCGGTGCGGTGCGGTGCGCAGCAGGTCCCGGCCGTCGAAGCCGATCGAGCCCGCCGTCGGCCGGTAGATGCGGGTGATGCAGTTGAACAGCGTGGTCTTGCCGGCGCCGTTCGGGCCGATCAGCCCCAGGATCTGGCCGGGCTCGACCTCGAACGAGACCCCGTCGAGCGCCCGCACCCCTCCGAAGTGAATGGCCACCTCGTTGACCTGCAGCAAGGCGCCTCCCTGATGACACTTCAGTTAACGGTGTGATACGGATTACTACAGGAAGCAGAGCGAGTCGTCAACGACTCCGGACCGGGAGGGAGAGCGCCAGTGGACGCCGCGCTCCAGACGTTGCTAGCCAAGCAAGAGGTCCATGACCTGCTCGTTCGCTACCTCCGCGCGATCGACCGCGGAGACGTCGCCGCGTTGGAGGCGTGTTACCTGCCGGGGGCCACCGAGGATCACGGCGGTCTGTTCACCGGCCCGGCGAGCGAGTACGTCGCCTCGGTGCGGCGCACGATCACCCACCCGAAGGCCGTCAGCACGCACGCGCTGACGAACGTCCTCGTCGACGTGGACGGCGACACGGCCCGCGCCGAGTCGTACGTGCTGGCCTTCGCCCGGGTCCGCCGCCCCGACGGCCGGATCGGTGACACGCTGACCTCGGCCCGGATGATCGACGACCTGGAGCGGGTCGACGGGCGCTGGGGCATCCGGCACCGCGCGCTGCGGTGGGACTGGAACCACGACATGGAACCGTCCGAGGGCTGGGTGTTCGGCCTGCTCGGCGACGTCGAGGCGATGTCGCGCAGCGAGAAGTACCCGACCGACGTGCTGTACCAGGGGAGCCGGGCATGAGCGTTCTTCGCGGGGTCCCGGTCGCCGGGGCCACGGTCGTCGTCACCGGCGCGAACCGGGGGATCGGGCTCGCGTTCGCGCAGGAAGCACTCGCTCAGGGGGCGGCGAAGGTGTACACGGGTGTGCGTGACCCGTCCGCCGTCCCGGAGGAGCTGGCCGGCGCCACCCCGGTCCGGCTCGACGTGACCTCCGACGCCGACGTGACGGCCGCCGCCGAGGCGTGCGGTGACGCGACGATCGTCGTCAACAACGCGGGGCTGTTCACCGGCAACCGGCTGATCGAGGCCGGTGACCTCGACGCGGCCCGCGCCGAGATGGAGGTCAACTACTTCGGCGTGCTGCGGATGACCAGGGCGTTCGCGCCGGTGCTGGCCCGCGCCGGGCACGGGTCGTTCGTGAACGTGCTGTCGGTGGCGGCGATCGCGCCGACCGCGTTCATGGGCGGGTACTCGCCGTCGAAGGCCGCCGCGCTGAACCTCGGCGGCATCGCGCGGGCCGAGCTGGAGCGCTACGGCATCACGGTGACGTCGCTGATCGTCGGTTCGGTGGACACGCGGATGGCCTCGCACGTGGAGGGCACGAAGGAGGCTCCGCGGGAGATCGCCCGGACCGGGCTGGCCGCGATGGCCCGCGGCGAGTGGACGTGCGACACCGACACGCTGGCGGTCGAATCGCGGGCGCGCCTGGCCCGCGACCCGGTGCGGTACGAGAAGAGCCTCGGCAAGCTGCTGTTCGCGGCCGAGCTCCGGACCGGAAAATGACGATCCGGGTGGCGCAGTGGGCCACCGGCGCCGTCGGCAAGACGATCCTGCGCGGCATCCTCGACCGCCCCGACCTGGAGCTGGTCGCGCTGCTCGTCTACGGCGAGAAGAAGGTGGGCCGGGACGCCGGGGACATCGCCCGGCGGGCACCGACCGGCGTGACGGCCACCCGCGACATCGCCGACGTGATCGCGGCCGCGCCGGACGTCGTCGTGCACGCGCCGCGTCTGCAGATCCCGTACGAGAAGCACGACGCCGACCTGGTGCGCCTGCTGGAGGCCGGCATCAACGTCGTCACGACCGCCGGGCAGCACTTCCCGCGGGCCCACGGTTCCGCCCGCGAGCAGCTCTTCCTCGACGCGTGCCGGGCCGGCGGCAGCACGCTCTACGGCGTCGGCATCAGCCCCGGGGTGATCGGTGAGCGGCTCACGCTGGCGCTGACCGGCGCGAGCGTCACGCTGGACCGGATCACGATCGACGAGGTGCTCGACGCGCGCTCGATGCCCGACCCGGACTTCCTGTTCACGGTGATGGGCATGGGGTCGGACCCGGCGACGCTCGACGGGTCCGGGCCGCTGCCGACGCTCTACGGGCTGCTGTACCGGGAGACGATCGCGTACGTGTGCGCGCAGCTGGGCGTCGCGGTGGACGACATCGTGCCGGACCATCGCACCGTGCCCGCGCGGAGCGACCTGAGCGTCGCGGCCGGGACGATCGCGGCCGGCACGGTCGGCACCACCGAGTGGCGGTGGCACGCGCTCGTCGGCGGGAAGCCGTTCCTGACGCTGGCGATCATCTGGACCTGCGAGCCGGACCGGCCCGAGTACGCCGGGCGCGACCACTGGCGGATCCACCTCGAGGGCAAGCCCGAGA
Organism: Cryptosporangium arvum DSM 44712; assembly: GCF_000585375.1. Classification (NCBI taxonomy): domain Bacteria; kingdom Bacillati; phylum Actinomycetota; class Actinomycetes; order Cryptosporangiales; family Cryptosporangiaceae; genus Cryptosporangium; species Cryptosporangium arvum. Next base: position 4,697,889 of record NZ_KK073874.1, read on the forward strand.
TGATCATGACCCTCAACCTGGTCGAACCCTCCGAGGAGGGCGTGCGCACGACCGCCGCCCAGTACGTCACCGCCGGCCCGGCGTTACGCGCGATCGAACACGTGGTCGCGGCGCCGCCGGGAATCTTCGCCGCCCCGGTGTTCGGCGCGTACGACGCGGCCCGGGCCCCGCAGGCCCGACCGGCCGCGGCGCCGGTTTCCGCGGCGCCGGTCTCCGCGGGGGAGGGGGCGCGATGACCACGGTGCTTCTTCCCACGCCGGCGGAGTACGCGGACCCGCACTACGCGCTGCACGCGGACGGCACCCGCGTCGAGCGGCTCGAGGACATCACCCGGCGGCGGGCGGCGGCGACGCCCACCGCGTCGGCCGTGCGCACCGGGACCGCGACCACGACGTACGCGGAACTGGACCGCGGGGCCAGCCGGGTGGCGAACGCGCTGATCGGCGCCGGGGTCGCGCCCGGCGACCGGGTCGCGTACCTGGGTGAGAACTCCGCGCAGTTCCTCGCGACCCTCTACGGCGCGAGCAAGGCCGGGGCGATCCCCACCGCGCTGAACTTCCGGCTGGCCCCGCCGGAGGTCGACTACATCCTGCGCGACGCCGAGCCGGCCGCGCTCGTGCTCGGCCGGGGCCACGAGCACCTGGCGCCGGCCGCTCTCGAGGCCGGCGTCCGCCTGGTGGCGACCCTCGCCGACCCTCCGGCGGGGAGCGACCCGGCGGTGGTGGGGTACGACGCCTGGGTCGCGGCGGCTGCCGACACGGACCCGGGCTTCGCGCGCGACCCCGAGGACACCGCGCTGATGTTCTACACGTCGGGCACCACCGGTCACCCCAAGGGCATCGAGCTGACCGGCGCGAACCTCGGCCGGGCCGTCGCCGCGATGCACTACCTGCTGGAGCTCGACACCACCTCGGTGGCGCTGGCCCCGGTGCCGTTCTTCCACGTCTCCGGCCTGGGCCTGGCCCTGGTCGCGGCGATCAACGGCTCGGAGCTCCTGCTGCGCAACCCCACCTCCCCGGCCGACCTGTGCGTGATCCTGCAGGAGTACCGCGTCTCGCACGCGGTCGCGGTGCCCACCGTGATCCAGTTCCTGCTGACGCTGCCCGAGGTGCGCACCGGCGACTGGAGCGCGCTGAAGTACCTGGTCTACGGGGCTTCGCCGATGCCGGAGCCGGTGCTGCGCGAAGCCACCGGGGTCTTCGGCTGCAAGTTCCTGCAGTCCTACGGGCTGACCGAGTCGACCGGCGGCGTCACGATGCTCAGCCCGGCCGATCACCGCGCCGCGCGCAAGCTGCGTTCGGTGGGGCAGCCGATGCCGAACGTCCCGGTGCGTGTCGTCGACCCGGTCACGTTGGAGGACGTGCCGCCCGGCGTCCGCGGCGAGGTGCTCATCGGTGGCGGTCACGTGATGCGCCGCTACTGGCGCAACCCGACCGCGACCGAGGCCGCGATCACCCCCGACGGCTGGCTGCGTACCGGCGACGGCGGCTCGTTCGACGAGGACGGCTACCTCTACCTGCACGACCGTCTCAAGGACATGATCGTGTCCGGCGGCGAGAACGTGTACCCGGCCGAGGTGGAGAGCGTCCTCACCGGACACCCGTCGGTCGCGCACGTCGCGGTCGTCGGCGTGCCGTCGTCCCGGTGGGGCGAGACGCCGCTCGCGGTCGTCGTCCCCGCCGCCGGCCGGACCGTCGACGCCGCCGAGCTGATCGCCTGGGCCCGCGACCGGATGGCGCACTACAAGTGCCCGTCCGATGTCGTCCTCGTCGACGCCCTGCCGCTGACCGCGAGCGGGAAGGTACTGAAGACGTCTCTCCGTGGTCGCTACGGAGGCGCCCCCCGCTGATCGTTGCGACGATCGGGGCATGACCGGCTACCTCACCGACCCGCCTGCCTCGGCGGAGGGCGACGCGCTCTTCGCCGAGGACGAGGCCGACCTCGGCTACGTGATGAACGCGACGCGCCTCTGGGCCCACGACCCCGCCGCCGAACGCGCTCTCTTCGCGCTGATGGGGCAGGTGGCGGCCCCGGCGCTGGACCTCCGCCGCCGCGCGATCCTGGTCTCCGCGACCGCGTCGGCCTTCGGCGACCCGTACTGCTCGCTGGCCTGGGGCACCCGCCTGGCCCGGGTAGCCGGTGACGACGTGGCCGCCGCGGTACTCACCGGCGACGACGCGGCCCTGCCGGCGCCGGAACGGGCGATGGCGGCCTGGGCCCGCCGCGTGGCCCGCGCCCCCCACGCCACGACCCCGGCCGACGTCGACGCTCTGCGCGGGGCCGGCTTCCCGGACGCGGAGATCTTCGCGATGACCGTCTTCATCGCCCTGCGCCTGGCCTTCTCCACCGTGAACAACGCCCTCGGCGCCACCCCCGACCCCGACCTGCACGCCGACGCCCCGGAGCCCGTCCGGGACGCGCTCCGGTCGCTCCGGCGGTAACGCCGCTATCAGCTCCTGCTCAGAAACGACTCACGGTCCTCCGGCAACTGAACCAGCCCGGTGACCCGTCCGACATCGAGTATCTGATGGAGTGCCTCGACGGCGGTGAAGCGCTCCGATGGGCTCGACGCGGAGTCCACAGCGAGGTCACGAAGCCAGAGGCACTGATCGTGGCGAAGATCGTCACTCAGCCGCGCCTTCGCGAGGGCCAGTTCGCACCGCTCGTCGACGGTTGTTGCGAAATCATTTGGGACTCGTGAGATTGCGATGCGAGCCGGACCTGTCTCGGTGAGCTCGAATCGCATCAGCAACTCTAGTGCCAAGGCCCGATTCAGCGGAGTCGACGTAGAATCCGACGACATCTCGCCGAGGGCACGTCGAAGGGTCAAGCGGTGCGCGGGGGAACCGTCGTTCAGGATCCGCGCGGCCTGGCGCCGTGCTGCCGCCGGCACGGTGCTGTTGCGGACCAGGGTGCGCAGCGCGTCGTCGGCGGCGGGCCGATACCGAACGTCGGTAGCCGCGAGCGAGCGCAGAACACAGGCGCGGGTGAGGACGTCGAGGTCGCCGGCCGACGACAGTTCGCGAAGGAGGCGATGGCCTGATTCGCTGTGCGCACCGCCGACTTCTTCGAGTGCGACCGCGGCCATCCAGCGTGCAACCGGCTCCTGCGCCGGATCGCGGGCCAGCGAAGACAGCAGCTGAGCTGCCGAGCTTCGGTGCTCGAGGCGCCACGTCCCACACGTGATGAGGGACTTGGCGGCGAATACACGCTGCTGACTCGGTGTGGATTCGACGGTCGCCAGCTGGAAGAGCTTTTCCGCCGCCGCATTGTCGTCGTCAAGATCGAGAGCGTCGAGTGTGCTCCACACCTCCGTGACTTCCCAGGGGTCGGCGGATGGCTCAGATGTGCAGGCCCGCAGGCTCTCTCGCGCCCGTGCGCGCCCGGCCGGCCCGTACCGCGCGAGCGTTTCAGCTGCAGCACGTCGCTCCCAGACCCGAATCTGTTTGTCCGCGGCCAAGTCATCCAAGAGGTTGAACGCGCTCGTGTTCTCGTAGCGCGAAAGCCTCATGAGGTTTTCGGACGCGTAGTGACGCTCCCAGCCGGGCGCAGCCGCATCCAGTGCGACTCTGGTGAGCGTCTCCCGTGCCGCTCGATACTGCGGCGGGTCCCCGCCGGAAATCTTCGCTGCGGCGGCCTGCAGCAGTCCGTGGGCGAGAGGCGATCGGAGCGAATCGCCACTGGCCCGGAGGAGTTCGAGCGCGAGAACGCGGGCGGAGGGGCCGAGTCGCGCGAGCGCATGGGCCGCGTCGCAACGATGCCACGCGCGTAGGGACTCATCCCGGAGAATCGATGCCCAGGCCTCGATCGCGACGGGACGGGAATCGAGGCCGAAGTCGCTGAGCGCGGTGGCGGCACGTTTGCGTCCGTCGGCCTCTACCTTCGGGTTGGTCGCGAGACGGGAGAGTTCGCGTATCGCCCAGTCAAGTTGGGAACTGCCGAAGCGCGCGACGAAGCGAATGGCCCGCACGCGACATTGAGGAATTATGCTTACATCGCGAGTGATTTCCTTGATCGAACGGAGGGCCCGGTCGCGTGAGGCCCCGGGAAACCGCGCGAGGTGGATCGCTGCATCGACGCGAGTTTCGGCGCCGCATCGCGGGTCGACCGCGATTTCTTCGAGAACGGCGAGGGCAGTTTCGCGGTTGGCGCCGGGATAAGCGCAGAGATCCTGTGTCGACTCGAGTCGGTCGCGGCCGCCGAGCGTTGCATCGCTAACGATCGCGGCGAGTGCGCTCACGGAATGCGACCATCCGGCCTCGCCCCGGCTGGCGAGCGCTGAGATCGCGCGGCGCCGGGCAGTGGGAGGCAGGCTCTTGTCGTGGGCCAGCGTCGAAAGGCCCGTGATGAGCTCAGGGTCGGGAATCGTCCCGCCGCGGGTCAGGGTAGCTAGCGCCTCGATGCGGTCCTCTACCTGGGTACGTGGACTATCCGCTAGTTCACGTGCCACCGCAAGGGCACTGTCTCGGTAGCGGGGGCTGGTGCGAGCCAAGTCGCTCGCGGCATCGACCCGCACCGCGTCATTGGCGTGGGGGTGGACCAGCCTGCGGTGGAGAGCGTCCTCGACCGAACTCACGTCCTCTAGCGTCGCGTTGACGTCCGAGGAAAGGTATAGCGAGCCGGCTGGGAACTCCGCGCACCAGGTCTGGAATGCGATACCGAGTTCTGGGACCTCTCCCACATCCCAGTCAAATCCCCACCACAAGGATTCCGGCGGGTCCGTTGCGGCAATTCTGACGATGGCACTCCGGACGACCGCGCGAAGGGAACCTCCGATGCCGGCCATGTTGCCGAGAAGGAGCACTCCGAAATGAGTGACGTCTCCGTCGGACAAGGTGAGCGAGAGAATGTCTGTCGTGAAGGCCGGCTCGGCCAGCGTCCTTTTCACCAGCGCTGCGAGATCGTCTACCGGTACTTGGGGAAGCGTGGACAGTCTCTGCAGAGCCAGTAATCGCCGTACCCGTGGGGCGAACGGGTCAGTAGCGAGATCCGCCAGAATCTTATGAGCGACCCGCGATTGCGCCGGCCCGACGTCGGCGAGCAGATCGGCGGCGTGGAACCGTTGTTCGGTCGTGAGGACCGGGGAGGCGGCTCGTTGCTGTAACAAAGTGCCGGTCAAGGTCGCGAGGTCGGGTCGAGTCACCACCAGGGCGGCAGCGGCAAGCTCGATCTCCGAGTCGCTCGCGTCCACGTCCATCAAGGAACACTCGACCTGCGCCATCAGTTTGGCACTGATGTCCGGGCTGATCGCGACGACCACGGTGAAAGCGGCGATTCGCTCTTCGCGAGCCAACCACGTGTCGAGGAAAAGCCGCTCTAGCAATCGGGCCGCGTCGCTGGGATCAGCGTCCGTCCGCGCCAGCTCCTCTGCGGCTCGTCGTCGAGTCGCCGCTCTCGCTGTGGGCGACGCGGCGAGCCGGCGGTACTCCGCGATCGCGGAATCGGCGAATCGGGGGCCGAGCTCGGCGAGGTTGGAGGCCGCGGAGAGCTGCTCCGACGGCTCGACGCCGACGTCGGCGGCGATCTCACGAAGCAGGCCGGCGGCCGAGTGGCGGTAGGCAACCCCGAGCGTTGCTAGCTCCCGTGCGATCTCGCGCCGATCATCGGCGGAAACAGCGGGATCGCTGGCGATGGACGCGATTTTGATGGCGGCGGCCGGTCGGTGCTCCGGCAGAATCCGTGCCGCAGCGGCGTGTGCGAGAGCGCGGTCGTCGGCTTGCGCGGCGCTATTCCGAGTGACGGCGAGCAGCAGGTCGGCCGCGCGTCGTCGGTAGTTCCCGCCGAGCGACGCGAGCTCGTCCGCGACGGTTCGACGATGCCATTCGGTCGCTGCGGCGTCAGTCGCGAGCTCAGTCAGTATCGCTCCAGCTTCGTCACGATAGCCAGACCCGAGCTTTGCCAAGGCGACCGCAGCATTCAGACGCGCGGGCACGTCGAAGGCCGATCCGGTCGCGCGCTCGCGCAACGCGTCCGCTGCGACGGCCCGCCCGTCGTCACCGAGCCGTGCCAGCTCTTCTGCCGCCGCTCGATGCTCGTAGCCGGTAGCTCTGCGGGCAACCTCACTTAGTGTCTCTAACGCCCGTTCGCGCTCCGGTCCGCCGAAACGTCCGAGGACGGCGGCCGCGGTGTAGCGATAGTCCGACGGTTCGGAGGGACTGGTCCAGCCAATGAGCCGCTGCGTGAATTCGGCCCTCCGGTTAGGTAACCGCGTACGGAGCAGGTCGATGAATGCTATCCGGACCCCGATGGCAGCCTCTTCGCTCCGTGTCAGGGCGAGGAGTCGGTCGCGGACGACCGCATGCGCGGCAAGTGCTGCCACCGCGGGCACGGCATGGGTCAACCAGTCGCCTACCCGGACTCGGTCCTCGATCAGCTGCAGATAGCGGTCGCGCTGGAGGTCGGTCGCGGTCTTGGGTGCCTGCGTGAGTAGCCTGCCGGCGGCCAAGCGGTGCTTGCTGCTCCCTGCTTGGAGGCCGTCGATGAGCCCCGTCTGTTCGCCGCGTTCTCTCGCAAGTTCGAGATAGTGCACGAGTACACGAGTGCTGGGTTCGTCGGCCTGCAACAACCCTCGAAGATGCTTGGCGCACTGTGCGTCTTGCGGTCGAAAGGGGCAGGACAACTGTTTGGCTTCGGCGGTCGCGGCCAGGTGCTCGGCGAAAGTCTGGTGGACGAATCGGAGTCGGCCGGCGTCCCAGGTGAGCAGTGAACCGTGCTGGAGCCACTCCACGAGAGCCGACTGCCATCCGAGCGGAAGACTGAGCTGCGGAAGCTCTGCGCGGAACAAATTCTCGGCGACGTCTAGCAGCGGCTCTTCGGCAGTGGTGTACGCGATCGCCAACGTCTCGAGAAGCTTGGTCCGATGCTCGTCCACCCACTGGGCCAACGCGGGGCAGTCACCGCCCAGATCGCGAAACGCGGCGAGCGCCGCCGCCTCCTCCGCGCGTCGGTGCGGACCGAATTGGCGGAAGTATTCCCTGTACAGCTCGTAGCGGCTGGCCGGAAGCGAATCGTTCGGGTGAGCCTCGAAGACGCGGGCTGCGATTTCGGCGAGCAGTGGCACGTTCAGCGTCGTCTCTAGGCCTGCCTGCCTTACCTGCGCCAAGAACTCGGCTGACGCCTGTGGGCGGTGCGGCCAGCGCTCGGTGGGGAAGCGCTTCTCCGCGAAGCGTACGAGTGAACCCTCGTCGAAGGGCTGGAGTTCGTAGAGGCCGACCTGGGCCCCTTGGAGCCGGTCGAGCTCTCCCGGCGGCAACGGGCGACTGGTGACAAATAGGTGTGTGCCGGTGTCCGACTGCGTCATCTGCACTGCGAGCAACTGCAACAGCTCCTCGCGATGTTCCTGTGAGGGAATCTCGTCGAGGGCGTCGACGACGATCCACCAGGGATGGCTGCCGACACGGCCGCCGAACAGTGACGCTGGTAAGGGCGCGGAGAGCAGCCGCCGGTACTCGTCGTCGACGGTGGCCGCTACGGCTTCCTCCCAGGGGCGATCGCGGTGGGCGACGAGCGAGCGTGCACTGATCAAGACGGGAATGGGTTGGGCCTGGCGGCTCTCGTGAGTAGCGAGTAAGGCGGTCGCCCGTTCGATGACGATGTGTCGGCCCAGCGTCGTCTTTCCGAGACCGGCCCTCCCTTCGATCACCAGGTGTTCGTGTCGGTCGATCACGTCGTCGAACGGCTCGTCGAGGCCGGGCTGGCGGCGACGGGCATCCTCCAGCGGTCCGAATTCGGAACGGCCTGCTGCTTCGTCCCCCGGTCCGCGAGGTTCACGCGACTCGGTGGGAAGCCGCACCGACTGACGGACGTAGACACTCCCGAGCCCGATCGGAGAGGCGCCGCGGAGGGCACGCGGCAGCGTCTCGGCGTAGTGCAGCATTCGTCGTGCGAGTTCGAGCACGAGAGGGGGCAGCTCCTCGGGACCCGAGTCGTCATGTTCCTTGACCAGCTTTTCCGCGAGCAGTCGTAGCGCGTCGCATACGGCTGCTTCGAGCGCATCGTGCGTCGCGAACGTCCGGACGAGGCGTTCGCCCTCGCCTGAGACGCGGGCGAGGAAAGCCTCCTGCTTGTCGCCGTGATGACGGTTGGCACGAATCCAGGAGGCCGGCACCTGGGCGTCCTCGTCCAGGCGGAACGCCAGTCGTTTCATGCCCATAGTCCCCGCTGTCTCATACTCCAACTCCGTGTACGAGAGCCCCGAGCCGTCCGGCACGAGAGTGCCGTAGCGATAGCCGAGGAGTGTGACGTGGACATCGCATCCGCGGACCCGGCTCACAGAGACCTCGGCCGTGGAGAGATCCTCGGCGTCGAAAATGCTCATCTCGACCGGTACATGGCCTGCTCTGACCACCCCCGCGCACGCGGCCGCCAGATAGCTGCGATCGTGCGGATGGCTACGAAGCTCGGTGGTGTGCGAAATGAACACCCGCCAAGGACGGTCGACCATTCAAGCCCCCAACGATCCTGAACCACTGCCCCCTTGGAGGGACAGTTTGGCGGAGTAGGCGGCTGCTGGATGGCTGTCCACGAGGATCTGGCAGGAACGGCGGGTCGACGACGACGTTCGCGGCAGTAGGGACTCCTCCAAGTGGTGAATGAGGACGGCCGCGGTCCGCCACGGTGCGGTTATCGCCGGGATATCCGAATGCGCATACCGTGTCGCAACGCCGCGCTGGCTTGACTGCCCCCATGAGCCGAATCGCGATATACGGGTGCGGGCCGGACGAGGCGGATGCGTTCCGGGCGATGGCGCCCCGGTTCGGGGTCGAGCCGATCGTCATCGAGGCGCCGGTCGGTGCGGGGAACAGTGGGCTGGCGGCCGGGAGCCGGTGCGTCAGCGTCGATCACCGGACGCGGCTCACCGCGCCCGTGCTCCGGGCCCTGAGCCGCGCCGGTGTCGGGTACGTGTCGACGCGCAGTGTCGGGGTCGACCACATCGACACCGGGTTCGCCGCGCGGGCCGGGATCGTGGTCGGCACGGTGCCGTACTCGCCCGACAGCGTGGCCGACTACACGCTGATGCTGATGTTGATGGCCGTGCGGAACGCGAAAGCCATGGTGCTGCGGGCGGAGGTGCACGACTACCGGCTGAACGACGTGCGCGGGCGGGAACTGCGCGACCTCACGATCGGGGTGGTCGGCACCGGGCGGATCGGCTCGGCGGTGATCACCCGGCTGAGCGGCTTCGGTGCCCGGATCCTCGCCCACGACGTGGCCCGCGACGACTCGGTTCCGCTCGACGACCTGCTGCGCGAGAGCGACCTGGTGACGCTGCACGTGCCGCTCACCGCCGCGACCCGGCACCTGCTGGATCGGGCGCGTCTCGACCGCTGCAAACCGGGCGTGATCCTGGTCAACACCGCGCGCGGTGCGCTGCTCGACACCGAGGCGTTGCTCGCCGCGCTGGAGAGCGGCCGGGTCGCCGGTGCCGCGCTCGACGTCGTCGACGGGGAGGACGGCATTTTCTCCGAGGACCGCCGCGACACCCCGATCGGGAACAAGCCACTGCTGCGCCTGCAGGAACTGCCGACCGTGGTCGTCAGCCCGCACACCGCCTACTACACCGACCACGGTCTGCGCGACGTCGTCGAGAACACCCTTGTCAACTGCCGGAACTTCGAAAGCGGGGAGCAGTGAAGGTCGGAATTCTCTTCGGGGGCGCCTCGGAGGAACACGCCGTGTCGGTCAAGTCCGCGCGGGAGGTCGCGAAACATCTCGACCCGGCGAAGTACGAGCCGGTCTGGGTCCGGATCACGCCGGACGGCGCCTGGCGGTGGTGCGACGGGCCCGACGGGGACGACCGTGGCCCGGCCGTGCTCTCCCCGGACCGCGGCGACCACGGGATCCTCGTCGGCGGGCGCGACCCGGTCCGGCTCGACCCGGTCCGGCTCGACGTGGTGCTGCCGGTGCTGCACGGCCGGTTCGGCGAGGACGGCGCGATCCAGGGCCTGCTGGAGCTCTCCGGCATCCCCTACGCCGGCTGCGACGTGCCGAGCTCCGCGCTCGCCATGGACAAATCCCTCGCGTACACGATCGCCCGCGCCGAGGGGATCGCCACCCCGGACTTCCGGGTGCTCACCGACGACGAGAAGCTCGACGGGCTCACGTACCCGGTGTTCGTGAAGCCGGCCCGGTCCGGGTCGTCGTTCGGCGTCAGCAAGGTGGAGCATCCCGGCGAGCTGCCCGACGCGGTGCGTGCCGCCCGGCGGTTCGACCCCAAGGTGCTCGTCGAGGAAGCCGTCGCCGGCCGTGAGGTGGGGTGCGCGGTGCTGGGGAACGACCCCGACCTGATCGTCGGGGAGGTGGACCGGGTCGCGTTGACGCACGGGTTCTTCCGGATCCATCAGGAGGCGACACCCGAGACCGGGTCCGAGAACTCGGCATTCGTCGTCCCCGCCGACATCTCCGACGTGTCCCGGGCGCTGGTCCGGCAGACCGCGACCACCCTGTACCGCGCGTTCGGCTGCCGGGGCCTGGCCCGCGTCGACCTGTTCCTGACCGACGCCGGCACGGTCGTCCTCAACGAGGTCAACACGCTGCCCGGCCTGACCTCCTACAGCCGCTACCCGCGCATGATGGCCGCCGCCGGGGTACCGCTGCCGGTGGTGCTCGACCGGCTGATCGCGCTGGCGCTGGGCCGATGAGCGACCGGTTCGTGTTCGTCGACGAGTTCGTCCCCGGCGTCCGCTGGGACGCCAAGTACGCCACCTGGGACAACTTCACCGGCACACCGCTCGACGGGTACCTGGCCAATCGCATCGTCGGGACGACCGCGCTGTGCGCCGGGCTCGAACGGGCCCGGGCGGAGGCCGAGTCGTACGGGTTCGGGCTCCTGCTCTGGGACGGCTACCGCCCCCAGCGCGCGGTCGACGCGTTCCTGCGCTGGTCGGAGAAGCCGGAGGACGGCCGGACGAAGCAGCGGCACTACCCGAACATCGCGCGCGGGGAGATGTTCACGCGGGGCTACGTCGCCGCCCGGTCCGGGCACAGCCGCGGCGGCACCGTCGACCTGACGCTGTTCCACCGGGCCGGCGGGGAGCTCGCCGCGATGGGCGGCGACCACGACCTGATGGACACGATCTCGCACCACGGGGCCGACGGGATCACCGCGACCGAGGCGACCAACCGCCTGCTGCTCCGGTCGATCATGGAGGCCTGCGGGTTCCGCGCCTACGAGAACGAGTGGTGGCACTACACGCTCGTCGACGAACCGTATCCGGACACCTATTTCGACTTCCCGATCACGGTCGGTCGCGCGGTAGCCGGACCGTGACGCGCAGGCCGCCGCCGTCGCGGGGTTCGAGCCCGAGTGTTCCGTCGTGGGCCTGCGCGATGCTCTTCACGATGGCCAGCCCCAGGCCGACGCCGGCCTGGTCGGAGCGGACCCGTGCGGTGCCGCGGGTGAAGCGTTCGGCGAACGTGGCGACCCGCTCCGCGGCGAGCGGCTCGCCGGTGTTCTCCACCGTGAGCACGGCGCACCCGTCGTCGGCGGCCGTGTGCAGGAGCACCGTGCCGTCCCCCGGGCGGTTGTGGACGATCGCGTTGTGCAGCAGGTTCGTGGTCAGCTGCAGCAACAGCGCGGGCGAGCCGCGGGTGGGCGTCACGTCCCCGGTCGTCACCACGCGCACCCCGTGCTTCTCCGCGAGCGGCAGGAGCGTCTCGCTCGCTTCCTCGGTGAGCAGCGACAGGTCGACCGCGGCCCGGGGGAACGCGCGCTGGTCGGCCCGGCTGAGCAGCAGCAACGCCTCGGTGAGCTCGATCGCCCTGGCGTTGACGTCACGCAGGCGCCCGTCGAGTTCCCCGGCCGGCCGCTCAGGGTCGTCGCGGGCGACGTCGAGCAGGGTCCGCATGATCGCCAGCGGCGTGCGCAACTCGTGGGACGCGTTGGCGGCGAACCGCTGCTGTTCGGCGACGTCGGCCTCGATCCGGGCGAGCATCGCGTCGAAGCTGTCGGCGAGCTCCCGGAACTCGTCCGCTCGGCCCTCCAGCGCGATGCGGTGCGAGAGCGACCCGCTCGCCGCCCGGCGGGTCGCCTCGGTGATCCGGTCCAGCGGGGCGAGCATGCGCCCGGCCAGGACCCACCCGCCGATCAGGCCGAAGACCAGGAGGAACACCATCACCTGAGCGGCCCGGGGGAAGAACGCGACCTGTAGCGCGTAGCGGGTGGGGCTCATCAGCGCCCGGTGGTCGTGGACGCCCTCCGGCGGGTTGGGCACGTAGCGCAGCAGGAACACCCACACCGCGCCGAGCAGCAGCACGCCGACCACCATCAGGAACCCGACGTAGCTGAGGGTGAGCTTCAGCCGGACGCTCAGCCCGGGTCTCCTAGGCATCGATGCGGTAGCCGACGCCGGGCACGGTCGTGATCACCCACGGCTCGCCGAGGCGTTTGCGCAGCGCCGAGACCGTGATGCGCACCGCGTTCGTGAAGGGGTCGGCGTTCTCGTCCCAGGCCCGCTCGAGCAGGTGCTCGGCGCTGACGACGCCGCCCTCGGCGGCGAGGAGGACCTCGAGGACGGCGAACTGCTTACGGGTGAGCGCGACGTACCGGCCGTCGCGGTGGACCTCGCGCCGGAACGGGTCCAGGCGCAGACCCGCGAGCTCGCGCACCGGCGGCCGGCGGTACGCGCGGCGGCGGTCGAGCGCACGCAGCCGCAGCACCAGCTCGCGGAGCTCGAACGGCTTCGTGAGGTAGTCGTCGGCGCCGAGCGCGAAGCCCGACGTCTTGTCGTCGAGCCGGTCGGCCGCGGTGAGCATCAGGATCGGGGTGCCGCGGCCGGAGGCCACGATGTGCTCGGCGATCTCGTCGCCGGAGGGGCCGGGCACGTCGCGGTCGAGCACGGCGATGTCGTAGTGGTTGACGTCGAGCAGCGCCAGCGCGGTGTCGCCGTCCCCGGCGACGTCGGCGGCGATCGCCGCCAGCCGCAGCCCGTCGCGGATGGCGTCGGCCAGGTAGGGCTCGTCCTCGACCACCAGTACACGCATGCTCCCAAACTACGAGCCGGTGCCTATCGTTCGTGTATCGAGAGCTCGGAGAGCAGGTCGCCGGCGTCGTCGACCCGGCGGCCGCACCTCGCGGTCACGGCGTGGGTGACGTGAAACGGCGCCGGTAGGACGTCGGGGTGGTGGCGTAGGCGGCGACGAAGTTCTGGCGGAACGTCACGACGCTGCCGAACCCGCACGCGCGGGCGATCCGCTCGACCGGCCAGGGGGTGGCCTCGAGGAGCCGGCGGGCCTCGTCCAGCCGGCGGGCGAGGAGCCAGCGGGCCGGGGTCGCACCGGTCACCTCGGCGAAGCGCCGGGTGAGGTTCCGGCGGCTCATCCCGGCGTGGCCGGCCAGGTCGTCGAGGCTGAGCGTGCGGTCGAGGTGGGCCAGGGCCCAGTCGATCGTCGCGCCGAGTTGCCCCACCCCGCCGGGCTCGGGGATCGGCCGGTCGACGTACTGCGCCTGGCCGCCGTCGCGGTGCGGCGCGACGACCAGGTGCCGGGCGACGGTCGACGCCGTGACCGAACCCAGGTGGGTGCGCAGCACGTGCAGGCAGGCGTCGATCGCCGACGCGGTCCCGGCCGAGGTGAGCACGTCGCCGTGGTCGAGGTAGAGCGCGGACGCGTTGACCTCGATCGCGGGGCGCCGCCGGGCGAGCTCGGGGCCGGCCGACCAGTGCGTGACCGCCGTGCGGCCGTCGAGCAACCCGCTGTCGGCGACCGGGAAGGCGCCCAGGCACAGCCCGGCGATCCGGGTCCCGCGGGCGTGGGCGTCGCGGACCAGCGTGACCAGGGCGTCGTCGGCCGGGCGTAGATCGGTGTGCCAGGACGGGAGGACGAGCAGGTCGGAGCCCGCCACCACGTCCGGCCCGGCGACGTCGCCGATCGTGACGCCGTCCGCGGTGCGGATCCGGTGCCCGTCCGACGTCCAGACCGTCGTGTCCCAGCCCACCTCGCCGAACACGAGCAGCGGCGCCGCGAGGTGGAACATCGTGATGCCGTCGAAGGCGTGGACCGCGATCCTCATTCTGGCCCGATCTCATCGATGGTGGTCTTTCGTGCCACTCACGGTACCGGCCCGGCCGGACGCACGATCGGGACATCACCGACCGAGAGGGAGCTGTGCCATGCGACGAGCGTTGATCGTGGTCGACGTCCAGCAGGAGTACTTCGACGGCGCGTTGCCGATCCAGTACCCGCCGCGGGAGGAGTCGCTGGCGAACATCGTCCGCGCGCTCGACGTCGCCGCGCAGCACTCGCTGCCGACCGTCGTCGTGCAGCACGAGTACCCCGAGGGCGCACCGGTCTTCGCCGCCGGGTCGGCGGGCTGGGCCCTGCACCCCGACGTGGAGAAGCGGGCCGACCCGGCGTGGAAGCGGGTCACGAAGAGCAACTCGAGCGTCTTCGCCGGCACCGACGTCGCCGCGTGGCTGGCCGAGCAGCAGGTCGACACGATCACGATCGTGGGGTTCATGACGAACAACTGCGACCTCGCGACCGCGGTGTCCGCCGAGGAACTCGGGCTGACCGCGGAGGTGCTGTCCGACGCGACCGGCGCCATTCACCTGTCGAACGCGGCCGGCAGCGTCTCGGCCCGGCAGCTGCACGAGACGCTGCTGGTGCTGCTCGACTCCAACCTCGCGTCGGTGGCGACGATCGAGGACTGGGTGGCGGCGGTGGAGAACGGCGAGGCGCTGCCGGCCACGGATCTCGGCGGCTCGGCCGCCCGGGGCCGCGAGACCTTCGCCTGACGCCCGCGCGGCGGCAGCGGCCGACGGGGCCTCAAGCCGGGCTGACACCCGCGATCGTCAGCCGCAGCAGGCGGCGGGCCTCGGCGGCGCGGTCCGGGTGGTGCTCAGTGGCCAGCGCGATGCCGGTCACCAGGTGGAGCAGGTCGCCGATCGTGACCCCGGGCGTCAGCGTCTCCGCGGCGCGGCGCACCAGCGGGTCCCCGGCCCGGGTGAGCCGCGCGGTGGCGCAGTGGTCGTGGGGTTCGTCCGGGTCGGCGACCGGGTCACGGTTGAGGGCCTCGGCCACGCCCCGGGTGGTGGCGGCGAACGTCAGCACGGCGTCGAGCCAGTCGACGAGCGCGGCGCGGGGCTCCGGCTCGTCGGCCAGCTCACGCGCCCGCGCGGCCAGCGCGTCGATCCGGCTGCGGAAGACCGCCTCGAGCAGGGCGTGGCGGGTCGGGAAGTGCCGCCGGACCGTGCCCGAGCCGACCCCGGCGGTGCGGGCGATCTGCTCCAGCGACGCGTCCGCGCCCTCGTCGGCGACGGCGCGCACGGCCACCTCCAGGAGCAACGCGTAGTTGCGTCGAGCGTCGGCGCGCACGGGCACCCCTCCCGGTTGCTAAGTGGCGGACCCCGCCGTATGTTAGCCGAGAGGAAACGGCGGGCCCCGCCGTTTAACCGTGGATCCCGAAGGAGGAGCGCGATGTCCGCTCCCGTTCTTGTCGTCGGCGCCACCGGGCAGCAGGGTGGCGCGTCCGCGCGGGCCCTGCTCGCGGCCGGTGTCGGAGTGCGTGCGCTGGTGCGCGACCCGGCGAAGGCACCGGCGCTCGCCGCGCTCGGGGCCGAGCCGGTGGTCGGCGACCTGCGTGACCGCGACTCGCTGGCCGCCGCGGTGGCCGGCGTCCGGGCGGTGTTCTCGATCCAGATGGCCGAGGTGAAGGACGGCGCCTACGACTTCGCCGGCGAACTGCGGCAGGCCGGGAACCTGATCGACGCCGCCAGGGCCGCGGACGTCGCGCAGTTCGTGCACACGTCGGTGTCGGGGTCGGACCGGCTGCGTGCCGCGCCCGGCTACGAGACCGGCCGGTGGTCCCCGATGGAGCCCTACTACGCCGCCAAGACCGGGATCGAGAACCGGGTGCGCGAGGCCGGGTTCCGGTACTGGACGCTGGTGAAGCCGGCCTTCTTCATGGAGAACTTCCTGCCCTCGGCGCGGTACCTGCTGCCGCGCGGCGTCGAGGGCGGCCTCGCGACCGTGCTGCGTCCGGCGACCCGTCTGTCGCTGGTGGCGGTCGACGACATCGGGGCGACGGTGGCCGCCGCGATCGCCGACCCGCGGCGGTTCCACGGTGTCGAGCTGGAGCTGGCGAGCGACTACCGGTCGATGACCGAGATCGCCGCGGCGCTGTCCCGGGCGACCGGCGTGCCGATCACCGCGCCGGACCTGACCGAGGCCGAGGCCCTGGCCGCCGGGATGCCGCCGTACGCCGGGCTCTCGCACGAGCTGCTGAACGTCGCCGGCCAGCCCGCGCGCCCCGAGTTCGCCCGCGCGCTAGGAATCCCGCTCACCACGTTCGACGCGTGGGCCGGCGAGCGCATGGCGGCGGCGGACGCGGCGTAGCACGAACCAGCCCGCGGCGAGCACGACCACGAGCGCCACGACGAACCACTGGTAGCGGCGCAGCGTCGCCTCGACCTCGGGGAGATGACCGCCGACCAGGTAACCGGCGGTCGTCCAGGTGCCGGCCCACAGCGCGGCGCCGATCGCGTCGAACACGACGTAGCGCCGCCACGGCATGCCGGTGGCTCCGGCCACCAGGCCACCGAGCTGACGCATCCCGTCGACGAACCGGGCGATCGTCACGACCACCGACCCGCGCCGCGACAGGAACGCCTCCACCCGGTCGAGGCGCTGCTCGGTGAGGCGCACGTACCGGCCGAAGCGCAGGATCAGCGGCCGGCCGCCCTTCCGGCCGATCCAGTAACCGATGTTGTCGCCGGTCACGGCGGCCGCGAACGCGACCAGGCCCACGCCGACGACGTTCAGCTTCCCGGTTCCCGCCAGCCCCGCGGCGAGCACGACCGCGGTCTGGCCGGGGGCCGGGATCGCGAAGCCCTCCACCGCCACCAGCACCGCCAGGCCCAGGTAGCCGTAGTCGCTGACCAGGGCGGTGATTGAGTCCATCGTCCCTCCCGCGGGAACGATAGCCGCCGCCGTGGTCAGGGCCGCGGGTGCACCGGGACGGTGTCGTCCCAGGGCTGGCGGGTCACCAGGTCCGCGACCCGCACGTAGCCCCGTTCGAACTCGCCGGTGGCCGCGTCGACCAGCCGGTACTCCTGCCGCTGCCGGTGGATCGGCTGCGCGTCGACGAGCACGACCCGGACCTCGCCGGGCGCGAAGCCGCACCGTTTCTGGAGCGCGGCGACGAGCTGTTCGTTGTGCAGGTGACCGTCGCCGAAGTTCCAGCCGACCGCGGTGCTGCACATGCGTTCGCCGTCGACCAGGACGTAGCCGGCTTCGTCCCGGTCGGCCAGCGCGCGGTGGGCGAGCGTGAACATCGCGCGCCCGTGCGAGTTGAACGAGCGGAACGCGTAGCCCATGTACAGGTACAGCTGCGCGGTCTCCGGGCTGCCGTAGTACCGCTCCAGCTGCGCCTGCGGCATGCTCGCGATCGAGACGACGTTGGCCTCGATCTTCGCCGACGCCGACGGCGTGACGCACCACAGCGTGGTGTCCCAGTTGCCGGCGTAGTACCGCATCCCGGGCAGGAACGAGACCTTCCGCGGCGCGAGGTTGCCCACCACCACGACGGCCGCGAGCACCGCGAACAGGAGCACCGGCAGCGGGGTGGTCAGGTCACCGGGCCCGACGCCGGGGTGGCCCAGGAACAGGGCGACGACGCCGAACATCATGAACACGTTCCACTCCAGCGGCACCCCCATCGGGATCGACGACAGGATCGCGAGGTGGAAGCACAGCAGGACGACCGCCGCCGTGGTCTTCAGCGGACCGCCGGGGGCGAACAGCAGCACCAGCGGGACCAGTCCCTCGACCGCGGTGGCGACGTGCGCGAGGACCCGGGACGGCCGCCCGGGGCGCAGGTCGTCGGGGAAGTTCTCGAAGAACCGCCGCTTGATCCACTTCGGGCGCAGCACCGGGTTGTTGCTCATCATCGTCGAGATCACGAACGGGAAATGCTTGTTCAGCTTGGACGTCGCCGCGCCGAGCCAGATCGCGACGCAGACCAGCTGGGCGGCGACCACGAGGTCGACGCCCGACGCGGTGGCGAACAGCGTGGCGACGGTGAACGACCCGTACACCTCCCCGCGGGCGGCCAGGAACACCACCTTGTCGCGCAGCCCGAGCACGGCCAGCAGCCCGACGACGACCCAGACCTTCGCCGCCGGGATCACCCCGACCGACGAGCCGAGCTCCGGCATCGGGCCGGTGCCGTCCGAGGCCAGGGCGACGACCAGCGCCACCAGCAGCGCGGCGTAGAGCAGGACGTCACCGGCCGTCCGGGTGTCGCCCCGGGTCAGCGGTACCCGCCCCGGCCACGGGGGCAGCCGGATCGTGCCCGGCCGCAGCCAGTACAGGGCCGAGCCCATCGGCGGCACGAACCGGTTGTTGAGCGGACCGAACCCGCAGCCGAGGCCGACCACCTCGAACGCCAGGGTGTACAGCACGACCTTCTGGAAGACGATCGGCTCGGCGTACCAGCCGCCCACGTCGGTGAACCCGTCGATCCCGCCGGTGCCGACCGCGATCGACCAGCCACCGAGCACGTAGAGCAGGATCTTCGCGACGTAGAACAGGTGCAGGACGATCGGCGTCCCGAACCCGACCTCGGCCCAGTGCCGCGCCATCGGCCGGATCTTCTCCGACCGGGTGCCCCGGCTCCACTCCGCGAAATCGACGACCGGCGCGTCCTGCTTGAGAAACCCCACGGACGTCTCCGATCGCCGAGGCCGCTGCCGAGCGATGATGAACCGTCCGAAGAGGACGCGCAAGCTGTTCTAGCCTGGAGACCATGAGCCGGGAACTGTGGTGGGACGGGTGTGTCAACGTCCGTGACCTCGGTGGGCTGGGGCGCGTGCGACCCCGGGCGGTCGTCCGCATGGAGGCACCGACCACGCTGAGCCCCACCGGGTGGGCGGCGGCCTGGGACTACGGCATCCGGACGTTCGTCGACCTGCGCCACGCCGAGGAGTGCGACCCGGACGACGCTCCGCGCCCGCCGGGGATCACGACCGTGCGGGTGCCGCTGGAGCCGATCGGCACGCCGTTCTACGAGCGCTGGGTGCCGATCGACAACCTGGCGTCGCCGCTCTACTACCCGGCGATGCTGGCCGAGCACCCGGAGCCGGTGATCGCGGCCGTCCGGGCGATCGCGACCGCCGCACCCGGCGGCGTCGTGATCCACTGCGCGGGCGGCAAGGACCGCACCGGGCTGGTGTCGCTGGTGCTGCTGACGCTGGCCGGCGCCACCCCGGAGGAGATCACGGCCGACTACCTGATCACGTTCGAGCGGATGGCCGAGCGCTACGCCGCGCTCGGCTACCCCGACGTGCTGGGAAAGGTCAGCCGGATCCTCGCCGAGCACGGCACCACGGTCGAGGCGTCGCTGGCGTCCACCGTCGCCGGGCTCCGGATGCCGGGCTTCCTGCGGGACAACGGCGTGACCGACGCCGAGCTCGCGGCGTTGCGCGCCCGGCTGCTCAGCGGAACGTGAAGCGGACGCCGTTGAGCTCGAGCGGCTCGGGCGCCGGGCCCGGCGCGCGGAGCTCGACGCCGGTCAGCATCGTCCGCGGCCCCTCGGCGAACCGGACGGTGCGGGTGCCCAGCCGCAACACCCCGTCGACGGTTCCGGTGCCGAACACCGCGCCCCAGCGGCGGGCCTGAGCCGCCGGGTCGGGCGAGTGCAGCGTGACCCCGCGGATGTCGTCGATCACCGGGTTCGGGGGCGCGACGACCGGGATGTCGTCCCAGAACCAGACCGACGGGTCGGCGATCTCGTCCAGCTCGACCAGCAGCCCCATGTCCCGCGGGTGCAGCTGCACGATCCGGTGGCCGTAGGCCTCCAGGTCGGCGGCCAGCCGCACGCCGTCGGCGAGCGCCCGGTCCACGTAGGGCTGCACCAGCGGCACCTGGATCGAGAGCGCGTACCCGCCGCCCCCGCCGCCCTTGCGCAGCCAGTTCGCGATCGACACGTCCGCACGCAGCGGCGCGACGACCTCCAGGTGGGCCTCGGACCCGACCCGGATCGTCTCGTCGGCCATCCCGATGTCGTCGAGCAGCGGGTCGGCGAACCCGGGCGCGAGGCCGAACGTCTCCCGGAGTTGCTTCCCGGTGACCGCGGCGTCCTCGGCGCCGAGCACGACCTGGCGCAGAATGGGGAAGGTCATGAGATCGCTCGCTCCTGTCCGGCCCAGTACGGTTCGCGCAGCTGCCGTTTGAGCAGCTTCCCGGACGGGTTGCGCGGAAGATCGGCCACGACCTCGACCGCGGTCGGGCACTTGTAGTGCGCCAGGTGGGCCCGGCAGTGCTCGATCAGCGCGTCGGCGTCGAGAGCGGCCCCGGGGCGGGGCACCACGACCGCGAGCGGCGTCTCGCCCCACCGGTCGGACGGAACCCCGATCACCGCCACCTCGAGCACGTCGGGGTGCGCCATGATCGCGTTCTCGACCTCGGCCGGGTACACGTTCTCGCCGCCCGAGCTGATCATGTCCTTGATCCGGTCCTTGAGGAACAGGTAGCCGTCCTCGTCGAGGTAGCCGGCGTCCCCGGTCCGGAACCAGCCGCCGGGCCAGTACGCCCCGGCCTCGCCGCGCTTCCAGTAGCCCGGGGTGACCGCCGGGCCGCGGGTGACGACCTCGCCGGTGGTGCCGGGTGCGACCGGCGCCCCGGTCGCAGGGTCGGCCACGGCCACCTCGACGCCGGGCACGGCCCGTCCCGCCGAACGGAGCTTCGAAGCGGCCCCCACCACGTGGTCGTCGGCGCCCAGGATCGTCGTCACGCCGATCGTTTCGGTGAGCCCGTAGCTCTGGGCGAGCTTCGCCCCGAACACCCGCTGCGCGCCGACCATCACCGACTCGGAGATCGGCGAGCCGCCGTAGACGACCCACTCGACGCTCGAGTAGTCCGCCGCGGAGGCCTCGGGCGAGGAGAGGAACAGCTGCATCACGGTGGGCACCATGATCACGTGGGTGGCCCGGTGCCCGACGATCGACGCGATCAGCCCGGCCGGCGTGACCTCGGTGAACTGGACGATCCGGCCGCCGGCCGCGAGCGCGATGAGCGACCAGCCGCCGGCCGCGATGTGGTAGTACGGCGTCGGGACGAGGCTGACCGACGCCGACGAGACGTCGAACGCCGGGCCGAACGCGCCGACCGCCCAGAGGAACCCGGCGACCGTCGTCGTGACGCCTTTCGGGCGTCCGGTGGTGCCGGACGAGTACATGATGCTGAACAGGTCGTCGCCGGTGGAGTCGCGGTGCGGGTCGTGCGGCGCGGCGGCGGCCAGGAAGTCCTCGTAGGAAGAGCCGAGCACCAGCTGGAGCCCGTCGAACGAGGCCGGCACCAGGTGCTCCTCGACCAGCAGCGCGGCCGGGGTCACGTCGCCGAGGATCCACTCCACCTCGGGCGCGGCCAGCCGGAAGTTCATCGGCACGATCACCAGCCCGGCCTTGGCGGCGGCGAAGAACAGCTCCCAGTACTCGGTGGCGTTGCGGGCCAGGTACGCCACCCGGTCGCCGGGCTGCAGCCCGGCCCCGATCAGGCCGCGGGCCAGCGCGTTGGAGCGCCGGTCCAGCTCGCCGTGGGTGACGTTCCGGCCGTCCCCGACGACGGCGGGCGCGTCGGGGGTGCGCCGGGCGGTGGCGCGCAGCAGGTCGGCGAGGCTCGTGGCGTTCGCGACGGCGTCGGCGACGGGATTGGAGGGACTGCTCATGCCTCTCCTTTGAAGCGTTGAGTCAAACGATCCGGACGTCACGGCGGTGGACGACGGCGCTGCACTGGTCGCACCGCAGCTGGGGGTCGAACTCGGCCCCGCAGGTCGTGTGGGTCTCCAGCAGCGCCGGGCCCTCGGGGGAGCGGAACCAGCGCTGGCTCCACTGCAGGGCGGTGGCCACGACCGGGAAGAACGCACGGCCCTTCTCGGTGAGGTGGTACTCGGCCCAGTCGGGCCGCTTGTCGTTCTGGGTCGCGAACAGCACGTCGATCGCGACGAACGCGCGGAGCCGGTCGGCGACGAGCGTCGGCGGCGCGGACAGGGCCTTCTCGAAGTCGGTGAACCGGGTGATGCCCCGGAACGCGGCCCCGATCAGCGCCGACGCCCACCGGTTACCGAGGATCGTCATCGTGTCGGGGAACAGGCCGGCGGCGCCGCTGATCTGCTCGGAATCCCAGCGCCGGCGGGTGGAGGCCTCCGGAACCGACCGGGCCCAGTTGCCCGAGGGGCCCCAGTCCGCGGCGATCTCGCGCGCGGCCGCGGGCTTGCCGCACGACGCGCAGGACAGGACCGGGGCGAACTCCCGCTCGCAGACGGTGTGCACCATCCGCGGGAGCTCGTGCCCCGGCACCCATTTCCGCTCCCAGTCCCAGATCGTGACCATGAACGGCCAGAGCGACCGGCTGCGCGGCGTCGTGAGGTACTCCGCGCGCAGCGGGTTGGACTGGTAGACGTTGCGCTCGAGCAGCCCCTCCCGGGTGAGGAGGTTGAGCCGGGCGGTGAGCACCGCGTTGCTGATCGGCATCGCGGCCTTGAACTGCCCGTAGCGGGTGACGCCGATCAGCGCCTGCTGGATCAGCAGCAAGGTCCACTCGTCACCGAGCAGGCCGAGCATCTTGCCGACGGCGTTGGGGCCGCCGGGCTCGAGTTCGGTGGGCTGCTCGTCGCTCATTGTTCGTTCCTTTTGTGGGGTTACAGACCGACCGCCGACGCGGCGGTGTCTGCATCCTGCCAGCGACGCAGCTCGGAGCCGGCGGCCCACGTCGAGTGGGTGCCGCTGGAGATCCGCTCCGGCAGCTTGAGCTTGCAGACCGGCCCGTCGGCGATGCGCGCGGCGTCGAGCACCACGCAGTACGACGCGTCGGCGTTCATGTCGGTGGTCAGCGTGACCAGGTACCCGTCGTCCTCGCCGGTGCCGCCGACGCGGGGCGCCATCGCGGTCTCGCTGCCGTAGACGCCGTCGCCGAACGACAGGTGCTCCTCGGCGCCGGTCTTCAGGTCGTGCCGGACCAGGCCGTCGAAGAGGAACCAGGACGGCTTGCCGGTGGCCGCCCAGACGTAGCGGTAGTCGCGCCCGGCGTGCTCACCGTTGATCATGCCGAACTCGGTGACCCGGTCCGAGCGCTGCTCCTCGGTGACCGCGCCGGTGACCAGGTTCAGCCGCCAGCGGTGCAGGCGGGACTGCATCCGGTCCAGGGCGAGGAAGCGGAACGCGCGCTGCCACTTGTCGCCCATGCCGTTGTCGGCCGGCTCCGGGTCGCCCTGGAAGAACCCGTCGAGGACGATCTCGTCGCCGTCCTCGTAGGCGTTCGTGAAGTGCAGGACGTAGGTCGACTCGGCCTCGAACCACTTGATCGCGTCGGGGCCACCCCGGCGCGGGATCACCGCGAACCGGGCCGGCATGTCCCGGTGCCAGCGCGGCGCGTGCACGCCCCGCTCCAGCGCCGCGGCGTCCCAGAACAGCGGGAGGTCGTTGAGGATCGCGTAGTTCTCGGTGAACGCCATGTCGTGCGGCAGGCGCGGGCCGGGCAGCGGCACGTCGACGTAGTGCACCAGCGCGTTGTCGGCGTCGACGACGCCGTAGTGCATGTACGGCGCCTCCTTGCTGTAGTTGAAGAACAGCAGCTCGCCGGTGCGGTCGTCGACCTTGGGGTGGGCCGAGACGCCCCACTCGAACGGGAACCGGCCGCCCCAGCTCTCCTTGCCGCGGGTGTCCCCGGTCCACGGGTCGACGCGGTACAGGTCTCCGCACTGGTAGAAGCTGGTCAGCGCCGTGCCGCGGTGCACGATGACGTCGGTGCTCGACGCGTCCTTCATGCGGCCGCGGGCGCCCCAGCCGTCGTCGCGGCGGGAGAGCGCCGGGTTCTCCGACACCCCGGCCCAGAGCGCCTCGCCGGCCTCGTTCTCGGCGAGCAGCCCGTCGGTGCGCACGAACCGGTTGCGGTAGAACGTCTTGCCGTCCCGGAAGCCGACGACGTGCACCATGCCGTCGCCGTCGAACGGGTGGTAGTTCTTCACCGACGGGTGCACCGGGTTCTCGGTGTTGCGCAGGTAGACCCCGTCCAGGTCGGCCGGCACCTCGCCCTCGACGACCTCGAGGTCGTCGGCGCTCCACTCGGTGGTCTGCGGACGCCACGGGCCCGTGCGGTACGGGTGCTCGTCGTCCGCGGGAAGCGTGGACAACATGCGGCCCACGATTTCGACGCTCATGCCATTTCTCCTGGGGCCGATCCGACGACGAGGCTCACGGTGGTGGCCGTGCTCCCGCCGAAATTCAGGGTGCCGAACGTCTTCGCGCCGTCGACCTGGTACTCGCCGGCGTTGCCGGACACCTGCTTGGTGGCGTCGAGCAGCATCCGTACGCCCGAGGCGCCCACCGGGTGACCGCCGCCGATCAGCCCGCCGCTGGGGTTGATCGGCAGGCGGCCGCCGATCGCGATGTCACCGTTCTCGACGGCTTTCCAGGACTCGCCGGGGCCGGTGAGCCCGATGTGGTCGATCGCGAGGTACTCGCTGGGGGTGAAACAGTCGTGGGTCTCGAGGCCGTCCAGGTCGTCGAGCGTGATCCGGGCCCGCCCGAACGCGTCGCCGACGGCCCGGCGCAGGTGGGGCAGGACGTACGGGTCGTCGGCGGACCGGTCGAACTTCTGCTGCATCGGCAGGCCGACCGTGCGGTGTCCCCAGCCCAGGATGCGTGCCCAGGGCCGCAGGTGCGGATTGCGGCGCAGGTAGCCGTCGGTGACCAGGACGACGCCCGCACCGCCGTCGGTGATCTGGCTGCAGTCGAACCGGCGCACCCGGCCCTCGACCGGTGGGTTGGTCGTGTCGTCCGCGCTCAGCGGCGGAACGTCCCAGCCGCGGGTCTGCGCGTTCGGGTTGCGCCGCGCGTTGGCGAAGTTGAGCTCGGCGATCGCGCGCAGGTGCTGCTCGTCGAGGCCGTAGCGGCTCGCGTACTCGTCGGCGACCAGGCTGAACATGTGCGGCCACATGAACTTCACGCCCTCGCCCTCGTGACCGGTCCAGGCCGCGGTGCCCAGGTGCCGCGCGGCGGTGTCGCCGGGAACCGTCTTCTCCAGCTCGATGCCGACGACGAGCGCGGTGTCGTAGTTGCCGGCGCGCAGGTCGGCCATCGCGGCGAGCGCGGCGACGCTGCCCGAGGCGCAGGCGGCCTCGTGCCGGGAGGACGGGGTCTCCCAGAGGTCCTCGCGGACCGTGGCCGGCATCGCGCCGAGGTGGCCCTGCGCGGCGAAGAGCTCGCCGAACGCGTTGGCCACGTGGACGACGCCGATCTGCTCGCCGGGGACGTCCGCGGCCTCGAGCGTGCCGTCGACGACCTCGCGGGTGAGGTCGGAGAGGTCGCCGCCCTCACGCGTGAGGTTACGGGCGAAGTCGCTCTGGTAACCGCCGAGAACCCAGATGTCGGTCGTGCTCATTGGTCCGCTCCTTTGCGTCCGCTGCCGGCCTCTTGCATCTAAGCTACAACTAGCAGAGTATCTCCCGCTGTTGAAGCGTGAATTTTCCTCGGCGATGAGGAGACATCGATGACGTTCGTTCTCGACTACGTCCGGACCCCGCGCGGCAAGGCCTCGGCGAAGGGGTCGCTGCACGGCGTCCCGGCCGTGGAGCTCGTCGTCGGGCTGCAGCGCTCGCTGGCCGAGCGCACCGGCCTCGACCCCGAGCAGGTCGAGGACGTCGTCCTCGGCTGCGCCTCCCAGGTCGACGAGCAGGGCGCCGACCTGGCCCGCACCGCGACGCTGCTGGCCGGCTGGGGCGACCGGGTGCCGGGCGTGACCCTCAACCGGTTCTGCGCATCGGGCATCGACGCGGTGGGCCAGACCGCGGCCCGGGTGCGCGCCGGTGACCTGCGGCTGGCGGTGGCCGGCGGCGTCGAGAGCGTGTCCCGGGTCCCGATGTTCGCCGACCGCGGCCCGCTCTGGACCGACGCCGACACGGTCCGCCGGATCGGCTCGGTGCACATGGGGATCGCCGCGGACCTCAACGCCACGATCGAGAAGTTCACCCGCGAGGAACTCGACGCGTACGGGGTCGAGACCCAGCAGAAGGCGGCCGCGGCCCGTGCCGGCGGCGCGTTCGCCCGCTCCCTGGTGCCGGTGGCCGGACTGGACCACGACGAGCTCGTGCGGCCGGGCACCACGCTCGACGGGCTGGCCGCGCTGCCGCCGGCGTTCGCCGGGCTCGGCGAGGGCGGCCAGGACGCGATCGCGCTCGGCGCCTACGACGGGGTCGACCACATCGACCACCTGCACACCGTGGGGACCTCACCGGCGATGGCCGACGCGGCCGCGCTGCTGCTGATCGGCGACGAGGACGCCGCCCGGCGCGCCGGGTTGCGCCCGCGCGCCCGGATCGTCGCGGCCGCCACGACGTCGGTGAACCCGGTCGTCATGCTCACCGCCGGGCAGAGCGCGGTCGAGACCGTGCTCACCCGCGCCGGCCTGACCCCCTCCGACGTCGACGTGTTCGAGTTCGCCGAGGCGTTCTCCGCGCTCTGCCTGCGGTTCCGGCGCGACCTGGACGCCGGTCCGGACCGGCTCAACCCCAATGGAGGCACGATGGCCATGGGCCATGCGTTCGGCGCCACCGGCGCGATCCTCGTCGGCAGCTGCGTGGAGGCGCTCGAGGACTCCGGCGGCCGCTACGGCGTCGCCGCGGTCTCCGGCGCCGCCGGGCTCGGCGTCGCGGTGCTGATCGAGCGGCTCGCCGCGTGAGCGCGCTCGACGGGCGCGTGGTGATCGTCACCGGGGCGGGGAAAGGGCTGGGGCGGGCGTTCGCGCTCGACCTGGCCGCCCGGGGCGCCAAGGTCGTCGTCAACAACCGCAACCGCGTCGTCGACGACGCCGGGCTCGGGCCCGCCGACCACGTCGTTGCGGAGGTCCTCGCCGCCGGGGGAGACGCCGTCGCCGACCACGGCGCGGTCGAGGACCCGGCCACCGCGCAGCGCCTGGTCGCGACCGCGCTCGACCGCTGGGGCCGGCTCGACGGCCTGGTCACCAGCGCCGCGGTCAGCGGGCCGCAGATGCTGCACAGCACCACGCCGGAGAACCTGCGCGCGGTGCTCGACGTCAACGTCGTCGGCACCGTCCTGGTCACCGCCGCGGCCTCGGCGGTGATGCGTGCCGCGGGCGGTGGCCGGATCGTGCTGGTGGCCTCCACCGCCGGCCTGCACGGCGAGCCGACGGTCTCGGCGTACGCGGCGAGCAAGGGCGCGGTGATCGCGCTGGGCCGGACCGCGGCCGCCGAGGGCGCCCGGCGGGGCGTCCACACGAACGTGGTGCTGCCGTACGCGACCACCCAGATGACCGAGGCCGGGATGGACCCCCGCTACGCCGGGCTGATGCGCCCCGAGGCGGTGGCGCCGCTGGTCAGCGCGTTGCTGGACCCGGAGTCGGAGGTCAACGGCGAGGTGATCGTCGCGGCCGCGGGCGGGATCCGGGTCGCCGACGCCGTCGAGGGCGGCACCGTGAGGTTCCCCGCCGACGGGGTCGGTCTCGCCGCCGCGCTGGCCGCGAGCCGCGCCGGGGACCGGCACACCTATCCCGAGGCGCAGGCCGCGTTCCAGGACTTCGCGAAGGAGCTCCTGCCATGAACTGGTCCGGGTTCGCGCTCAACGTCGTGCTCTGCCTGGCCGCCGCGCTCGTGTACTTCGGCGTGCTGATGGCGGTGGCGATCCGGATCTCCAACCAGTCGATCATCGACATCTTCTGGGGCCCGGGGTTCGTGCTGATGGCCGTGGTGAGCTACCTCGCGTCGACGGGCTCCGGCGACGACCTGCGCCGCGGCGTGGTGCTCGCGCTGACCGCGATCTGGGGCCTGCGGCTGGGCGTCTACATCGGCAACCGCAACCGCGGCCACGGGGAGGACAAGCGCTACACCGCGCTGATGCGCCACCGGACCGGGTCGCTGGTGGGGTTCCTGATCCGCAAGATCTACGGCTTGCAGGGGGTCCTGCTGCTCGTGGTGTCGATCCCGGTGCAGCTCGCGATGTACCAGTCCGCGTCGCTGGGCGTGCTGGGCTTCCTGGGCATCGCGGTCTGGCTCGTCGGGTTCCTGTTCGAGGCGATCGGCGACGCGCAGCTCGCCCGGTTCAAGAAGGACCCGGCCAACGAGGGCCGGATCATGGACCGCGGACTCTGGGCCTGGACCCGGCATCCGAACTACTTCGGGGACACGGTCGTCTGGTTCGGGCTGTGGCTGCTGGCCCTCGGTCACCCGGCCGGTGTGCTCACCGTGATCTCGCCGATCGTCATGATGGTGCTGCTGCTGCGGTTCAGCGGCAAGGCCCTGCTCGAACGACGCATGCGTCGGCACCGCGGCGCCGCCTACGAGGAGTACATCGCGCGGACCAGCGGCTTCTTCCCGCTCCCTCCGCGCAAGCGAGCGACCGGGGCCGCGTGAGGCTCGCCGCGCTGCTCGACGTCGAGGCGCTGGGGGAGGGGCGGTTCCGGGGCGAGAGCGACGGGATGCCGCTGCCGCAGCCGTTCGGCGGCCAGCTCGTCGGCCAGTCGATCGTCGCCGCCGGGCGGACGCTGCCCGCGGACCGGGCCGTGCACGCGATCCGCACGACGTTCCTGCGCGCCGGCCGCACCGGGCACCCGGTGACGCTGCGGGTGGAGCCGCTGCGCGACGGGCGCCGGATCTCGGTGCTCGAGGTGAGCGTCCACCAGGACGGACGCGAGCTGTGCCGGTCCTGGGTCTCGGCCGCGGTCGACGCACCGGACGGCATCCGGCACGCGGCCGCGCCGGCGCTCGTCGCGGGTCCGGACGCGAGCACGCCGCTGGCCGCGCTCGCGGTCGACGACGGCGGCCTCGGGGAGCTCTGGGACGGTTTCACCGCGGTGGACGTGCGTGTCGCCGGCACCGGCGAGGACGGCCGGGTGCACTGCTGGATGCGGTGCGCCGCGCTGCCGGCCGATCCGCTGCTGCACCGGGCCGCGACCGCGTACGCCAGCGACCTGATGCTGATGGCGACGGTCGTGGCCCGGCACGGCGTCCCGGTGGGGCACGAGCGGTCGCTCGCCGAGGAGTGGAACGCGGTGTCGCTGGACCACTCGGTGACGTTCACCGGCGACACCCGCGCCGACGACTGGCAACTGTTCAGCCAGTTCTCGCCGGCCGCTCGCGGCGGGCGCGCGGTGGTCACGGCCGCGGTCTCCGACCCCACCGGCCGCCCGTCGGCCGACGTCTCCCAGGTCGCCCTCGTCTGGCCCCGAACGCCCGGGTAGCCACGGTGGGGCCGGCTGCGGTGGGGCCGGCCGCGGTGGGGGCCGGCCGCGCGCTCGGTGACCGCCGTCGCGGGGGCCGGGTGCGGGCGCGGGGCCGCCGTCGCGGGGGCCGGGGGCGGGCAGGCGGTGGATGTCGGTGGGGGCGCGTAGGGTGGCCGCACGGTCGGCGGCGGAGGGAGTCGGGGTGCGGCTGGCGGTGGGGTGCGCGCAGTGGACGCACAAGGCGTGGCCGAACCACGCGTTACCGTCGGCGGAGCGCCTGGGCGCCTACGCCCAGTGGTGCGACGCGGTGGAGGGCAACACCACGTTCTACGCGACACCGAGCCCGGCGACCGCGGCCGGCTGGGCCGCGCAGACCGGCGAGGACTTCCGGATCGTCCCGAAGTTCCCGCGCACCGTCACCCACGAGGGCCGCTTCCAGGGCGTCGAGAAGGACGTCCGTGCGTTTCTCGACGCGATGGAACCGCTCGGCGCCCGCGCCTGGGCGCTGTGGGTGCAGCTGCCGGGCACGTTCGCCCCGGCCGACGTGCCGTCGCTGGCCCGGTTCCTGCGCCGCCTCCCGGCGTCGTTCCGGTACGCGGTCGAGGTGCGCCACCCCGCGTTCTTCGACGACGCCGGGGCCGCGCGGGAGCTCGAGGCGGTACTGGGCGCGGCCGGCGCCGAGTGGGTGCCGTTCGACACGACCGCGTTCTTCGCCACCCCGCCCACCAGCGACGCCGAACGCGACGCGTGGACGAAGAAGCCGCGGGTCGCGCTGCGGGCGACCGCGCTCAGCGACCGGCCGATCGTGCGCTACCTGGGGCGTGACGACCCGGCCCGCACCGTCGAGGGGTGGCGGCCCTGGGTCGGCCGGGTCGCCGCGTGGCTGCGCGAGGGCCGCTCGCCGACGGTGTTCGTGCACACCCCCGACAACGTCGAGTCCCTCGAGCTGGCCCGCCGGTTCCACGCGGCCGTCCGGGCCGAGGTCCCGGAACTCGACGCGCTCCCGGAACCACCCCCGGTCGAGACCATGACGCTGTTCTAGCCGCGCCCGGGGGCCGGGCGCGGCTGCGAACGGCTCAGGCGCGCTGGCCCTCGGCTTCGACGTCGATCGCGTCGACGCGGCCGTCCCAGAACGCCACGTGGCCCTTGATCGCGGCGACCGGGCCGTACGGCTCGGTGTACTCCCAGACCGCGTCGGTCGACTTCTCCCCGCCCAGCGGGATCGAGTAGTAGCTCGCATCGCCCTTGTACGGGCAGTAGGTCTCGTACGAGCTGCGCTCGAGCAGCGACGTGTCGACGTCGGCCAGCGGCACGTACTGCACCGGCGGGTAGTTCGATTCCTGCAGCGTGAGCGCGTTGCGGGTGTCGGCGACGACCTTTCCGGCCACCGTCACGACGACCCGGTTGTGGTTCGGCGTGACCGTGATCGGGTGGTCGGGTCCTGGCTGTAGTACCGGCTTGTCAGTCATATGAGCTAGATGGGCCCGCCGCCGCGAATTATTCCTTCCGCCCCACCGCGCCGTAGCAGCCGACGTGGGCGGGGTCGGGGCGCTCCGCGGCCGGCAACGGCGACCGCCAGTCGGTGATGCACACCAACCCGGGGTCGACCAGCTCGGTGCCGTCGAAGAACGGACGGAGCTCGGCGCCCGACCGCATCTGGAACGTCGCCAGCCGCTGGAACTCCGGGACGTCGGCGAGCGCGTCCGCGCTCATGAAGTCGGCGGTGCCGTGGCTCATCACCAGGTAGCTGCCGCTCGGGAGCGCGTCGAGCAGCGTCCGGGCGGCGGCCAGGGGGTGCTGCGCGTCGGGGATCAGGTGAACGAGCGCGACGAGCATCAGCGCGACCGGTTGGTCGAGGTCCAGGACGCGCCCCGCCGACACCGCCGCGAGGATGTCGTCCGGCCGCAGGAAGTCGGCCTCCAGGAACGCGGTGTGCTCCGGCGACCCGCCGAGCAGCGCCCGCGCGTGCGCCATGACCAGCGGGTCGTTGTCGACGTAGAGCACCCGCGCGTCCGGCGCGACCCGCTGCGCGACCTCGTGCACGTTGTTCGCGGTGGGTAACCCGGTGCCGACGTCGAGGAACTGGCGGATGCCGGCCTCGCCGGCCAGGTACTCGACCGCGCGGCCGAGGAACGCACGGTTCTCCCGCGCCCACATCGGCGTCCACGGGTAGAGCGCGGCGATCTGGTCCCCCGACTCCCGGTCGACAGCGAAGTTGTCCCGCCCGCCGAGCCAGTAGTCGTACCGGCGCGCGGCGTGGACGACGGTCGTGTCGATGCGGTCGCCGGTCATCGCGGCCCTCCCGGTCTCTCGCGATAGGACGCTCACCCTAGCGTGTGACCCACACCACCGGTATCGGCCGTCGTCGTTACGGATAGGCTTTCGGTATCCATCGTGGTACGGGAGGGGAAGCCGGCATGACCGCGATCTCGGACATTCCGCTGCGCACGATCCGCGGCGAGGAAACCAGCCTCGCCGCGTTCGGCGGCCAGGTGCTGCTCATCGTCAACGTCGCCTCGAAGTGCGGCCTCACCCCGCAGTACGAGGGCCTGGAGAAGCTCCACGAGCGGTACCGCGAGCAGGGCTTCGCGGTGCTCGGCTTCCCCGCGAACGACTTCGCCGGTCAGGAGCCGGGCACCGACGCCGAGATCGCCGAGTTCTGCACCACCACGTTCGGCGTGCAGTTCCCGATGTTCTCCAAGATCTCGGTCGTCGGCGGCGACAAGCACCCGCTCTACCAGCAGCTCACGGCCGCGATCGCCGAAGCCGAGGGCGACAAGGCGACGCACCGCGAGAAGCTCAAGGGCTACGGACTGCCGGCCACCGAGGACCCCGAGGTGCTCTGGAACTTCGAGAAGTTCCTGGTGTCGCGCACCGGCGAGGTCGTGGGCCGGTTCGCGCCGAGCCTCACCCCCGACGACGACCGGCTGACCGCCGCGGTCGAGCGCGAGGTGGCTACTCCTCGCTGAGCCGGTCGCGGGCCTTCGCCGAGCGGGTCGCGGCGAGGGCCCAGGCGATCAGCGCGGGCTGACCGAGCAGGCGCACGGCCCGCTTGGTGTCGGTGTCCAGCCCGAACGCGTCCTTGTGCTCCACCAGCTGCGCGATGTTGCCCGGGAAGACCGCGACGAAGAACCCGGCGACGAGCCAGCCCAGCCGGCGCCGGGCCGGCTGCTTCCACGTCGTCACCAGCGCCGTGCCGAGCGCGAGCTCGACGACACCCGACGCGAGCACGACCGTGTCGGGATCGGCCGGGAACCAGCTCGGCACCTGCGCCCGGAACTCCTCGCGCAGCGCGGTCAGGTGGGCCGTACCCGCGGTGAGCAGCACCGCGCCGAGCGCGGCCTGCCCGGCCACGCGAAGAACCTTGGACACCGGACTCCTCAGGGTCGACGGACGACGAGCGTGTGGGCCAGCATGTCGCCGATCCGCCGTCGCTGCCGTGAGTTCACCACGACTACCAGTGCGACGAGATACCCGCATCCGCCGTCGATCACGCGGGCCGCGGTACGCACCGCCGCTTTCCCCAGGCCGGGAGGGAGCCCGGTGACCGCGTCGACGACCTGGATGCGCATCAGCATCGTGCCGAGCGTGCGCCCGAGGTAGGCCTCCATCCGCACGTAGTACAGGACGGCCAGCACCAGCCAGGCCACGCCGTACCGGGGCGAGAGCTGCGTGAACTCCAGCCCGGTCCGGAGCCGCCCGTCCGCCGCGCCGAACGCCCGGTGGACGAGCGCGAGGAGGACGGCGTCGGCGAGGGTGGCGACCACGCGACGATCAGTGACACGAACGTCCTCAAATGGGACGTTAGACCTACCCCTCAGGTGAACAGACGTCGCTTGGCGTCCTCGAACTCTTCCTTGCTCATCTGACCCACCTGCACCAGCTGCCAGAGACGACGCAGCTCGTCACCGGGGTCGGGCGCGGACGCCGGGGGCGGAGGTGGCGGGGGGGCGAGCACACCCGCGCGGGCGGCCTCCAGCGTCGCGCCCAGGCGGTAGAAGTCGTCCGCCCGGCCGTTGCGGAACGCGACCGCGAGCTCGGCCCGGGCACGCCGCCCGTCGGAGCTGGTGATCTCGACCCGGAACTGCCCGTTCGTGAACCGCGCCGGGCGGACGTCGATCCCTGTGATGTCCTGCACGTGGGCGCGCCGGTCGCTGGGGCGCACCGGTTCGCCGCGGCGCTGGATGGTGATCCAGGTGCCGTCGAAGGTGATTTGCTCGGATTGGCCTTCGACGCACAGCGGCTGGTGCGGGCTCGGGAGCGGGTACGGCGGCAGGGGACTGGCCACGGGGTGAAGTTATGGGAGTGCGTAGCGCGACGTCTGGTGTTTTCGGCGGATCTGGACGTCCTGCTTCCGGAGGATGACCGGACGGCTAACAGGAACCAACTGTTCGTGGGTAGCGAGGGAATTGCCAGACGGGATCGGTCCAATTTGCAAGTTGCATGGCGCGCCTTGGTTTGCAATAACAAGCCCACACAACCCCCTGACCAGCACGGACATTCACCGCACCAAGGGTGAAGAAGGCTCGGACGAGCCGGAACCGGACGGTTCGCCGAGATACTGCGGGGGAACGGCGTCGACGAGCCACACCTCGTTGTCCGACCGGAGGAACACGTGGCCGTCGCGCGCCATCGCGCCGGCGTCGACGGTCAGGATCGCCACCGGCCCGCGACGCCGGGATCCGACCCGCTGCGCGGTCGCCTCGTCCGGGGAGAGGTGGACGTGGTGACGCTTCCCGCGGTGCAGCCCGGTGGCGCGGATCGACGCGAGCGCGGTGGCCCCGGTGCCGTGGTAGAGCACGGCCGGGGGCTCCGCCGGCGCGTACCCGAGCTCGACCGTCACCGAGTGCCCCTGGTTCGCCCGAACCCGGTCGTCGGCGACCGCGAAGCGGCGTTTGTCGTCGCGGGCCACGACCGTGTCGAAGTCGGTGCGGTCGATCCGCAGCGCGGCGAGGAGGTCGTCGACGGCGACCCAGCCGGCCGGGTCGAGCGTCAGGCCGAAGCGCCCCGGCTCGTGACGCAGCGCGAGCGACATCCGTTTGCTGAGCCGCACCCGCCGGTCGTGTTCCATGGGATCAGTGTGGACCCGCTGGTCCAGCGGGTTGTCGGGCGTGGTCGGATCGGCGCATGGTCTACGAAACACTGCGCTACGACGTGTCCGACGGCATTCTGACGCTGACGCTGCACCGCCCCGATCAGCTCAACGCGTTCACCGTGACGATGGCCGAGGAACTCGTCGACGCGTTCGGGCGGGCCGGCACCGACGAGGACGTCGCGGCGGTGGTCGTCACCGGCAGCGGGCGGGCGTTCTGCGCGGGGATGGACCTCTCCGCCGAGGGCAACGTGTTCGGCCTCGACGAGTCGCTGCGCCCCACCCCCGAGCAGCTGCGTGAGCGCCTCGACGACCCGGAGTTCGTGCGCGGCGTGCGTGACACCGGCGGGCGGGTGACGCTGGCGATCTTCGACTGCCCCAAGCCGGTGATCGGGGCGATCAACGGGCCCGCGGTGGGCATCGGCGCGACGATGACGCTGCCGATGGACGTCCGGATCGCGTCGGAGAAGGCCCGGATCGGGTTCGTGTTCGGCAAGCTCGGCATCGTGCCGGAGGCGGCGAGCTCGTGGTTCCTGCCGCGGCTGGTGGGGATCAGCCGGGCGCTGGAGTGGACGTACTCGGCCGAGATCCTGACCGCGGCCGAGGCCCACGAGGGCGGGCTGGTGCGCAGCGTGGTGGCGCCGGACGATCTGCTGCCGACCGCGTACGCGCTGGCGGCGAAGTTCACCACCGACCGGTCGCGGGTGGGCACCGCGCTGACCCGGAAGCTCATCTACCGCAACGTGGCGCAGCCGCACCCGTTGGAGGCGCACCTCACCGACTCGCTGGCGATGTTCTACACCAGCGTCGGCGACGGCAAGGAGGGGGTGCGCGCGTTCCGGGAGAAGCGCCGCCCGGAGTTCACCGAGCGGGACCTCCCCCGGGTGTTCCCGTCGTAGCGCTTCCCGGCGCCAGCAGGCGCAACGCGGTGTGCGACGGGCTGCCGGCCGGCGCGGTGTAGACGAACAGCGTCTGGTCCTCCTCGGGCAGCGCGAGCGCCTGGTAGGTGAGCGTGAGCTCGCCGGCGACCGGATGGTGGTAGCGCTTGGTGCCGGTGGTGCGCATCAGCACGTCGTGCTCCGCCCACCAGCGCCGGAACCGCTCGTCCTTCACCGACAGCTCGCCGACGAGCGCCGACAGGTCGGGGTCGTCGGGGTACTTGCCGGCGTCCAGACGCAGCGCGGCGACGGTGTCGGCGGCGACCGACTCCCAGTCCGGGTGCAGGTCGCGGGCGTTCCCGTCGAGGAAGACGAACCGGGCGTAGTTGCGGTCGCGGGCCGCGAGGACCGGGAAATCGGCCACGAGCACGCGGCCGGTGCGGTTGATCGCCAGGACGTCCATCCGGCGCCCCAGCACGAGCGCGGGGCTCGCGGCCGCGTCGAGCGTCTCGAGGAGCTGGTGGGTGGCCACCGGGACGTGCTGGGCGCGTCGTGGTGGCCGCCGCCGGCGCGCCGCGGGAGGCCGGGCCAGGTCGACGAGGTGGGCGCGTTCGGCGTCGTCGAGCCGCAGCGCGCGGGCGATCGCGTCCAGCACGGCGTCGGACGGGTTGAGGTCGCGGCCCTGTTCGAGCCGGACGTAGTAGTCGACGCTGACGCCGGCGAGCGCGGCGAGCTCCTCGCGCCGCAGGCCCGGGACGCGGCGCCCGGCGCCGGTCGCGGAGAACCCGCTGGTCTCGGGCGTGCGGCGGGCCCGGCGGGAACGGAGGAACTCACGGAGTTCGGCGTTGTGCACCACGTTCCCAGTATTCCCGGGCCGTGGTGCGGGCGAGTGCGCCGAACCTGGGTCTGGCGTTCCTAGGCCGCGGCGGGCCGGTCCGGGCCCCCCGGAGGCCGCTGGGCCGGGCTGGAATCGAGGAGTTCCCCCACCGAGGAGAGGTCTTCGAGAGATGCGTACTGTCCAGGTCGCCGTGGCCGGCGGCTCGTTCGGCGTCGTCGAGCAGGAACCGCCGGAGCCGGGCCGCGGCCAGGTCCGGGTCACGGTCGAGGCGTGCGGGGTCTGCCGCACGGACCAGGCGTTCGTCGACGGCGGCTATCCGGTGTCGTTCCCGCTGGTCCCCGGCCACGAGATCGCCGGCCGGATCGACGTCGTCGGTGCCGACGTCGAGGACTGGGTGCCCGGCGACCGGGTCGCGGTCGGCTGGTTCGGCGGTCACTGCGGACGCTGCACCGCCTGCCGCGGCGGCGACTTCATCCACTGCGCCCGGATCCGGGTGCCGGGCTGGGCGTACCCGGGCGGGTACGCCGACGCGCTGGTGGTGCCGGTCTCGGCGCTCGCCCGGATCCCGGACGGGATCAGCGCGGTCGAGGCGGCGCCGATGGGGTGCGCCGGCGTCGCGACGTTCAACGGGTTGCGGCACAGCGCCGCCCGGCCCGGTGACCTGGTCGCGGTGCTCGGCCTGGGCGGGCTGGGGCACCTCGGCGTGCAGTTCGCCGCGCGGATGGGATTCGAGACCGTCGCGATCTCCCGGGGCGCAGCGAACGCGGAGCCGGCCGCCCGGTTCGGCGCGCACCACTACGTCGACAGCACGACCGCGGACGTGGCCGCCGAGCTCACCCGGCTGGGCGGGGCCGCGGTCGTGCTCTCCACGGTGAACAACTCCGACGCGATGGGCGCGACAGTCGCGGGGCTGCGTCCGCGCGGTGAGCTGGTCGTCGTCGGGGTGGACCCGGAACCGATCCGGGTGAGCCCGTTCCAGTTGGTGCCGGTCAGCCGGACCGTGCACGGGCACCCGTCGGGCACGGCGCGCGACGTGGAGGAGACGCTGCGGTTCGCGCGCCTGACCGGCGTCCGGCCGGTGACCGAGACGCTGCCGCTGGAGCAGGCCGGGGCCGCGTACGCCCGGATGACGGCCGGCCGGGCGCGCTACCGGATGGTGCTCACGACGGGGCGCTGAGGTCCTTCACCGCGACGGTCTCGCCGTCGGCCTGCTCACCGGTGGGGCGGAACCCCAGCTTGAGGTAGAAGGGTTCCGGCCCGCCGTCGCGGGGTTCCCAGGTGACGTAGGCCAGCGACTCGCCGCGCGTGCGCAGTTCGTCGCAGACCGCGCCGACCGCGAACCGGCCGTACCCGCGGCCCTGGGCCTCGGCGGCGATGTTCAGCCGCCACAGCCCGGAGCGGCGGTCGTCCGGGTCGCGCTCGGGGTTCCACGGCATGTCCAGGAACGCCATCAGGAAGCCGACGAGCCGGTCGCCGTCGTAGATCAGCCGCGGCCACGCGTTGTCGGGGTAGAGGTAGGCCTCGGCGACCGACCTCACCACCGGCGCGACGAGGTCCTCCTGGTCCGGGCGCACCCGCAGGTCGAAGGCCGCCTCGTAGTTGGCGGGGGTCAGTTTCTCCAGGCGCACGCCGATCAGCCCAGCCGGATCCGGGTGCCGGCCGAGGCCGGGGCGGCGTGCAGGTCGAGTTCGGCGGCGGTGAACTTCTCCGGGAGCGCGAACGTCAGCGTCACGCGGGTGGACTCCTTCGGCTCCAGCGACGTGAGGGACACCGCGGCGGGCGCGGTGCGTGATTCGGTACTCACCACTTGTTGGGACTCCCCGTAGAACGAGACGAATGCCGACGTGCGGTTGGTGACCGCGACCGTGACCGTGAGTTCGCGCGGGCCGGCCGACTGCACGCCGACCAGGCGGAACTGCAGATCGCCGTCGACGGCCGCGGCGGTGGAGCCGACCGTCGGCTGGGCCGAGCCGCGCGACGGCGTGGGCGTGGGCTCGTCGTCCGAGCCGAAGAACCTGATCGCACCGGTGGTGATCGCCCAGATCGCGAGCAGGCCGACGACGAGGACGGCCGCGATCACGATCAGACGGTTGCGGTCCATCGGCCGGCGGTGGCCCGGTGGGGCACCTGGATCCGTTAAGCGCGTCACGGTGTGTCCCTTCGTCGCTGAAGCACGGTAGCGGGAAACCGCCGCCTTGACCTCAACCGAGGTTTACCTCCTACGGTCCCTCCCTATGCGACCGACACTGCACGATTCCGCTGCCCAGGACTCCGCCGAGGACGTGGTGCGGCGTTTCGCCGCCGGGCTCCAGCGCGCCGGGGACACGCTCGACGCCGACGCGTACGACCGGTGGTTCGCCGACGACGTGCTCTGGGGCAGCCCGTACGGGGCGACGCTCGCGGGATTCGCGCCGCTCAACGAGATCCACCGCCGGATGATGGCCGGTGCCCGCGGGGCAGTGGACCCCGACGCGCCGCCGGTCGGGGCGCCGCCGGTCGGGGCGCCGCCGGTCGGGGCGCCGCCGGTCGGGGCGCCGGCGTCGCGGTTCGAGGTGGTGGCCGTGCGGGTGCCCGCGCCGGGGGTGATCGTCGCCCAGCTCCGCCGCCGGGCCGTCGCCGAGGGCGGGTTCTCCGAGATGGCGCTGTACGTGCTGGTCGAGCGCGACGGGGCCTGGTGGCTGGCCGCCGCGCAGAACACCCCGATCGTCAGCGGTCGATGAGCTCCACCTCCACGGTGGTGGTGTCGCCGGCCTCGAGCGACTGGGCGGTGCGGATCGCCCGCTTGACCGGCAGGACGTAGGCGCCGCGCTTCCGGTCGGGGAAGATCGACGTCGTCCAGGTGCTCAGGCCGATGCGGGCCCGGACCCGGACCGACCCGAACCCCCGCTCCAGGCCCGCGGTGAGGTCCCGGATGTCGTCCGAGGCGTCCTCGGGCAGGCTGACGAACGTCCAGCTCTCGTCGCGCCGCGCTTCCCAGATCCAGAGCTCGGCGTCGAAGGTCACGATCACGGTCGACACCTTGTCAGGGGGGTGCGACAGAATCCGGGTGGGTACCGGTCGGGTTGTAACCCGAGTGACGAGGAGTGTTCCGTGACCGAACTGCCGCTGTACGCGACGCTGGGCTTCACCGACTCCGAGTGGGGCCTGCTCGTCGGTCTTCCCCAGTCGGTGCTCGTCGCCGCGAGCGCCGCCAGTCCGGACAGCACGCGGAAGACCCGCGCCGAGTCGGCCGCCGGGCTGGACGTCATCGCCGACGCCCGGGCGTCGGCCAGCCCGCTGGTGACGGCGATCGCGAACGAGATCGTCGCCGAGGTGGGGGATCCGGAGCTCGGCGAGGAGGCTCCGGTGATCGAGCCGGGCGACCCCGCCGCCTACGCGCGTGACGTCGTCGGCCGCGCCGGCGAGGCGAACGCGCTGCTCGCCGCGAAGGCCGCGCCGGCCGACGCGGAGACCTACCGGCACTGGCTGGTGGAGGTGGCCGAGTCGGTCGTCGGCGCCGCGTCGAGCGGGGGTCTGCTCGGGATCGGCGGCGAGGCCGTCACCCCGTCCGAGCGGGCCTT
Source organism: Cryptosporangium arvum DSM 44712 (assembly GCF_000585375.1). Lineage (NCBI taxonomy): Bacteria > Bacillati > Actinomycetota > Actinomycetes > Cryptosporangiales > Cryptosporangiaceae > Cryptosporangium > Cryptosporangium arvum. The sequence goes on from NZ_KK073874.1 coordinate 4,737,423, forward strand.
CCGCGACGATCTCGCCAAGGCCCTCACCGCCTGACCCGGAGCAGGCGGTGGATGCGCCGGACCTCCTCGGCCCGGACGGACGGGTCGGCGAGGCGGCGCTCGGCGACCGCCGGGAGGGCAGCTTCCAGGGCGGTCCGGCCGGCGGCGGTGCGGAACAACCGCGCGAACCAGCCCTGTCCGGCGCGTCCCACCGCCCGCTCCCGGGTCCGGCCCGGGACCGTCGAGGTCACCAGCAGTACGTAGGTCTGCGCGAGGTCGGTCGCGGCCGCGCCGCGGGCCGCGCCCTGCCAGTCGATGACCACCGGCCCGGTGTCGGCCAGCAGGACGTTCGCCGGGTGCAGGTCCAGGTGCAGCAGCCGGTCGCCCGGCGCGCCGATCGTGCGCAGCGACGGGGGTGCGGTCACCGCGTGCACGCGCTCGTGCAGGTCGGCGAGCGTCCGCGCGTGCCGGGAGCCGCGCCAGGGGTGGCGCTGGAGGTCCGCCAGCATCGTCGGCCCGTCGACGCGTTCGAGCACCATGTCGGCGCCGTCGACGTCCAGCACCGCGGGCACCGGCACTCCGCCGTCGCGGGCCAGCCGCATGACGTCGGGCTCCCACTCCGGGCGCCCGGCCGGATCGCGGCAGCGGCGCAGCACCCGGTGGGCGTCGAGCGCGTACACGTCGCTCCAACGCCCCGACGCGAGCAACGGCCCCGGCGCCGGCATAGCAGCTCCTGTTCGGACTCGGTCCGGAGCGGTCAGCGGACGCGCACCGTCGCCCAGATCGTCTTGCCTTCCTCGGTGGGCAGCGTGCCCCAGGCGGCCGCGAACTCGTCGACCAGGCGCAGCCCCTTGCCCGGCAGGCTGGAGCCGGGCGCGCTGACGTCGGTGCGTCTGCGGGCCGGCTCCGGGGTGCCGTCGGACACCGCGATGTTCAGGTAGATGCCCCGGTAGGCGAGCGTGACGACGAGCTCGGTGCGCGCGTGCCTGGCCGCGTTGTCCACCAGTTCGGTGACGATGACCGTCGCCTCGCCGACGACGTCCTCCAGGTTCCACGCGGCGCACGCGTCACGCATGAAGCGGCGGGCCTCGGCGGCGGCCGCGTCGGTCGGGCGGAGATGGATGCGCAGCCGGCCGAGGGGCGCGACCCCGGCCCGGACGGCCTCGACCGCCGCCTCCACGGTGGCCCGCACCGGCACCGTCCGCGTCGCCGGCGACCAGCGCAGCGCGGCGCTCGTCTCGTCGGTCGGCGCGGCCAGGACGACCGGGACCGCGGGCCAGGTCTCGGCCCGGTTCAGCACCGCGGGGAACACCATCAGCACCACCGGTCGCGTCACGGTCAGCCCGGACAGGTCGACGACGACGCCGGCCGGGCACTCGGCGAGGCACTTGAGCAGCAGGCCACGCACGGTGGGGACGCCCGGGAGCCGCAGCGGACCCGACAGCCCGAGGATCGTGACCGGGTCCCGCCGGTCGATGTGCCAGGACATGTCGTCCATCACACCATCGGACCTCGGAACGCGCGTCTCCGCAAGGGCGACGCGGCAATTCCTCCCAAACCGGACAGTCATCGGGTCAGTGGTCGCGCCGGTGGGCCTGGTCGACGACCGGGAGCGCGTCGACCAGGCCGGTGGTCAGGAGCATGCGCGAGAGCAGGACCGACGGGTGGTCCAGTACCAGGGCCGCGCCGGCGCGGGCGGCGACCGCCCGCGCCCGGAGCATCGTGCTCAACCCCCGCGCGTCGACGAACGTCAGTTCCCGGCAGTCCAGGACGAGCGTGTCGGCGAGCCCGCGGTGCAGCCAGGTGAGCGCGTCGAGCAGGATCGGCGCGGTCCGGTGTTCGAGTTCGCCGTGCAGCGCGACGCGGGCGGTGCGGCCGACCACGCGCACGGTGACGGTGAGCTGGTGATCGGTCACGACGGCCTCCGGGCGGGAGCATTCGTTCGCTACCAGGATAATTGGCCCGGTCAGCTCTCGGCGAGCCCCGGCGCGAACTCGCCCTCGAACGCGTCCTGGACGACCTTCGCGCCGCCGGGCACGTCCGCGGGCTGGTAGATGTAGCTCTGCAGGCTCGGCGAGCGGTGCAGGGTGAACGCCTCGATCGGCACGATCAGACCGCCGGTGTCGATGTTCTTCAGGCCCTGGAACGCCTTGAGCACCCCGGCGCGGGTCAGGTCACCGTCCTCGCACGCGGTGTCCAGCACCTGCTTCATGATCTCGGACATGCCGTAGCCGAGGATCACGCCGCCGCTGGGGTTCTTCGCGTCCGGGAACGCCGCGGTGTACTTGTCGTACAGGTCGCGGTGCTTCTCGAACGTCGAGACCGGCGCGGAGACGTACAGGTGCGACTTCAGCCAGGCCGCCGTCGGACCCTGCAGCAGGCCCGGCGCGAACACCGGGTTGCTGCCCAGGATCGGCACGTCGAGACCCTGCGCCTGCGCGGCCGCGGCCACCGAGGTGGTCTGGGCCGGCGCGACCGTCAGCACGATCGCGTCGACGCCACGCGCCTTGAGCTGCGTCACCTGGGCGCTCATGTCCTGGTCGGTGGCTTTGATCTGCGCCTCGACGACCTTCAGCTTCTTCTGCTTCGCGACGTAGGTCGTGCCCTCCAGGCCCGTCTCGCCGTACTCGCCCTCGAAGTAGATGTGCCCGACGGTGTCGCCCTCCTTCAGCAGTCCCTTCTCGAACGCGTAGTCGTAGGCGTTGGACATCTCGACGTCGTAGGTCGGGCCGAGCACCCCGGTGCCGGGGATGTCGGTGAGCTTCTCGCCCCAGGCCGAGGGGAAGTTGACGATCGTGTCGGCCTCGTAGTCCTTGGCTAGCGCCGCGTTGATGGGGGACCCGATCGTCTGCTGCATCGCCAGCACGTCGGACTTGATCGAGCTGTAGAGCTGCACACCCTGCTGCGGGACGTACCCGGTGTCCTGGACGTCGAGTTTGACGGCGTACTTGTCGCAGACCTTCGCGGACTTCCAGTAGAGGGTGTTGCCGTTCGTGATGTCCTTGCCCAGGGCGGCGAACACGCCGGTCAGGTCGGTGAGCACGCCGAGCGTGATCGTGCTGCCCTCCACGCCCACGTCGGTGGTGACGTCGCCGGAGCCGCCGTCGGAACCCGATTCGGCTTTACTGCTGCACCCCGCGGCCAACAGCGCGAGGGCGACGGTGGCGGCGGCCACTCTGGTCAGCATCTTCATCGATGGTTCCCCTTTGCGGCTGGGTTCTCCGGAACAGGCGAGCGAAGCCCGCGAGGCCCGCGGGCTGGAACAGGACGACGAGCACGATCGCGAGGCCGTAGAGGTAGCGGGCCGCCTCACCCGCGGCCAGGCCGTCGCCGCCGGCCCCGCTGACCAGCGGGAGCGCGTCGGAATAGCGTTGCAGGACGAGCGGGAGGGCGGTGACGAACACCGCGCCGGCGACCGCGCCACCGAGCGAGCCGAGGCCCCCGAGCACGACCATCGCCAGGTACTGGATGGAGACGAACAGGCCGAACGACTCCGGGGCGATGCTGCCGATCGACAACGCGTACATCACCCCGGCCAGGCCGCCGTAGGCCGAACTGACCAGGAACGCGCCCGCCTTGTAGCGCTGCACGTTCACGCCCATCACCGACGCGGCGAGTTCGCTGTCGCGCACGGCCTGCAGCGCCAGCCCGGGCCGCGAGCGCACGAGGTTGCGGGCGAACAGGAAAGCGAGGACCGCGAGCAGCAGCCCCAGGTACCAGAGCCGCTCGGACTCCCGGAACGGCACGCCGAGCAGCACCAGCCGCGGGGTGTCGGCGAACGAGAACCCGAACAGCGAGAAGTCCGGCACCGAGCGGCCGTTGAAGCCGCCGGTCACCGACGTCCAGCTGTTGAGGACGTGCTGGCCGACGAAGACCAGCGCCAGCGACGCCACCCCGAGGTAGATCCCGCGCAGGCGGGCCGCGATCGGGCTGAACGCCAGCCCCGCGACCCCGGCCAGGACGACGCCGATCACCGCGGCGACCAGCGGCGGCCAGCCCAGCCCGGAGACCTCGTCACCGCCGGTGCCGGCGAAGAACGTGTAGCTGATCGCCCCGACGGCCAGGAAGAACGAGTGCGCGAGCGAGAGCTGCCCGGCCGTGCCGAGCAGCAGGTTCAGGCCGATCGCGCCGACGATCGCCCCGCAGATCGCGAAGCCGGTGCGCAGCCAGAACTCCTCGACGTAGAACGGAGCGACGATCAGCACGATCGCCGGCAGCACCCATCGCAACGCCCTAGACACGGGTCAGCTCCCGGGTGCCGAACAGGCCCGACGGCCGGACCAGGAGCACCACGATCATCACCAGGTACGGCACCACCGGGCCGAACCCGCGGCCGAGGAACAGCAACTGGTCCTGGTAGCCGGCGGCCAGCGCCTCGGCGACGCCGATCAGCAGCCCACCGGCCAGCGCGCCACCGGTGGAGTCCAGGCCACCGAGGATCGCGGCCGGGAACGCGCCGAGGGCCACCGTGTAGACCGCCGGGCTCACCCCCGGCGTCGGCGCGCCGACCAGGAACAGCGCGGCGACGGCGGCGAGCGCACCGGCGACCAGCCAGGCGATCGCGGAGACCCGGCCCTGCCGGATGCCCATCAGCGCGGCCGCGTCCCCGTCCTCGGCGACCGCGCGCATCGCCACCCCCCAGTCGGAGTACTTGAACGCGGCGAAGAACCCGCCGATCAGGACGGCCGCGACCAGGATCGCCAGCGCGCGGTTCGTGCTGATGCCGACGTCGCCGAGCCGCACGACGTCGCCGCCCCACGGGTGGGGCACGTTGAGGATGTCCGAGCCGATCCGCCGGGTCAGGTCGGTGAGCAGGATGATGTCGACGCCGATCGTGACGACGGCGAGCGCGATGTCGGTGGTGCCGCGCAGGCGGTTGATCAGCAACCGTTCGATCAGGACGGCGACGGCCGCGGTCAGCGCCACCCCGACGACCGTGCCGAGCCAGAACCCGAGCGGGTCCGAGAGCCGCACGATCGTGTACGCGCCGAGCAGCAGGAACGAGCCGTGCGCGAAGTTCACGACGCCGCTGGCCTTGAAGATGATCACGAAACCCAGCGCGATCAGCGCGTACATCGCGCCCAGCGACACGCCGTTCAGTAGCAGGGAGAGGAACTGGGTCATGCCGCCCCCAAATACGCCTTGATCACGTCGGGATCGGACTGCACTTCGGCCGGGGTGCCGTCGGCGATCCGGCGGCCGAAGTCGAGCACGGTGACCCGGTCGGCCAGCGACATGACCATCCCCATGTCGTGCTCGACCAGGATGATCGTGATGTCGAGCGCGGAACGGATCTGGGCGATCACCTCGGCCATCCGCCGGGTCTCGTCGGCGTTCATGCCCGCGACCGGTTCGTCGAGCAGCAGCAGACGCGGTTCGGCACAGAGCGCGCGGGCCGCCTCGACGCGTTTCTGGTCGCCGTAGGGCAGTACGCCGACCGGGGTGTGCAGCTTGTCGCCGAGGTCGAGGAACTCGGCGATCTCGGTGACGCGGGCCGCGTGCTTCGCGTGTTCCCGTCGCGCCCGCGGGAGGCCCAGCCCCCCGGCGACGAAACCGGTGCGGGTCAGGTGGTGCCGGCCGAGCAGGAGGTTCTCCGCGACCGACTGCCGCGCCGAGAGCGCGATGTTCTGGAACGTGCGCGCGACGCCCACCCCGGCGATCTGGAACGGACGCATCGTGTCCAGGCGGGCGTCGCCGAAGCGCACCTCGCCCCCGGAGGCCCGGTACACGCCGGTGAGCACGTTGAACAGCGTCGACTTACCGGCGCCGTTCGGGCCGATCACGGCGTGGATCGTGCCGGGCTCCACGGTGAACGACACGTCCGCGAGCGCCGACACCGCGCCGAACCGGACGCTGATGCCGTCGATCTCCACCGGGTCGTTCATTCCGACCACCGCGACAAGGTCTTCGGCTCGGCGGCTCCGGGGCGCTGCGCGGAGTGCCCCAGGTACAGCCGGCGCACGTCGTCGTTGCCGGCCAACTCGTCGGCCGATCCGGAGAGCGACACCGTCCCCACGTCCAGAACATGCGCTTCGGACGCCACCCGCAGCGCCATCGTCGCGTTCTGCTCGATCAGCAGCACCGCGGTGCCCTGCCGGTGGATCTCGGTGACGATCTCGCCGATCTGGCCGATGATCTTGGGCGCCAGGCCCAGCGACGGTTCGTCGAGCAGCAGCAGTTTCGGGGCCGCCATCAGCGCCCGTCCGATCGCGAGCATCTGCTGCTCGCCGCCGGAGAGCAGCGCGCCGCGCTGCGTGCGCCGCTCGGCGAGCACCGGGAACAGGTCGTTGATGCGGTCGCGCGCGGCGGCTTTCGCGGCCCGGTCGCGGTTGCCGAGCCCACCGGCGCGCAGGTTCTCGTCGACCGTGAGGCGCCCGAAGATCCGGCGCCCCTCGGGCACGTGGGCGACGCCGCGCCGGACGATGCTCGCGGGGTCGCGCCGGGTCAGGTCGGTGTCGTCGAAGCGGATCGTGCCCGACTCGATCCGGCCGCCGAGGCGACGCAGCGTGCCGGAGATCGCCCGCAGCAGCGTGCTCTTCCCGGCGCCGTTGCTGCCGAGCACGGCGACGATGCCGCCGTCGGGCACGGTGAGGCTCACGCCCCGCAGGGCCCGGACCGCGCCGCCGTAGGCGACATGGAGGTTGTCGACGGTCAGCGTCACGGTCGTGAGTGTGTGTGCGAACGGCCTCCTACCAGGTCGAATGAGCCCCAATCGGTGTCAACAGCACCGATTTGTCACGCACTTGGTGTGCGGAGTGCACACTCGTCGTTTCGCTCAGTGATCCAACCGCCTGTTCCGCGCCGATCGGCCCGCGTAGCCTCCGCCGGTATGGCAGCGGAGCCGGTCGGCCCGGGCGTGTCCGCGCTCGCGGTCCGGCTGCGCACGCGGCGCCTCCGGACCCTCACCGCGGAGGTGTCCCAGCACGTGCACGCCGCGCTGCCCGACTATCCCGGCGTGGTCACCGACTGCGCGGTCAGCGTCGAGCAGATGCTGCGCGAACTGGCCGGCGAAGGCGAGCGGGCCGCGCTCCAGGAGACCGGGCGGCGCTGCGCCCAGGAGAGCCTGCCGGTGGAGTGTCTGCTGCACAGCTTCCGGCTCTGCGCCCGGGTGATCTGGCAGGGGCTGGTCGGGGAGGCCGCCCGCTCCGGCGACGACTGCGTCCGGCGGCTGCTCGACGAGGCGGTCGTCGTCTGGGACGCGCTCGACCGCGTCTCGACGCTGGTGACCAAGGCCTACCGCGAGGAGCAGAGCCGCCTGCAGCGCACCACCCGGCGACGCCGCGAACTCGTGCTGTCGGCGCTGCTCGACCGCCCACCGGCGTCGGCGGCGGCCGGTGAGGAGGCCGGCGAGGTGCTGGGCGTGCCGGTCCGCGGCCCGCGTGTCGTCGTCGTCTCCACGGTCGGGTCGGGCAACCCGGAGACGGCGCTGCGCACCGCCGGTTTCACGTCCGCATGGGTCACCCAGGGCGCGCGCGACGTCGGGCTGCTGTCCCTGCTCGGCGCCGACGAGCTGCCGCGCGCCACCGAGGCGCTGGCCGCGTGCCTGCCCGGCGCCGTCACGGTGTCGCCGCTGATCGACGGCTTCGACGAGGTGGCCACCGCGCACCGCCTGGCCGTGCTCACGCTGCGCACGCTGCCGTCGGCCTTCCAGGGCATCGCCCGCGTCACCGACCGGTTGCCGCACGCGCTCGTCGCCGGCGTGCCCGACGTCGCGGACGTGCTGGTGCGCCACACCCTGGGCGGGCTGCTCACCCTGCGGGCCGGCGAACGCGAGGTGTACCTGTCCACGCTGGAGGCTCTGGTGGAGGCCGACGGGTCGTTCGCCGGGGCCGCGCGCAAGCTGTACTGCCACCGCAACACCGTGCTCAAGCGCGCCCACCGCATCGAGGCGCTCACCGGCCGCCGGTTGACCAGCACCCGGGCGCTGGTGGAGCTGTACCTCGCGGTGCTGGCCGTGCGAATGGACACGAATCGGTCGGGCGAGAACGGCCGCTACGCGCCCCGCGCCTGACCCGGACGACCCCGAGCCCGCCGCCTGATGCGCCGCGTCGCCGCCGCGTGCTAGACAACGGGGAGTTCCAGCTGCTCCGGGGGGATCCGTGGCTTCACCGTTACGCGCCGGCGACCCGGAGAGACTCGGGCCCTACCGCCTCGTCGGCCGGCTCGGCGAGGGCGGGCAGGGCGCGGTGTACCTGGGGGTGACCGGCGCCGACGTGCAGGTGGCGGTGAAGGTGCTCAAACCCGAGCTGGTCGCCGACACCTCGGCCCGGCGGCGGTTCGGCGGGGAGGTCGAGCTCGCGCGGCAGGTCTCGTCGTTCTGCATCGCCGAGGTGCTCGACGCGGACCTCGGCGGCGACCCGCCGTACATCGTCAGCGAGTTCGTCCCCGGGCCGTCGCTGGCCTCGGCGGTCACCGCGGACGGGCCGCGTACCGGCGGGACGCTGCACCGGCTCGCGGTCGGCACGATCACCGCGCTGGTGTCGATCCACCGGGCCGGGGTGGTGCACCGGGACTTCAAGCCGCACAACGTCCTGCTCGGGCCGGACGGGCCGCGGGTCATCGACTTCGGGATCGCCCGGTCGCAGGACGCGACGGTCACCGCGGCCAGCGGTGTGCTCGGGAGCATCTCGTACATGTCGCCGGAGCAGATCGGCGGGGAGACCGTCGGCCCGGCGAGCGACGTGTTCAGCTGGGCGGCGACGGTCGCGTACGCCGCGACCGGTGCCCACCTGTTCGGGAACGACTCGGTGCCGGCCGTGCTGCGGCGCATCCTGTCGGACGCACCGGACCTCGGCGGGGTGCCGGCCGGTCTGGTGCCGGTGCTCGCGGCGTGCCTGGACAAGGACCCGGCGCGGCGGCCGGCCGCCAGCGACATGCTGCTGCGGTTGCTCGGCCACGACGAGCCGTCGACGGACGCCCACGCGCTCGACGCCCGCGCGATCGCCGAGACCAGGCTGAGCCCCCGGCCCGAGCAGCCCACGGTGCCGTTCGCGGCGTCACCCGGTGCGACCCGGCGGATGCCGGAGCCACCGCCGGCGATCCCGGTCCCGGTGTCCGGCGCGTACGCCCCGCCGACGGCCGACCAGGTGGGCCACGCGTCCACGGCCCCCATGCCGACGGGACCGGGCCCGACGGCCCCGATGCCGGTGGGGCCGGGGCCGGTTCCGGCCGGGCCGGGTTCCGCGGGGGCGGGCTCGGCGGGAGCGGGGCGGCGGAGACGGGTGCTGTGGCCGGTGGTCGCGCTCGCGGTGGTGATCGCCCTGGTGGCGGGCGTCGGCGCGGTGCTACTGCTCGGCGACGACGGCTCCGACCAGGTCGGGCGGGGCACCGCGGCCCCACCCCGGCCGCCCGCCGCCACCGGCGACCTGCTCTACCGGCAGACCTTCGACGCCCAGAACGACTGGGACGGGTACCGCTACCAGCCCGACGCCGACAACGCCGCCGAGGTCGCGACCCGCGGCTACGACCCGGAGCGCGGCGTCTACACGATGCTCGCCCGCGGCGAGGAACGCACGAACCAGGTCGCGTCCCCGTTCCCGCCGAAGGACGGCGCCGACACCGCCCTGCGCGACGTCGCCGTCGGCGTCACCGCCCGGCTCGCGGACCGGTCGGCAGGCACCGGCGAGGTCGGTCTGAGCTGCCGGGGCGACGAGGACACCGGCACCGGCTACTTCTTCTACCTCTCCCGCGAGGGCGCGGTCCGGATCGTCCGCCAGCAGGACGGAACCCCGACGGAGCTGCTCCCGGCCTCCGGACGGGCCACCAAGCTCGGCGACGACCCGGTCCGGCTCGAAGCGGCCTGCCGCGCGGACCGCCTCACGCTCTGGGTGAACGGCACCCAGGCCGCCGACGTCCGCGACCCGACCCCGCTCCCGGAGAGCCCCCGGGTGCAGGCCGGCGTCATCGTCCGCCTCCCCGACACCGGCGACGACGTCCTCGAGGTCTGCTTCGACGACTTCACGATCTACCGCGCCTAGCCCTGTTTGAAAGCTGGTCAGCGTAGCCATTCGTTGATCGCATGATCACTGGCCTGTTCTGGGCGGTCGGCGTCGGGCGGTCGGGTCGGTCGCGGCGATAGCGTCGGGGCCGGCGTAGCGCTCTAGGTTGCACCGACGTGGGCCTGGAGCGGGCGAGCAGGGTCACGGTGCTGACGCCGGCCTCAACCTCGCGGCGAGCTGGTCACGAGTCAGTCCGCCGGCTGGTTCTGCAGCCGATCGCGCGGCTCCGGGTCCGGCCCGGCGTCCAGCCGCTTGTCAACGGCGGCCTCGTCGTCAACGGCGGCCTGGCCAGCGTGGACGGCGGCGACAACATCGTCGGCGCGTAGGTAGGCGTAAACGGTTTCCCGGGAGATGCCGTACTCGCGGGCGAGGGCGGTCCTCTTCTCCCCGGCTTCGGCGCGCGCGCAGCTGTGCCGCCCGCTCGATGTTCAGCGCGGGAGCGCGGCCGGTGTAGACGCCGCGGGCCTTGGCTGCGGCGATGCCCTCGCGTTGGCGTTCGAGGATCAACGTGCGCTCGAATTCGGCGAACGCGCCCATGACCGAGAGCAGCAGGTTGGCCATCGGGGAGTCCTCGCCAGCGAAGGTCAGGGACTCCTTGACGAACTCCACCTCCACACCTGCGCCGGTCAGTGTCCTGACCAGCCGGCGCAGGTCGTCGAGGTTGCGGGCGAGCCGGTCCATGGAATGCACGACCACGGTGTCGCCGTCGCGGACGAAGGCCGGCAGTTCCTCCAGCTTCGGCCGGCTCGTGTCCTTGCCCGACACCGTGTCGGTGAACACCCGATCGATCTCGACGCCGTCGAGCTGACGGTGGTGTTCTGGTCGATGCCTCCCGGAACCCTGTGCGCCTGCCGAACGACGTTTCCTTAAATTCGGCGTTCCCGCCATATCAACTATCTTGATCAGCGAGGTGGCGCTCACTATCTTGCCCTTTCCTCGCGCACTTTCATGCCTGCCTTGCGGAGACCCTATCCAGGCTGTGAATAAGCACAGAATTCCCTGCCGACCGCCCCGGCAATGGCCGACCAGGCCTACTCCGACGCGGATATCGCCTACGTTCAGAATGGTCTGACCAACTACGGCGTGCCGAAAGCCACGCAATGGAAGCTAATTCAATAATTCCTTGCCGGTGAAACGTGGGACTGGCAGAGGAACTCCGTCCCGGTCAAGGAATCGAAATCTCGGCGAGGAGATCTGGACACCACGGTGTACCGCTACGCCGATGGTTCGGTGGCGGCATCTCAGAGCGAGGCTCCCGCAGCAACCGCCACGGTGTCGGCTACCTCCAGCACCAGCGGCAAGATGTCCGCTAAGGGTGTCTCCCAGTGCGTCAAGCGCATCTCGGGCGGCTCGACCTACATGGACAACTGCCTGATCAGCTGGGGCGCGATCACGTGGTCCATGACCTACCGCGCCAACTACCGATACAACTCGTCCGGCTCCTCGATCTACAGCGTCCGCGGGTTGACCTACGGCGGCGCCGGCAGCTCGGGCAACGGGCAGGTTGGCGTGATTCACAGCCTCGCCGGGAAGAATGACCGATCCATGGCTCAGGGGCACGTCGATCAGGGGGCCACCGTCTTCACCGGACGGTTGGCTTGCCCCTCTACGTCAGCCGAGCGGAGCCACGACGGCATCATTCGGTCGACCAATGGGTGCATTACGAATCGCCGTCGACAATGAAGAATTGTGATATCGTCGGCGGCAAAATATAGCGCAGTCGCGGATGCTCAGCTCTACCCAGAAAGGTGGCCCGGTATGGACTTTCACCCCTATCAGTTCTTTGTGCTGGCAATGGTCCTGATTATTGTTGCGTTCTGCTGGTACTTGGTAAGACAATTCCAGAAAGGACGTCGGTCGGAGTGAACCACTCGTAGAACCCCGGGTCACCTCGCTGTTCGTCGACCTGGCGGTCGACGAACGCCACCGCCTCGGCGGGTAAGTCGCTGCGTCCACGCGGGAACCGGCCCGCTCGGGTGTAGAACTTCAGCAACAGGGCGGAGCCCAGCCGGGTCGGCCCGCGTTTGCCTGCGATCAGCTCCCGCGCGGTTTGGATCGTGGCGTGGATCCCGCGTCGACGCAGGTAGGCGCGGTTAGCGCGGGATCCGTGATCCTTGTCGGCCAGGACTCGCGCCGGTCGTGTCCGCGGTCTGCCGGCCCGATCGGCGACCCGGATGGCGTCCGGAACGGGCTGGAACTGCGGGGCATCACCGGCTTGTCCGGCGGCGAGCAGCAGCGATAGCGGGCGTTGCCCCGGGTCGGTCGCCAGATGGATCTTGGTGCTCAACCCGCGGCGTGACCGTCCTTGACCGTGGTCGTTGGGCTCTGCGGTGACCCCTCCCGGTGGTTGTCTCTGATCCGACCCCTTTGACGGGCGCCCGCCGCGTGCCGGTGCGCGCGGACCACGGTCGAGTCGACCGACACGTCCCAGGTGATCAGCCCTCGAGCCTGGGCGCGGGACTGCAGGTCGGACACCATCCGCGCCCAGGTCCCGTCGCGCTGCCAGTCCCGGAACAGGGCATAGGCGGTCTCCCAGGGGCCGTGGCGTTCGGGTAGGTCGCGCCGTGGCGCGCCGGTGCGGGCCCGCCACCGGATCCCGTCGATGACCTGCCGCCGCGGACGCGGCGGCCTGCCACCCGGCTTCGCCGGCGGCAGCACCGCCGACAGGACTTCCCACTCCGCTTTCGTCAGATCACCACGGGCCGCGCGTTACCCAACGAACGACGGACTTCTTCAACACGCCCTAGCCCGACGCGAGTTGTCTCAGCTGCGCGGCGGTGCCGTTGAAGACGTTCGAGTCGCCGGGGAACGGGCCGGTGGAGGAGTGTTGCCAGAATGTGTGCTTCGCCCAGCCGGCCGGGAGCGGCCCGACGGTGGGCTTGTAGCGGGCGATCCAGAGCGGGTTGGTGGCCCCGAACTCCCGGTCGTCGCCGGTGCAGGCCTTCCACCAGCTGGTGGTGGTGTAGATGACCGCGTGACGGCCGGTGCGCTGGTGGTACCGGGTGAGGAACGCGCGGATCCAGCCGCGCATCGCCGTCTGCGTCAGCCCGTAGCACTCGTTCTTCCTGTACTCCGGACGTCCGGCCCGGTCGGGGTACGGGTTGTGCTCGATGTCGAGCGCTCCCGGCAGCGTCCGCCCGTCGCGCGACCAGCCGCCGCCGTGGTCGACGAAGAAGTCGGCCTGGCGGGCGCCGCCGCTGCGCAGCGGGAGTCCGAAGTGGTACGCGCCGCGGATGAGGCCGATCGTGGTGGCGCCCTTGTACTGCTGGGAGAAGTTCGGGCTGCGGAAGTCGGTGCCGAGCGTCGCCTTGATGTACGCGAACGCGGGCTTCTGCGCGGCGACGCCGGTCCAGTCGACGTTGCCCTGCCAGTTGGACACGTCGAGGCCGCGGATCGGCGCGGCCGGCGCGGCCTGGGCCGCGGGTGAGGTCGCCGGAGCCGGCGCCGCGGACACGTCCACGACACGCACGGCGGTGAACACCGCGCCGCCAAGCACGGCGCCGGCTAACAGCACTACCCAGAAAACGCGCATCACGCGCAAACCCCCGTCACAGCGAGCAATTCGCAGCACGCTAACAAGGCACGTCGACCGGCGGCTGTCCCGGCGGGAGGTGTTCGTCCCGGTGGATGAGGGGGACCTGGGCCGTACGCCTGAACGGAATGCATCGATGGCGACGTGCCTTGGTGGCTGGTATGGAGCCTGATGCGGTGTCGTCGTTGCTCGACCGGATGCGGTGGACGGTCTCCCGGTACGACCGCGTGTCGGTGGTGGCCGGAGCCGATCATCGGTTCTTCGGTGCCGAGGTGCGGTTCCACCACGTGCTGAGCGGCGACGCGACGCTCACCGGCCCGGCGTCCGCGTCGATCGCGGATTCGCCGGGCGGACGCGCGCCTGATCGTGACGCCGGCGGGCGCGCTCCGGGTGTCGGCGCCGGCCGGGCCGGGGCGCCGGTGCTGGACCGTCCCCGCTCGGGGAACGGCGGGGACGCGCGTGCGCTGGGGAACGGGGCCCGGCGGATCGGGGCCGGCGACGCGGTTCTCGCGTTGCGTGGGGGCGACTACACGATCCGGGCGCTGGTGCCGACCGTGCTGCTGAGCGCGGTGCTCGACCCGGTCGGCGAACCCGACCTGGTCGCGCAGCGGCTGCCGACGCTTCTCCTCAGCTGTGGGTTCGCCACCCGCGAACCGGTCGCCGCCGCGCTGCTGGCGCAGGTCGAGGCCGAGTGGGCCGCGGACCGCCCCGGCACCTCCTCGGTGGTGTCGCAACTGGCGACGGTGGTCGCGGCGATCGCGGTGCGGGCCTGGGTGGAGTCCGGATGCGACGCCGAGGGTTGGCACCGGGCCGCCGCCGACCCGGACATCGCCCGGGTCACGGCCGCGATCCGCGCCGACCCCGGCGCCGCCTGGACCGTCGACCGGCTGGCCCGGGTGGCCCACGTCTCCCGGTCGACCTTCGCCGAACGTTTCCACGCGGTGGTGGGCGAGTCACCGGCCCGGTTCGTGCTCCGCATCCGCACCCAGCGCGCGAAGGAGCTGCTCACCCGCGAGGGCTGGTCGGTCGCCCGCACCGCCGTGGCCCTGGGCTACGGCTCCGAAGCCGCGTTCAGCCGCGCCTTCCGCCGCGTGGTCGGCGTCCCACCCAGCACCTGGCGCACCACCCACCACCCCTGATACCCGGGCCACCGGCACGCACGTCTCACGCCCGCACCCGGCGGAGCGTTGCCAGCACCAGCGTGCCGAGCAGGGCCGCCACCCCGCCCGCTACCAGCGCCGCGCGCACGCCGACGCCGTCCACCAACACCCCGCCGGCCACCGCGCCCAGAGCAATGGCCAGCTGGAACGTGGCGATCATCAGACCGGTCGCGGGCTCCAGACGGTCGGGTTCGGTCCGGGCGATCCACGTCTGGAACGCGGTCGGTACGGCACCGAAGCCGATCGCCCACACCGCCACCGGGACGAACACCGCGCCCAGCGTCCCCAGCGTCGCGGCCAGCGCGAGCGTGGACACCCCGATCAGGAACGGCGCGCCCAGGACCAGGACGGTCAGGCGGCGGTCGGCGAGCGGGCCGGCCAGCAGGTTGCCGACGACGTTCAGCGCGCCGTAGAGGAGCAGCAGCGCCGCCAGCAGGCCGGCGGTCAGGCCGGGCACCGGTTCCAGCGCGGTGCGCAGATAGGTGAACGCCGCGAAGTGGCCGACGGCGACGAGGGCGATCGCGGCCAGGCCGGTGGCCAGCACCGGTCGCCGGGCCGTGCGGAGCAGCGTGCGCAGACCGGGTGAGCCGGCCGGGGGTACGGCCGGCAACCAGCGTGCCTGCGCGACGAGCGCGACCCCGCCGGCCACCGCCGCGATCGCGAACACCACCCGCCAGCCCCACACCTCCCCGACGTAGGCGCCGAGCGGCATCGCCGCGACGGCCGCGACCGTGCTGCCGGTGTTGACGACGGTCAGCGCGCGTCCGAGGCGGTCGGCCGGGACGAGCCGGGAGGTCACCGCGATCGAGAACGCCCACACCCCGGCGAGCGCGGCGCCGAGCAGCAACCGGGCCACGAGCAGCAGCCAGTAGCTGGGCGTGACCGCGACCAGCAGGTTCGACGCCACGGCCAGCGTCATCAGGCCGATCAGGACGTGGCGCCGGTCCTGACGGGGCAGCAGGACCGCGATCGTGGGGGCGATCACCGCGCCCATCAGGGCGGTCGCGGTGACGGCCTGGCCGGCGGTGCCCTCGCTCACGCCGAGGTCGGCGGCGATGCGCGGCAGCATGCTCGCCGGCAGGAATTCGCTCGCCACGAGCGTGAACAGCCCGAGTCCGACGGACGTGACGGCACGCCAGTCCGCCCGGGTGGCGGCGGCGACGGTGGTGGTCATGGTGCTCCTCGATTCGGTAGTCAGCCGCTACCGAGGCTGCGCCGGGCGCACCGGCGTCACTTGATCAGCCGTCCCCGGATTCCGCCCGATCGTCCGCGCCGGATTGCGGCCGGAAACTGACCGGAATCACGCATACCGTCGAGGCATGCAGCGACTGACCTGGCCCGAGGTCCACGCCCGCCGCCTCGCCCGCCACCACCTGACGCCACCCGGCGCCCCGCGGCCGGGACCCCACTTCGCCGACGTCGCCCGGGCGATCTGCGGGGTGCACGCGCAGGTGATGTCGGCCGCCGAACTCTCGCTCGCCCTGCGCGTCCCCGGCACCACCCGCACCGACGTCCGCGAGGCCCTCTGGCGCGACCGGACCGTCGTCAAGACCTTCGGCCCGCGCGGCACCGTGCACCTGCTCGCCGCCGACGATCTCCCGGTCTGGACGAGCGCGCTCGCCGCCGTCCCGAGCCCGAACCGGTTCCCGGACGGCGTCCGCCTCGACGACGCGCAGACCGACGAGGTCGTCACCGCGATCGGCGACGCGCTCGACGGCGTCGCGTTGACCATCGACGAGTTGAGCGACGCGGTCGTGGCCCGCACCGGGCCCTGGGCGGGGGAGCTCACGATGCCGGCGTTCGGCGGGATGTGGCCGCGCTGGCGTCAGGTGCTGCACCGGGCCGGGCACCGCGGGGTGCTCGCGTTCGGGCCGAACCGCGGGCAGAAGGTCACCTACGTCAACCCGCGGGTCGTGCCGGCCGACCCGGACCGAGCCCTCGACCAGGTGCTGCGCCGGTACCTGACGAGCTACGGCCCGGCGCGGCCGGAGCACTTCGCGCAGTGGCTGGCCGCCCCGAAGCCGTGGGCCGCCGCGCTGTTCGCGGCCGCCGACCTGGAGCGGGTCGACGTCGAGGGCGTCGAGGGGTGGGTGCTCGCCGGGGACACGGCGCCGGCGTCCGGGAGCAGCGTCCGGCTCCTGCCGTACTTCGACGCCTATCAGGTCGGCTGCCACCCGCGTGACCAGGTCTTCCCGGGCCGGGCCTGGGAGCGTGCCCTGGCCCGCACCCAGGCCGGGAACCATCCGGTGGTGGTGGTCGACGGGGTGGTGGCCGGGGTGTGGCACGTGCGTCGCTCCGGGCGCCGGCTGGCGATCACGGTCGAGCAGTTCGGACCGGTGCACCGCGCCGCGCTCGAGCGCGAGGTGGAGCGCGTCGGCGTGATCCTCGAAGGCACCCCCGCGCTCACCCTCGGGCCGGTAACGATCGGTCCACACGCCTGAGAGCCCCTTGCGTCGACCGCCGCTTGTGGACATACGATCGCGGGACGCCGAACCTCAGGGGGTTACGCCTGTGAACGATCCGGACTGGGCGGTGCAGAACATCGACCCCAACCAGCCCTCCGCGGCCCGGATGTACGACTACTACCTCGGGGGGTCGCACAATTTCGCGTCCGACCGGCAGGCCGCCGCGAAAGTGCTGGAGCTGCTCCCCGACGCGCCGCTGATGGCCCAGGCCAACCGGGCTTTCCTGCACCGCAGCGTGCGCTTCCTCGTCGACGCGGGGGTGAAGCAGTTCATCGACCTGGGCTCCGGGATCCCCACCGCGGGCAACGTGCACGAGGTGGCGCCGGACTCGACGGTGGTCTACGTCGACATGGACCCGGTCGCGGTCGCGTACAGCGAATCGATTCTGAGCGACGTCGACCGCGCCGGCATCGTGCACGCGGACATCCGCCGGCCCGGGAAGGTGCTCGAGTCCCCGGTCACTCGGGAGCTGCTCGACTTCGATCAGCCGATCGGCCTGCTCGCCGTGGCCGTGCTGCACTTCGTCGCGGAGGCGGAGGACCCGGCCGGGATCATGGCCACGTTCCGCGAGGCGCTGCCGGCCGGGAGCGCGCTCGCGCTGGCCCACGTGACGCTCGACGAGCGACCGGACGAGATGGCGCGGATCAAGTCGATCTACCAGTCCAGCGCCAACCCGACGACGTTCCGCACCCAGGACGAGATCAGCGGGCTGCTGACCGGCTGGGACCTGGTGGACCCGGGCCTGACCTGGGTCGTGGAGTGGCGCCCCGACTGGCCCGACGACGCCGACGGCAACTCGGCCTGGTGCGGCAACTACGGCGCGGTCGGCTGGAAGAGCTGAGCCGCTACCGCAGGGCGGTGGCGACCAGCCGGGCGGCGTCGGCGATGCTCCGGCCGATCCGTTCGACGTCGGCACCGTCGTCGACGTAGACGACCGCGAGCGCGCCACGCGCACCACCGTCGGGACCCGGCACGGGCGCGGCGATCGAGCGGAACCCGCGGATGACCTCACCGTGCGAGACCGCCCAGCCGACCCGGCGGGCCATGCGCAGCTCCTCGCGGTCGTCCGGTGACGGCGGCTCGCCGATCAGCAGCGCCAGGCCGGGCGCGCCCCGGTCGACCGGGTGGCGGGTGCCGGGGCGGTAGGTGACGTGCGCCGCGGTGTCCTGCGGTTCGACGCTGACCACGGTCACCGCCTCCGCGCCCGCACGCACCACCAGGAACGCGGTCATGCCGAACTCGGCCACCAGCCCGTTGAGCCGGGGCAGCGCGGCGGTCTGCAGGTCCGAGCGCACCCCGCGGGCCAGCGCCGCCGTGCCCAGCCCGAGCCGGTAGTGCCCCTGCTGGTCCCGCTCGACCAGCTGGTGGTCCTCCAGCGTGCGCAGCAGCCGGTAGGTGATCGAGCGGTGGACGCCGAGCACCTGCCCGATCTCGGTGATCGGCACCGCCGCGCCGGCCACCGCGAGGTGCTCGAGGATCCGCACGCCGCGGTCGAGCGTCTGCGAGTGGGGGGCGTCCATGCCCGCCAGCCTAAGTCGGTGCCCTGGACCGCGCGGGCCCGTCGTTCACCGCGCCGGTTCGATTCTCCCGGTGACGTCACCGAAGCTCAGGCGGGTGCCGTCGAGCGCGGGTGCGGTCGCGCTGATCGTCACGGTGTCCCCGTCCTCGAGGAACGTGCGGGTCGAGCCGTCGGGCAGCCGGAGCGGGGCCTCGCCGTTCCAGGCCAGCTCGATGAGCGAACCGCGTTCGTCCGGTTCCGGGCCGCTGACCGTGCCGGACGCGAACAGGTCCCCGATGCGTGACGTCGCCCCGTTCACGGTCAGGTGGGCGAGCTGCTGCGCCGCCGTCCAGTAGAGCTGACGGAACGGAGGATTACTCACCACGACGCCGTTCAGGCTCACCGTCAACTGCAGATCGAGACCCCAGCGCTCCTTGCTGTCGTCCAGGTAGGGCAGCAGCTCGACGTCACGCGGTGGCGGGTCGACCCGCGCGGCCTCCAGCGCGGCCAGCGGCACCACCCACGGGGAGACCGAGGTCGCGAACGACTTCCCGAGGAACGGACCCAGCGGGACGTACTCCCACGCCTGCAGGTCACGCGCGGACCAGTCGTTGACCACGCACACCCCGAACACGTGCGCGGCGAAGTCGCCCACCGCGACCGGCCCCGTCGCGGGCGCCCCCACCACGAAGCCGACCTCGGCCTCGATGTCCAGCCGCCGCGACGGCCCGAACGTCGGCACCTCGTCCGACGGTGCCTTGCGCTGTCCCGACGGGCGCACGACCGGCGTGCCCGACACCCGCACGGTGCCCGCGCGCCCGTGGTAGGCGATCGGCAGGTGCTTCCAGTTCGGCGTCAGCGGCGGGCTCCCCGGCCGGAACAGTTTCCCCAGGTTCGACGCGTGGTGCTGGGAGCTGTAGAAGTCGACGTAGTCGGCCACCTCGAACGGCAGGTGCAGCGTGACGCTCTCCCGCGGCACCAGGTGGGCGGAGACCGCGTCGTCGGTGCCGGTGAACCACCCCGTGAGACGCTCACGCAGCGCGGCCCACGCCGCCGGCCCCCGCGCCATGAACGCGTTCAGCGACCCCGTCGCGTGCACCGGGTCCCCGGTCGCGGCGGCCAGGTCGAGCACGTGGTCACCGATGGCGACGCCGGTCCGCGGGGCGTCCCCGCCGACGGAGAAGATCCCGTACGGCAGGTTCGTCACGCCGAAACCGGTGCCGGCCGGAAGATCGAGCCAGGTCACGAACGAATCCCTTCCACGAGCCCGAGGGCCACCAGATCGTCGATCGGTTCGGTCACGCTGCAGGTCCCGAACGAGGTGAACGTCGCCCGGGCCGCGGCGGTTCGCTCCGGCGACCACCCTTTCACCGCCGCCACCAGCCGCGAGGCGTCGGTCTCCTCCAGCCGGGCCACGGCCGCGTCGCCGCCGGAGGACAGGGCGTCGACCGCCACCAGGACGTTGAGGAACCCGTGGTGGGTGAAGCCGGTCGCGGGGTCGGTGTGGCGCACCGCGTGGTGCAGGCCGGCCGTGCACTTGACCGCGACCCCGCGCTCCACGCACGCGCCGAGCGTGGACGCCAGCTCCTCGCACGACGGGAACGCCGACGCGACCAGGCCACCGGTGCGCACCTTCGCCCGGTACGGCGTGGACGCCAGCGTGTCCAGCACCCGGTCGCGCGCCTCGCCCCGCGGGATCTCCACCGCCACCGGCACCCCACCGGGCACGATCCCGGCCAGCTCGCTCACGGCTCGCTCGACGTCGTCGGCGATGGGTGTCTCCACCGCGGACAGCGCGAGGACCGGGTGGGCCCGCACCCGCGCGAGCGCGTCCGGCAGGTCGAGCGGAGCGGCGATCACCGAGACGCCGAACGGCTCCGGGCCGGACGCCAGCGCGGCCAGCTCCTCGAGCCGCGCGCCCGGCACCACGAACGGCCCGATGAGCTCGCCGTAGCGCTCCACCAGGTCCCGGTGCGCCGGTACGGCTGCCGCCATCGGGGCGTCGCCGGGCGGGAAGAGCGCGGCGTCGTCGAAGAAGGCGCGGAACGTCATCGCCGGGCCCAGGTCAACGCGTAGCGGCCGTCGTCGGCCTCGAGCCCGGCCTCGCCCAGGTCCAGCGGCCGGAACGTGTCGACCATGACCGCGGTCTCGTCGAAGAACTCGACGCCGAGCGAACGCTCGACCGCGCCCGGCTGCGGGCCGTGGGAGTGCCCGCCGGGATGCAGCGAGATCGAACCCACCCCGATGCCCGAGCCTTTCCGGGCCTCGTAATCACCGTCGACGTAGAACATGACCTCGTCCGAGTCGACGTTGGAGTGGTAGTAGGGCACCGGGACCGCCAGCGGGTGGTAGTCGACCTTCCGGGGCACGAAGTTGCAGATCACGAAGTTCGTGCCCTCGAACACCTGGTGCACCGGCGGTGGCTGGTGCACGCGCCCGGTGATCGGCTCGAAGTCGGCGATGTTGAACGCGTACGGGTACAGGCACCCGTCCCAGCCGACCACGTCGAACGGGTGGTCCGGCACGACGTGGACCGTCCCGCCGCCGCGGTGCTTCACGTAGACCTCGACGTCGGAGCCCTCGGCCACCAGCGGCTCGACCGGCCCGCGCAGGTCCCGCTCGCAGTACGGCGCGTGCTCCAGGAACTGCCCGTACCTCGAGAGGTACCGGCGCGGCGGCGCGATGTGCGACGACGCCTCGATCGCGTAGGTGCGCAGCGGTTCGCCGCCGGTCGGCACCCAGCGGTGCGTGGTCGTGCGCGGGATGATCGCGTAGTCGCCGCGGCCCACCTCGAGCGCTCCGAACACGGTCTCGAGCACCGCCGAGCCGCGTTCGACGTAGACGCACTCGTCGCCGATCGCGTTGCGGTAGTAGGGCGACGCGACCTCCGACACCGCGTAGGAGATCCGCACGTCGGCGTTGCCGAGCACCAGCCGCCGCCCGGTGACCGCGTCGGCGCCGTCGAACTTCAGCTCGTGCAGCCGCAGGTGACGCGGCACCAGCGGCGCGTTCGGCGTCAGCGTCGCGTCGGGCGGCTCCCACGGCCGCGCGTCGGTGATCGCCGACGGGATCCCGCGGTGGTAGAGCAGCGAGGAGTCCGACGAGAACCCCTCCTCGCCGACGAGTTCCTCGGAGTACAGACCACCGTCGGGACGGCGGTGCTGGGTGTGACGCTTCGGCGGGATGCTGCCCACCTGGCGGTAGAAGCTCATGCGTACGCCTCCTCACGGGCGAAGACCCGGCCCAGGGCGGTGTTCAGTGCGGCGATGGTGGTGACGACGGCGGCGACGTGCGCGTCGGGGCGCAGCACCCAGTATTCCTCCGGCCGGGCGCCGAGCGCCTCGCTCAGCAGTCCGGTGGGGTCGAGGTCGTCGATCCGGTGCACGGTGACCGGCGGGGCCACCACCGGCACCTCGGCCGCCGGGCCCACCAGCACCGTCACCCCGGTGCGCGCCAGCCGGCGCAGACGGCCGGCCGGACCGGTGACCGGGCAGTCCGGCACCAGCACCCCCGGGGCCGGCACCGGCACGTCGCCGCGCGCCGGGCGCCCCGGGAAAGGGCGGCGGGGATCGGGCGTGGTCAGCGGCGAATCGACGTACCAGAACGGCTCCGCGAGCCGCCCCGAGTCGACGAGGGCGCGGGCGTCCGGGTCGGCGGCGGCCCGCTCCAGCACGTCGGTCCGGTGCCGGGCCTCCGCCGGTGTCCGCGGCACCAGGAACCGCATGGTCGCCGAGGTGACCTCGAGGTTCTCCCGCGCGGCGGCGTGCCGCTCGTCGTGGTAGGACTCCAGCAGGCCGGGCGGGGCCCAGCCGCGCAGCACGAACGCGATCTTCCAGGCCGCGTTCTCCGCGTCGAGCACCCCGGAGTTCAGCCCGCGCGCCCCGAACGGCGACACCAGGTGCGCGGCGTCGCCGGCCACCAGCACCCGCCCGACCCGCATCCGGTCGACGACCCGCGAGTGGAACCGGTACACCGACTTCCACCGGACCTCGTACGCACCGTCGCCGATCACCTGCCGGATCCGCCGGTCCAGCCCGCCCGACGCCTCCTCCGCGGCCAGGTCGAACTCCGGCGGCACCTGCCAGTCGATGCGGTACGTCGAGTCGGGGCACGGGTGGATGAGCACCTGCCGGCCGGGATTCCACTCCGGGTCGAAGTAGAAGCGGCGCTCGGTCTCCCAGCCCGGCAGGTCGGTGCGGATGTCGCAGATCAGAAAGCAGTCGTCGAAGGACTCGCCGTCGAACGTCAGCCCCAGCATCGTCCGGACGTCGTCGCCGCGCGCGCCCGGACACGCCACCGCGTAACTGCCGGTGACGACGCCCTGCGCGGTGCCGACCGCGACCCCCGTCGCGCCCGGCTCGATGCTCGTCACCCGATGACCCCACCGCACGTCGACGAGCGGCTCGGCGGCGATCGCGGCGTCGAGGATCTCCTCGGTCTCGCACTGGGACACGTTCACGAACGGCGGGAACACCGAGCGGCCGCGGTCGGCGAACCGGGTGCTGAACAGCTCGCGGTCGCGGTGGAAGGTGCGTGCCGTGGTCCACGTGACGCCCCGCGCGGCGATCGCGGCGCCCGCCCCCACGGAGTCCCAGACGTCCAGCACGTCGCGCTGCTGGCAGATCGCCTTGCTGCCGACCGCGTCCCGCTCGGCGCGGGCGTCGAGCACGGTGACCGGCACCCCCCGGCGGGCCAGCAGCAGCGCGGTGGTCTGGCCGACCGGACCGGCGCCGATCACCAGCACCCGCTCGGTCACGACTGGAGCTCGTTCCACACCTGCCGGTCCCGCTCGGCGGTCCAGATCACCGGGCGCTCGACGCCGTCGAACTCGTCCCAGAGTCGCTGCACGTCGAACGGCAGGCAGTGCTCGAAGATCGGCCACTGCCCGTACTTCGGGGCGAGGGCCTCGTGGGTGGCCGTGAACGCGTCCTTGAGCGAGCCGCCGGACCGGTGCGCCGCCCCGACCGTGCGCTGCATCGTCAGCAGGAAGTCCCTGGTCTGTTCGATCGCCGCGTCGACGGCGTCCCGGCCGCGGGCGATCGCCCCGCGCCCGCCGACCAGCTGCCGGGCCCGCAGCGTCTTGACGCTGTCCAGCGTGCCGGCGGCCCAGTCGAAGTGGAACGCGTCGCCGGTGTAGAGCGCGGCCTGGGACTCGACGAGGTCACCGGCGAACACGATCTCCGGCCCGGGCAGCCAGGCGACGATGTCACCCTCGGTGTGGCCGCGCCCGTGGAACTGCAGGACGAGTTCGCCCCGGTCGCCGCCGAGGTCGATCGTGAGCCGGTCGCGGAACGTCAGCGTCGGCCAGGTCAGGCCGGGGATCGACTCCGGTTGTTCGAAGAGGCGCGGCATCCGGCCGAACTCGCTCTCCCAGTCCTGCCGGCCGCGCTCGGTGATCAGCGCCCGGGTCTGCTCCGAGCTGACGACGATCTCGGCGTCGAACGCGCTCGCGCCCAGCACCCGGACCGCGTGGTAGTGCGACAGCACCAGGTAGCGCACCGGCTTGTCGGTGTGCTCGCGGAGCCGGGCCAGCCAGCGCCGGGCGGCCGCCGGCGTGGCCAGCGCCTCGAAGCAGACCAGGAAGTCCTCACCCTCGATCGCGCCGACGTTCGGGTCGCCCTCGGCGGTCAGGGCGTACACGCCCTCGGCGAGCACCTCGAGGGTCTGCTCTTTCACGCCGAGGTCGGCGGAGGACGCGAACGGCTTCATCGCCACGATGCTCGGCTCCTGTTCGATAATCGAACACAATGTCCAGCTATCGAGTGGGACGTTACGAGCCGGACCTGCCGCGGACAAGAGGCCGTGCCCGAATCGGCGACGGCCGGGTGGCTGGATCCGTTCCGCCCCGGGAGGCCCGCGGTGACGCTGAGCTTCGACGGCGCCTCGGCTGGTCCGGCTGCGCTCGCGGACACGATCGCCGGGCTCGTCCCGGCGGACGTGCGGCGCGAACACGCTCGTGGTGGGGCTGACGTCGTACTCGTCCCGGTCGGGGCGGGGGTGGGCGCGGGTCGCGGCCGCGCTGAACGTGGTGTGCGTGCGGGTGGTCTACGAGGGCGCTGTGGCCGGCAGCGTTCCGCTCGTGGTGGCGGCGCTCGGGCTCGCGGTGGCGTGCGTGTTGTGCGTGGCCGGGCTGTGGCGGGCGCCGGGGCGGGGGAGTGGCGGCTGACCGCGGTGACGGCCGCGGTGATGCTCGCGCTCCACGGCCCACTGAACGCATTCGCCGGGCATGTGCACGCGGGGACGCCGGCCGATGCCGTGGTGGCCGCGCTCCTGCTCACGACGACCGGCACGGTCGTGCTCACCGAGCCGCTGCGCGCGGCCCGCGCGGTTTGAGGGGCCCGCCCGCGCGGTGTCTGCTCCTGCCGGGCCCGCCTGTGCCGGGCCTGCCCGCGCGGTGTCCGCTCCTGCCGGGCCCACTCGTGCGGTATCTGCTCGTGCCGGGCCCGCCCGTGCCGGGCCCACTCGTGCGGTGTCCGCTCGTGCCGGGCCTGCCTGTGCCGGGCCCGCTCGTGCGGTATCCGCTCGTGCCGGGCCCGTCTGTACCGGGCCCGGTCGGTCGCGGGCTGGACCGCGGGGCGGCCCGGCGTGGGCGGACCGGGGTGGGGTCAGGCGGTGAGGGCGTTGTTCTGGCGCCACCAGTCGGCGACGGCGGAGGTGTCGCTGTCCTGGATCTCCGCGGCGACCAGCGAATTGCGGTCGCCCCAGGTGATCCACCAGGTGCCGTTGCTGGTGTAGTAGCAGGCCGCCAGACCGGTGGAGTTCCAGCTCCCGTAGCCCTCGTTGCCGACGGCGCCGCAGTCGTGGTTCGGGTCGTCGTCGCCCGAGTAGTCGTTCACGGCGTCGAAGTGGTCGCGGTAGTCGCGGAACCCGGCGAACTTGAAGTAGCGGACCTGGGTCTGCAGGGTGCCGACCGTGTCGCACACGAGCGTCGCGTCGACCTCGACGTCGTCGGGGGCGGGGCCCGAGCGGCAGCCGGCCTTGTCGATGCCGCGACCGCTGAGCGTCGACCAGAGGGCCTGCTCCTCGGACGAGAGACCACCGGGCGGGCTCGCCGTCGGGGACGCGCTCGGCGAGGCACTGGGCGACGCGCTGGTGGGCGCGGGCGTGCGTGCCCCGGCGGTGGGATCGGGGTCTTCGTCGTTCCCGAACGACGTGGCGATCGCGTAGGCGGCGATCGTGAGCACGAGCAGCAGCACGGTGCCGGCCGCCACGAACGCGAGCGGGGGCACGCGCTTGATCCGCTGCCCGAGCCCGGCCCGTGGGGTGGTCGGCGGCCAGGGACCACCGGGGTGCCCGGGCGGCGGGTAGCCGGTGCCGGGGTGTCCGCCCGGGGCGCTACCGCCGGGGAAGTTTCCGCCCGGCGCGCTTCCGCCGGCGGGCAGCGCGAGGCGGCCGCCCCCGGGCGCCGGGCCGCCCCCGGGCGCCGGGTTGCCCCCGGGCATCGGGCTGCCGGGCGGGCCGGAGGACAGGCCGACCGGGCTGCCGGGCGGACCCGACGGTGGGTAGCCGGGCGAACCGGCGGGGCCACCGGGCATGCCGGCGGGGCTTCCCGGCATACCGACCGGGCCTCCGGGCATACCGACCGGGCTTCCCGGCGGATAAGCGGGGGCACCGGCCGCGAACGGGGGGATCGGGGCGACGGTGGTGGGACGCAGCGGCGGCCGGGACCGGCTGCCCGCGCTGGCCTGGCCGGGGGCGAACGGACCGGGCAGCGGCGGAAGCCCGGCGGCACCGGCCACCAGCGCGGCCAGCGCCCGTCCGTCCGGCGCCGCGACCGCGCGCAACCGCTCGGCCGCCGCCGCCGCGTCCGGACGCTCCTCGGGCTCCTTGGCCAGCAGCTCGTCGAGGATCGGCCCCAGCTCACCGGCCCGCTCCGCCGCCCGGTGCGGTGCGGTCGCGACCGCGAACAACCCGGAGAGCGCGTCGCCGATGTCGAACGCCTCGGCGCCCTCCACCGCGAGGTACAGCGTCGCGCCGAGCGCGAACAGGTCGGCCGGCGGCCCGGCCGTGCCCTTGGTGAGCCGCTCGGGCGCGATGTACCCGGGAGTGCCGAGCAGCACCCCGGCCGCGGTGCGCGACCCGGTGCCGAGCACCGACGCGATCGAGAAGTCGGTGAGCAGCACCGTGCCGTCCGGCTGCACCAGCACGTTCGCCGGTTTCACGTCCCGGTGCACGACCCCGGCCCGGTGCGCCGCGTCCAGCGCGTCCAGCACGGTCAGACCGATCCGCGCGACGACGCCGGGAGGCAGCGGCCCGGCCGCGGCGACCACCTGGTCGAGCTGGTAGCCGCGGATCAGCCGCATCACGATGCACGGGTGACCGGCGTCCTCCACCACGTCGTAGACCGCGACGATGTTCGGGTGGTCGAGCGCCCCGGCCGTGCGGGCCTCCTGCATCGCCCGCCCGACCATCGCGTTGCGTTCCTCGTCGGTGGACAGCGGCGGGACCGCGAGCTCCTTGACCGCGACCTCGCGGCCGAGCCGCTCGTCGTAGGCACGCCACACCACGCCACTGCCCCCGCGGCCGATCTCCGCGGACAGCCGGTAGCGGCCACCGATCAAGCGCCCCTGCGCGTGCATCACTTCTCCCAGGACCATCGAAGGGGAAGTCTAGGGAGCCGGTGCAAGCGTGAGCAGCCCGGTCAGCTGTGAAAACTTACAGACCGTAAGTCTTGCCGACGATGTCGCGCTGGATCTCCGACGTGCCGCCGTAGACCGTCGAGATCACCGATGCGCGCAGGATCCGCTCCATCTCGTACTCGGTCGCGTAGCCGTATCCGCCCATCATCTGCATGCCCTCCAGCGCCATCGTCTTGGCGAACTCGGTGGCCTTGAGCTTCGCCATCGAGGCCTCGCGCGGGAACAGGGTGCCCGGGTTCGCGTCGACGAGTTCGGCCGTGTGGTAGACGAGCAGTTTGACGCAGGTCAGCTCGGTCGCCAGGTCGGCGATCCGGTGCCGCAACGCTTGGAAGGTTCCGATCGGGCGGCCGAACTGCGTCCGCTGCTTGACGTAGGCCACGGTGTCGTCGAACGCGCGCTGCGCCGTGCCGAGCATCAGGGCGGCCAGCACCAGACGCTCGAAGTTCAGCCCGGCCATCAGCTGACGCCAGCCGTTGCCGACCTCGCCCACGACCGCCGACGCCGGCAGCACGGCGTCGGTGAAGTACAGGTCGTTGACCTCCTTGCCGCCCATCGTGTCGATGCCGTGGATGCTCAACCCGGCGGTGCCGGTGGGGACGTTGAACATCGTCAGGCCGTCGTGCCCGGAGCCCGAGGTGCGGGCCACCAGCAGGATGTGGTCGGCGATGTGGGCGTTCGAGCACCAGGTCTTCTGGCCGTCGACCACCCAGGAACCGTCGTCACGCCGGGTAGCGCGGCACGTGAGCGCGGCCACGTCGGACCCGGCTCCCGGCTCGGACATCGAGATCGACTCGACCGCACCGCCGGCGATCCCGCCGAGGATCAGCTTCTTCTGCTCCTCGCTCCCGAACCGTTCGTACGCACCGGCGACGATGATCGACGTCGCGAACCCGCCGATCGGGGCGAGCGCCTTGGCCGTCTCCTCCAGGAAGAGGCACAGGTCGACGGCGCCCCCACCGGCGCCGCCGTACTCCTCCGGGAGCGCGGCACCGAGATACCCCAGCGCGGCCATCTTGCGGTAGAGCACGTCGCTGTGCCGCTCGCCGCCGGCGACCAACGCGTCGCGCTGCTCGCGGGTACCGGCCTCGCGCCGGCAGAAATCCGCGACCGCCTCCGCGAACGCACGTTGCTCGTCGGTGAGATCAGGAGTCACAGAGTCCTCCGAGGGTTCGAGTGCCGTCAGCGTCAATGTAAAATACCAAATATATTCAGAGCCGCTCGGAGTCAGGACGCGATGGCGCTGCCCACGCTGACCCCGCCAGCGCAGAGGTGGTCGGCGAGCACGCCCGGACCAGGTGACTGCGGCGATCCGCACCGCACGCCGCTGCCGCTGCCGCTGCCGCTGCCCCTGCCCCTGCCCCGATGGGCGGCCCTGCCGCTTGATCGGCGCAACCCGCTTGATCGGCGCAAGACCCGCCCGACCGCGGGGGATCTGCCTGCTCGCCCGGAAGCCCGCGGCGCCGCCGAGACGGCCGCGCAGATCCGCACGGAGTCCGGCAATCCGCTGGTCGACGCCGGGCCGGAGGTCCTGCTCACCGTCGAGCAGCCCGACCGGGCGGCGCGCTACGCCCACCGGGTGCTCCGCGGCCGCCGGGGCCGCAGTGGACTCTGGCGTCGAACCAGAAGGGCACGCCCACTGTCGCCCGCGCGGCGTGGCTCGCTGCGCCGTTCGGCGACGCGGTCGGTGAGCCGGTGCGGCGGGTCATCGCCGGTGGCGGGAGCACCGGCGCCGCGCTCTGCCGGCCGGGGTGGACACGATCGCGCCGTCGGCCTGGGTGGACACGAGCGCGTTCACCGGGTCGACGGCCACCGCCGAGACGGTGCTGACCACGTGCGCCGAGACGCTCACACCGATCGTCGTCGAGGCCGGCGGCAACGGCGCGAATGAGCGTCACCGCCGACGCCGATCTGGACGCCACCGCGTGGCGCCGCCGTCTTCGGGACGCGGGCGAACCTGCGCCGGGCAAACCTGCGCCGGGTGGCAAGCCGGTGAGGTGGCGCCGAACCGGTGCGGGTGGCGACGGCGTGGCGGATGTTCCGCCTGCGTCACGGCCGCCCGGGCCGGTCACCCGCCCGGGCCGGTTATCCGCCCGGGCCGGTTATCCGCCCGGGCCGGGTCACCCGCTCGACCAGAGGTCCTGGGCGTCGAGGTGGGCGAGGAGGCGCTCGGCGCCGTCGGTGAAGTGGCGGGCCATCACCGCGGTGGCCCGCTCGGCGTCCCGCGCCGCCAGGGCGTTGAGCACCTCGTCGTGCGTCGCCAGCATCGACGCGCGCCACCCGGCGTCGGAGGAGTAGAAGCGCACCGGTGTGTAGCGCAGCGCGGAGTGCAGGAACCACGAGAGCTTGCGGGCGTCCGCGACCCGGTTGAGCGTGCGGTGGAACTCGAACTCCCGCTCCTCGAGCTCGTCCGCCCCGGCGCCACCGGTCACCGCGGTGCGCAGGCCCTCCTGCTGTGCCCGCAGGTCGTCGAGCTGCTCGGCGGTGAGCGCCGCCGCGGCCCGCGCCACCAGCTGACCCGCGACGTGCCCCTGCAATGCGAACACGTCGACGATGTCCTGGCGCGACAGCGGCGCCACCCGGTACCCCCGGCGCGGCTCCAGCTCCACCATGTCCTCGCCGCGCAGCGTCAACAGCGCTTCCCGCACCGGGGTGATGCTGACGCCGAGCGCCGCGGCGACCTCGTCCAGCCGGATGAACACGCCCGGCCGCAGCTCGCCGGACATGATCTGGTCCCGCAGGTACGCCACGACCTCGTCGGAGAGCTGGGGACGCCGACGCCGGACCGCGGCGTACGTCATGCGGTTCCTCCCCGATCGTCCTCGACGCGGTGAAGATATCAAATATCGAAACGACCGTCGGATCGCGGAGGGCCGGCGACCACGTGCGATCCCTAGCGGTAGAGGTCGTCGATCGCGTCGGAGTAGCGATCGGAGATCGTGCGGCGCTTGAGCTTGAGCGTCGGGGTCAGCTCCCCGGCCTCCGGACTCAGCGCCGCGGGCAGCACCTGGAACTTCTTCACCTGCTCGGACCGGGCGAGCCGCGCGTTCGCGGCGTCGACCGCGGCCTGGAGCTCCGCGAGCACGGCCGGATGCGCGGCCAGCGACTTCGGGTCCGGCGCTTCGATGCCCCGCGCGGACGCCCAGGCCGGGGCGGCCTCCTCGTCCAGGCTGATCAGCGCCGTGATGTAGGGACGCCGGTCGCCGATCGCGATCGCGTACCCGATCAGCGGGTGCGTGCGGAGCAGGTTCTCGATCTGCGCCGGGGCGACGTTCTTGCCGGCCGCGGTGATCAGCAGTTCCTTCTTGCGGTCGGTGATCGTGAGGAACCCGGCCTCGTCGATCGTGCCGATGTCACCGGTGGCCAGCCAGCCGTCGGCGTCGGTGACCGGTGCGACGCTGCCGTCGGCCTGCAGGTAGCCCTGACAGACCAGCGGTCCGCGGACGAGGATCTCGCCGTCGTCGGCGAGCTTCACTTCCATGCCGACGTTGGGCACGCCGACGGTGCCGGTGCGGAAGTGTCCGGGCGTGTTGATCGTCGCGGTGCCGGTGGTCTCGGTCATGCCCCAGACCTCGTACACCTCGACGCCGATGCCGGCGAGGAACGTCAGCACGTCGACCGGGATCGGGGCGGCGCCGCTGCCGGCGTGGATGATGTTGTCCAGGCCGAGCTTGGCGCGGATCGGCTTGAGGATCAGCGCGTCGAGCGACGCGAGCTGCTCGGTGAGCTCGGCCGGCACCTCCTGGTGGTGCTCGCGCAGGCCGTGCACCTCGAGCGCGACCGCGGTGGCACCGGCGACGGCGTCGCGCACGGCCGGGTCGGCGGCGGCGAGGAAGCCCTGCAGCGCGGCCACCATCTTCTCCCAGACCCGGGGGACGCCGAAGAAGCTGTACGGCGTCACCGCGAGCAGCGCCGCGACCGCCTGGGAGGGGTCGGAGACGATGTGGACGTGCCCGGCCCGGTACACCGGGATGTAGATCCCGAGCACCCGCTCGGCGATGTGGGCCAGCGGCAGGTACGCGATCGTCGGGGCGTGCGCGGGCAGGTCGACGAGCAGTTCCAGCGCGACGGCCTGGTGCAGCACGTTGCGGTGGGTCAGCACGACGCCCTTCGGGTCTCCGGTCGTGCCGGAGGTGTAGAGCAGCGTCACCGGGTCGTCCGGGGTGACCTGCGGCCAGCGGTCCTCGAACGCCGCCGGGTCGTTCGCGTACCGGTCGGCGCCGGCGGCCTCGACGGCGGTCAGGTCGGTCAGGCGGGGGTCGTCGAACTCGACGCCGGTGGGGTCGATCAGCACGATCGCCCGGACGTCGGCGAGCTCGTCGAGGATCGGCGACCAGCGGCTGAGCTGCTCGGCGTTCTCGATGACCAGCACCGTGGCCCGGCTGTGCCCGGCCAGGTAGCCCAGCTGCGGTGTCGAGAGCGTGGCGTACGCGCTGCACGGCACCGCGCCGAGGTGGACGGCGGCGAGGTCGACGAGCCAGTGCTCGATCCGGCTGGAGGCCGAGATCAGCATCCGGTCGCCGGCGGCGAGCCCGGCGTCGTCGAGGCCGAGCGCGACGGCGGCGACCCGGCGGCGCAGCTCGCCCCAGGTGAGCGTGGAGTCGTCGTCGCCGAGGTGGCTCAGGGCCGGGTGGTCGGCGAACTCGCCCGCGTTGGAGCGCAGCAGTAACGGGATGGTCAGCTCGGCGGTAGCCGCCGCGCATTCGTCGGCGAGGGACATCCGTGGTCTCCCTTCACCGGCCCCGCGGGCCGGCGCTGGCCTGGGTGGAGGTGCTGACGAGACTGTAAACCACGGTTAACTTCGGAGGGCACGAAAAAAGGCTTTGCCGCCGACGTCAGGCGCGACGCATGCACTCCAGGGCCAGCGAGGCCACCAGGGGGCGGTACGAGTCCGGTGGGGACGGGTCGGTCGCGCCACCCAGGTCGGTGACGAGGTTCAGTGCCGCGTGCACGAGGATCCGCGCCTCGGACGCCGCCAGGCCGGGCCGGACCCCCACCAGCAGGCGCACCCACTCGTCGACCTGGAGCCGTTGGATCTTGCGCAGTTCGTGCCGGTCCCGGTCGGGCAGGTTGTTGTTCTCGGCCAGGTACACCGCGACCAGGTCGCGCTGGCCGAAGGTCAGGTCGACGAAACCCTCGACCAGCCGGCGCAGGCCCTCCTCGTCGGTCGCCGCGGCCTCCAGCGACGCGGTCGTGTTCGACGTGACCTGCTCGGCGGCCCGGTGGTACGCGGCGGCGAGCAGGTCGGCCTTGCTCGGGAAGTACCGGTACAGGCTGGAGGCGTGCAGGCCGGACGCCTTGCCGATGTCCTCCATGCCCACCGCGTGGTACCCGTGCTGGTGGAAGAGCCGGATCGCGGTGGCCAGCACGGCCTCGCGGCGGACGTCCTGCTGGCGGGCGGTGCGGGGGTCCCCGGCGGGGGTGCCCCGGGCGGGGGAGTTCGCGGGCGCGGCGGCCGGCGGAACGGCGGGAACCTCGGCCGTGAGCAGTGCCCAGCCGGCCCGGCGCAGCAGGTCCACCGCGCGGCTGCGTGAGATCGGGGCCCGGTGCGTGGCCGGGCTCGCCAGCGCGCTGAACGCCGCCCGGGTCAGCAGCCGGGGCAGGCGGGGCGGCAGCTCGGGACGGATCGCGCCCAGCGGCTCGGCGATGCGTCCGATCAGCGTGTTGAGGCCGTCCCGGAACTCGGCGCGGTGCTCGGGCTCCAGGTACCGGTTCTCCCACTGGTACAGCCCGCCCACCCGCCGCTGCTCGACGCTGAGCGTCGCCAGCGCGTCGAGCACGTGGTCGAGCTTCTCGCGCGGGTCGGTGGACTCGGCCAGGGCGCGGTCGACCGTGCCGCGGATCGTGACCGTCAGTTCCCGGGTGGCGTGCACGAGCATCGCGTACTTGTTCGGAAAGTGCCGGTAGATGGCGGGCCCGGTGATGCCGACCGCGCCGGCGATCTCGTCGACGCCGACGCCGTGGTAGCCGCGCGCGCAGAAGAGCTCGGCCGCGGCCAGGGCGATCTGGGCCTTCCGGTTCTTCGGACGCTTGGTTGGCGTCGGCTGTGCCGCGTCCGTGTCGTCCTCCGGTGCTCGTGCTAATCAGTGCCGCACTGAAAGTACCCGGAGGCCGATCGTCGCGGCGAGCGACCTCGCTCATATCAGCGGCTTCCCGCGCCGGATCCGGCGCTTGACGTCCCACAACAGGTAGTTGAACGGGAACTCGCGCACGACCGCGGGCTGCCACCGGGAGAGCCGCCCGATCGTGCGCATCGTCGTCTCGAAGCGCCGCTGGCGCCGCTCGTCCCAGTCCAGCCGCATCTCGGCCCGGAACTCGGGCGGAAGGAAGCCGGTGGTGATGAACGTGTTCAGCGGGACGAACGGGGCGCGCAGCGGGCGGGGCAACCAGTCCGAGCGCACCACGGCCAGCAGGTGCTCGCGGATCGTGTCGTCGATGTGCACCGCGGCCAGCTCCGCGTCCCAGTAGCGCTGGAAAGCCGCGCGGTCGGGCGGCCACAAGTGCGCGCGCACCTCGAGGGTGGTGCCGAGCGCGGCGCAGCGGCGGTACACGTCGGCGGCCTCCTCGGGGGTGAGGGTGTAGCCGAGGGTGGCGTAGGTGTCCTCGAACCCGCGGTAGAGGCAGGCGGCCACCCAGAGCTGGAGGCGCGGGTCCATCGCGGAGTAACGCACCGGGCTGGCGGCGGTGGAATACACCTGCCGGTGGGCGACCGCGACCGCGGCCCGGTAGGCGTCCTTCTCCGCCTCGGTGCCGAGCATCGCGACGGCCAGGTAGGACAGCGTGGTGCGGGTGCGTTTGACCGGGTGGTCGAAGAGCCGTCCGCTCTCGACCCTGCTCTCGTGCACGCCGTAGCCGACGGCCGGGTGCGCCAGCTGCATGATCACGTTCGCCGCGGCGGCCAGGAGGCCGGCGCCGTGGACGATCCGGCGTAAGTCCGTCGTCGCCGGCTCAGTGGACGTCACGGTGCCTCCATTCTGATAACATGCGTTCTCAGATAGCGTGACAGACGTGTCAAGATGTGCGCCATGGAGGACGGTGCGCTGCGCACGTACGGCGGGGTCACGGGCGTCGACCGCGCGGCTGAGCGGCGTGCGGCGTTGCTCGCGGCCGGACTGGAACTGCTCGGGTCGCCGACCGGGCCGGGGGAGCTGACCGTCCGCGGGGTGTGCCGGCACGCCGGGCTCACCGCCCGGTACTTCTACGAGAGCTTCGCCGATCGGGACGCGCTGACCGCCGCGGTCTACGACGGTGTGGTCGCCGACCTCGGCGCGGACGTGCTGGCCGCGCTGGAGGGCGCGCCCCGCACGGCCCGGGAGCGGACGCGCGCCGGGCTCGCCGCGCTGATCGGGAACATCGCCGAGGACCCGCGGCGCGGGCGGCTGCTGTTCTCCCGGTCGCTGGGCGCGAGCCCGGTGGTGGCCGCGCGGCGCGCGGAGTCGACGCGCTGGTTCGTCGACCTGCTGACCGCGCAGGTGCGCGGGTTCTACGGCGTCGCGCGGACGCCACGGCTCGACGTCGCCGCCGAACTGCTGGTGGGCGGAGTGGCGCAGGTGCTGACGTCCTGGCTGGACGGCGTGCTCGACCTCGGCGCGGACGAGCTCACCGAGCACTGCACCGGGCTGTTCCTCGCGCTGGCGGGCGAGCGGGCCGACTCACGCGTCGGCGAGGGCGGGGCGGCCCGCGGGTAGCGCCCTCGGCGGGGCCGCGAGCGGCAGCGCGGCGATCGCGGTGGCGGCCGTCGGCAGCGGAACGGCCCTGGTCACGGCATCCAGGTGAGCCCGGTGACGCAACCACAGGCTGCCGACGATGCCCCAGGCGACGCTCGCCACCCCGACGATCGCGAGCCCGATCAACGCCAGCGCGATGTCGCCCCAGAGCCACCCGCTGGTGAGCACGACGGTGGCGCCGTATCCGACGAACATCAGCCCGACGCTCGCCGCGACCGCCGCCACCGTCCAGTGCGGACGGGTCGTCGGCCGGCACAGCAGCGGCCAGGTGACGTACGCGACGGTGGCGGTGAGCGCGACCACCAGCGCCGGCGGGTGCCCGTGCTGCAGGGCCCGCACCGCCAGCACGGTGGCGAATCCACTGGTGAGGGTGATCGCGGCCAGCCACCGCCAGCGCCGGTTCCGGACGGGTTCGACGCTCGTCCGGGCGGCCACCGCGGTTGCTAACGCCGCTGCGATCGCGTAGGTGAACATTTCGCCTCCTCGACGCCGGGACACATCGAGTCAGATATTTAGCACTAAGTCCTCCTAACGCGGGCGTGTCGCCACGCGCGAGACGGGCCCGGTGTCTATTGACTTTCGATAGGTAGTGCGCGATCTTCGATCTATGTTGACTGAGAGTCGAGTGATCGCCGCCCTGCGCGCCTTTCTCGTCGTGCTGTTCGGGATCCTGGTGCTGTTCCAGACCATGTCGCTGCCGGGCCAGTTCGCCCACCTGGCCGAAGAGGATCCCGACATGGCGTATCTGCGCTGGCCGGCCACCGCGGTGACGGTGTTCTGGGTGCTGTGCGTCCAGGTCGTGATCGTGTCGATCTGGCAGTTGCTCGCCCGGGTGCGCCGCGACCGCATCTTCAGCGAGGACTCGTTCACCTGGGTCACCCTGATCGTCCGGGCGATCGGCGCCGGGTGGGTGGTGCTGCTGGGCGTGTTCCTCTACGTCGGCTTCAACGCGACCGACCCCGGGTTGCCGTTGCTGCTGTTCCTGCTCCTGGTGGGCGTGGCCGTGCTCGGGCTGCTCGTCGTCGTGATGCGCGCGCTGCTGCGTCAGGCGACCACGCTGCGGTCGGACATGGAGGCGGTCATCTGATGGCGATCGTCGTCCGGATCGACGTCGAGCTGGCCAAGCGGAAGATGAGCGTGGGGGAGTTCGCCGAGCGGGTCGGGCTGACCCCGGCGAACGTGGCGGTGCTGAAGAACGGCCGGGCGAAGGCGGTGCGGTTCAGCACCCTGGAGGCGATGTGCCGCGTGCTCGACTGCCAACCCGGTGACCTGCTCGAATGGATCGACGACGAGGAAGCGTCATGAGTACGCGCCGGACGTGACGGCGGCCAGGCGGCGCGACAGGGCCAGCTGGAGGGCCGCGTGACGGCCGGCGGAACCCCGGCCCGGCCTCGGCGGCGACGACCTCGCCCAGCAGGGACAGGTCGAACAGGAACTCGGCCCGGCGGGCCCGCGGCAGATCGGTGAGGTGGTCGGCCGGTCCGGCGTAGAGCAGGAGGCAGTACCCGGGCAGGTGCTGGGTGTCGCCGATGACCGCCCAGCCGGTGCGCATGCGGCCGAGCACGGCCGGGTTCTCGCCGCGCTCGGCGGCCTCGAGCCGATCCATGCCTCCCGGTGATAGCAGACCGCCGCCCGCCGTAGGGTGACCACAATGGACACGCACACGCCGCAGACCGCCCGGATCTGGAACTACCTGCTCGGCGGCTCCGACAACTACCCGGCCGACCGCGCGGTGGGCGACCAGATCGTCCAGGGCATGCCCCAACTGGCGGAGAACGCCCGGCTCTCCCGCGCCTTCCTCAACCGGGCCGCTCGTTACCTCGCCGGCGAGGCCGGGGTCACCCAGTTCCTCGACGTGGGCTCCGGCCTGCCGGCCGCCAGCAACACCCACGAGGTGGCGCAGGCCGTCGACCCGGCCGCCCGGGTCGTGTACGTCGACTCCGACCCGATGGTCGCCGCGCACTCCCGGACGCTGCTCACCAGCACCCCGGAGGGCGCCACCGACTACCTCGAGGCCGACATGCGCGACGCGGCGGCGATCCTGGGCGGAGCCGCCCGCACGCTCGACCTCGACCGGCCGGTGGCGCTGTTCCTGATGGGTGTGCTCGGGCACGTCGAGTCGGACGCCGAGGCCGCCGCGATCGTCCACGGGCTCCTCGACGTGCTCGCCCCCGGCAGCTACTTCGCGATGTACGACGGCAGCGACACCAGCGAGGCCAACACCGAGGCCGTCCGGATCTGGAACCTCTCCGCGAACCCGAAGTACCACCTGCGGAGCGTCGAGCGGATCGCCGCGCTCTTCGACGGCCTCGACCTGGTGGAACCCGGCGTGGTGCCGGTGACCCGGTGGCGGTCGGACGGCGCGGAGGTCGACCAGTACTGCGCCGTCGGCCGCAAAGCCGTCTAGTGCCATTCGGCCGGCCGGCGGCCCGTCCCGGACGACCACGGCGGGCCCGCACCGGGAAACGAGCCCTAAGCTGCGAGCCGGATTGAACGCGGAACATCCCGGGACCGTAGAGGAAGCATGGGGCACGCCACACCTCGCCGCTCGTCCGTTCTCCCCGAGGAGCCGACCACCGACATCCCGCCCGACGACCCCACCGTCCCGCCGCCCGACGCGGCTCGGGGCGGCGGCGCGTCGGACTCGGACGGAAGCGGGTCCGGTGACGAGGCCCACGGCGCACACGCGCTGTCCGAGGACGATCTCGAGGACGACAGTCTCGAGGACGACGACCTCGGGAGGGCGCGGCGGCCGGTGCGCCGGGTGCGCCGGGTCGGACCGGGCGAGGTGGTGCCCACCCCGAAGCAGGCGGGTCAGCTCGTCGCCCAGGCCGGGGCGGTCGCGCTCCTGGTCGCGCTGGCCGGGCTGGCGTACGGCGGCGGTGCCGGGCGGTCGGTGAGCCCGGGCCTGCCCGACCCCGGTGCCCTCACCGGCTGGGGCCTGCCGCTCACCGAGGTCGTGGCCCAGTTCGCGGCCGCGCTCGTGATCGGCAACCTGCTCGCCGCGGTGCTGTGGGGCCCGTCGCCAAGCGGTGGCGCGGCGGTGGCCGGTCTCCACCGGCGGATCGCCGGCGTCGCGGCGGCCGTGTGGTCCGTCGCCGCCGTCGCGATCTGGCTGTTCACGCTCTCCGACATCCGCGGTGTGCCGGTCAGCGGAATCCTCGGGGCCGAGGCGCTCGGCAACCTGGGCTTCCGCACCGCCGCCGGTCAGGCCGGACTGTGCACGGTGGTGGCCGCGCTCGCCGCGACCGCGCTGTGCCGCCGCTCCCCGGCCGGTGCGTTGCTCGTCGCCCTGCTCGGCGTGCTGCCCCCGGCGTTCGTCGAGTCCGCGGTCCCGACCGCCGACCACCGCACCGCGATCGCCGCGTCCGCGCTGGAGACCCTGGCCGTCACGGTCTGGCTCGGCGCCCTCGCCGCCCTCCTCCTCCGCGCCGCCCGCGACCGCGTCCCACCCGCAGCACCCGGCCGGCCCGTGTCCGGCCGGCCCGTGTCCGGCCAGTCCGGCCCGCACGGCCCGACCGTGTCCGGTCAGACCGAGGCCGGCCCGGATGCGGCCGGCCTCGGTCTGGCGGGGGGCACCGGGACCGCGGCGGGGCGGAGCGCGGTGCCGGAGGCGGTGTTGGTGGCGGCGCGGCGGTTCGGGCCGGTCGCCCTGGTGAGCGTGGTCCTCGGCGTCGCGTCGATCGGGCTGTCGGCGATGGTCGTGCTCGGCCCCTCCGACACCGGACTCGACAGTGCGTACGGGTACCTGGTCGTGCTCTCGCTCGGGGCGTTCGGGGTCGCCGGGGCGATCGCGCGGTGGCGGTCCACCCAGACCGTGCCCGCGCTCGGCCGGGGGTTACCGGGGCCGTTCGTCCGGTTCGCCTCGCTCGAGCTGACCGTGCTCGGCGCGCTCGTCGGTCTCTCGGCGGCGATCGCCCGGACGCCGTCGCCGCTGGAGTCCGGCGAGGGCATCCACCACGAGTCGCCGGGCGTCCAGATGCTCGGGTTCGACCTTCCGCCGTCGGTGTCGTTCGCGCAGCTCGCGTCGGACTGGCGCCCGGACGTGCTGTTCCTGCTGGTCTGCGCCGCGCTGGCCGGGGGCTACGCCGGGCTGCTGGTCCGCGCGCGTCGCGCCGGGGTGTCCCGGCCGGCCGGCCGCGCGGTGGCGTGGTTCGCCGGGGTGGGCGTGGTCGTGGTCGCCACCAGCAGCGGGGTCGGCCGGTACGCGCCGGTGTTCTTCAGCGTCACGATCATCCAGCACGTGCTGCTCGCCGTGGTCGCGCCGTTCCTGCTCTCCCGCGGCGCCCCGATCACCCTCGCCCTGCGTGCCCTACCGCGAGCCGCCCGCCCCACGCCCGGCACGCCGGACGTGGCCGGGCCGCGGGAGTGGCTGGTGGGTGCGCTGCGCTCTCGTGGGGTGCGGGTGCTCACGGCGCCGGGGACGGTCGTGGGGCTGTGGGTGCTCGGTCTGGCCGGGATCTACTTCACCGGGGTGTTCGAGGCCACGCGCTGGTCCTACGCGATCGACCTGGCCGTGCAGGCGTACCTCCTGGGCTGCGGCTCGCTGCTGTTCTGGTGGCTGACCGGGCCCGATCCGCGGCCGGCCGGGCGCCGCTCCGACCTCACCCGGGCCGGGTTGGCCGCCGGGGCCGCGGTCGCCGCCGTGGTCGCCGGGGGGATGCTGGCGACGGTGGTCGGGGTCGTGGCGGCCGACTGGTGGATCGGCTTGCTGCGGGTGCTACCGCTGCCCTGGCCGTGGGGGAGCCGCACCGCCGCCGCGGACCAGGCCGTCGGAGGCGTCCTCCTGGCCGCGGCCCCCGCCCTGGTGCTCCTCGCGATCGCCGCCGACCGCCTGTCCGCCGCCTCCGTGACGCGCCGGAAGGCACGCGCCCGGTCCCGCGCCGCCGGGGAATAACCGGTCGACAGCGTCGGGACAGTAAGAGGCATGACCGACCTGGGGCTCGCGCCCGCTGACCTGATCGTGGCCGCCGGGACGCCCCTCGGCGTCCGGGACCACGGCCGTCACCCCCGCCTCGGCGACGGCGGCTGGAGCGGCGACGTCCTGCTCGTCCCCGGTGCCCGCGGCACCGCCGACGAATGGGACGCGGCCGCCGCGCTGCTCCGCGGTCTCGGGTACCGGCCGGTCGTGGTCGAGCCGCGCGGGCACGGCCGCTCCGGTGCCGGCGACTGGTCGTGGCCCGCGGTCGTCGCCGATCTCGAGGCCGTGGCCCGCGCCCTCGATCTCGACCGGCCGGCCGTCGTCGGCCGCGGGCTCGGCGGGGCGATCGCCGCGTTCTGGGCCGGCGCGCACCCGGAGTGCCCGCTCGCCGTCAGCATCGACGGCTACGGCAATCCGACGCGCCCCGAGCAGCTCGCGTCGCTGCCCGACGACGACCCCGCGGCCCGCGTCGCGGAGTTCTCCGCGTTCCTCGCGGCCGCGTTGCAGGACGTCCCCGCGACGCTGAGCCAGGCCCTGCGCGCGGTCGAGGACCTCGACGTGCTCGCGCTGCACGGCGCGGTCCTGGCGCCGACGGTCGTGCTGCTCAGCTCCGAGTCCGACCTCGCCGACGTGCTCCCGGCGGAGCTGGGCCTGGTCTGGCTGGCCTACCTCGACTGGGTTCGCGGCGCGCTGGCCACCGTGCCGCAGATCGAGGTCATGACGATCCCCGGCAGCAACGACGCCTACCTGAGCAACCCCGAGCAGCTGGCCGGCGTCCTGGCCGAACTCCTCCCGGCCCCGGCCGCGCCCCTGCCCGCCTAGGCCCTACCCAGCCGCGCTGCCCCGGCGCCGTTGCCGGGGCCGCGCGCTGGTGAGACCGGCGCCGTTGCCGGCCTCGGGGAGAGACGCTAATCCAGCCCCGTGCGCCAACGGAACAACAACGACGAGACCGATCACGACCGACCGGAAACAGACATCGGTCCAACAGCATCCGACGTCGATCGACCCGCGATCAGCCGCGCCCCAGGAGCGGCATCGCGGTGGCCATCACGGTCATGAACGGCACGTTGACGCTCAGCGGCAGCCCGGCCAGGAACACGATCGTCTCCGCGACGTGCCGGACGTCGAACGCGGCCTCGGCCCGGCGGGAGCCGTCCGGCTGCAGCGCCCCG
Source organism: Cryptosporangium arvum DSM 44712 (assembly GCF_000585375.1). NCBI lineage: Bacteria > Bacillati > Actinomycetota > Actinomycetes > Cryptosporangiales > Cryptosporangiaceae > Cryptosporangium > Cryptosporangium arvum. Next base: position 4,778,511 of record NZ_KK073874.1, read on the forward strand.
ACCTGCAGTCCCTGCGTCATCGCGGTGGCCGCGTTGCCCACGTCCAGCTGGCCGACGGCGATGCCGACGTCGCGGCCCTCGAGCGCGAGCGACCGGGTCAGCCCGGTCACCGCGTGCTTGCTGACGGTGTACGGCGTGGCCTGCGGCCGGGGCACCTGGGCCGAGACCGACCCGAGGTTGAGGATCCGCCCGCCGCGCGGCTGCTGGGCGGCCATCACCCGGAACGCGGCGCGGGCGGTGAGGAAACTGCCGGTGACGTTGATCGCCAGCGACGCGTCCCAGCCCTCGTCGGACGTCTCGGCGACCGGCTGCTGCGCGCTGAAGACCCCCGCGCTGTTGACCAGCAGGTCGAGCCGTCCGAGCCCGTCGAACAACGCGTCCACGGCGGCCCGGTCGGTGACGTCCAGGACGTGCGCGGACCCCGAACCGGCCAGCGCGACCGACTCTGCGAGAGTGGAGGCCGTGCGCCCCGCGAAGACCACGTGGTAGCCCGCGGCGGCCAGCGCGATCCCCGCCGCGCGGCCGATGCCACTGCCGCCCCCGGTCACCACGGCGACCTCGGTGACGATGGCGACGTCGGTGGTGCCGGCGAGGTCGGTGTCGGGCACGTGCCACCTCCGGTCCACGCCGGCCCGGTGCCCGCGCGTCGCGACCCATCGTCGCATCTACGGCCGGCGGCGGGCGCTGCCGTCGGGCCGGGTGCGCTGCGGCGCCTGGCCGGTTACCAGTACCCGGCCTGGATCGCGGCCGGCGTGGCGGCCGCGCTGGCCTACCCGGGAGCGTTCGAGCGCTGGGGCGGTGTCCGGCTCGCCGACGGCGTCGTGCTGACGACGGTCGTCCAAGTGGTGATGTTCGGCCTGGCCACCCGGGCGCAGCTCAGCGACTTCACCGGTGTCGTCCGCCACCCGAAGGGCCTGCCGGTCGGGTTGCTCGGCCACTACCTGGTGATGCCGTTCGGCGCGTTCGCGCTGGTGTCGGTCACCGACCTGCCGGCGGAGATCGAGCTCGGCGTCGTCCTCTACGGCTGTGTGTCCAGCGGCCTGGCGTCGACCGCGATGAGCCTGCTGGCCCGGGCCGACCTGGGGCTCGCGGTCACCATCACCGCGCTCTCCACGCTCGTCGCGCCGCTGGCGACGCCCCTGCTGGTGCGGCTGCTCGGCGGCCGCGTCGTCGACGTCGACGTGGTCGCGATGGCGTTCGACGTCCTGCAGCTGACGCTGGTGCCGGTGACCGCGGCGCTGCTCGTGCAGTACCTCGGGACCGCACCGCGCCGCGTACGGCTCGTCGGGCACGGCGCCGCGGTGCTCGCCGCCGCCGGCCTGGTCCTCGCGCTCACCGGGGACCACCACGTCGCCCTCGCCCGGCTCGCCGCCGCGGTCCTGGTCGCCGACGGGTACGCCGCGCTCGTCCGCTGCCGGCCGCCGGTCGCGCGGGTCCTGCCCTACGTCTCGATGGCCGGGATCCTGTACTACACGACGGTCACCACGGCGGCCGGCCGCGACGCGCTGCTCGACGTCGGCGTCACGCTGGTGATCGTCGGCCTGGTCCACAACCTCACCGGGTACGCGTTCGGGTACTGGGGTGCCCGCGCGCTCGGGCTGGACCGCGCGGCCGCCCGCACCACGACGTTCGAGGTGGGCATGCAGAACGGCGGCATGGCCACCGGCCTGGCCGCGTCGCTGGGGCTGCTCGGCACGGCGGGGCTCGCGGCGGCCGTGTTCAGCCCGCTGGGCAACCTGACCGGCTCGATGCTGGCCAACTACTGGTCCCGCCGCCCGGCCGGGGACGTGCGAGCCTGAGCGGCATGCTCACCGCGACCGTCGTCAACTGTTCGATCCGGTACCCGGACCGGCCGTGGTGGGAGACCCCCGCCGCGGCCGCCCGGGACGGCTACCCGGCGGTGGAGTTCTGGTGGCCGTTCGCCGGGCCGGTCGCGTCCGACGCCGAACTGCGCCGCCTCGCCGACGCCCTGCACGACGCCGGTGTGCGGCTGGTCGCGCTCAACACGTTCGGCGGGGACCTCGCCGCGGGGGAGCGGGGCATCCTGTCGCACCCGCACCGCGTCAGCGAGGTCCGCGAGAACGCCGAGAGCGTCGCCCGGATCGACCGCGAACTCGGCTGCCGCCTGCACAACGTGCTCTACGGCGAGCGCCTCGACGGGGTCACCGGGGCCGCGCAGGACGACACCGCCGCGGCGAACCTGGCGTACCTGCGCGAGACGATCCCGGTACCGCTGCTCGAACCGCTCTCCGGCACCCGCCCCGACTACCCGGTGCGCACCGCCGACCAGGCCGCGGCCGTGATCGACCGGGTGGGCGGCGGCGTCGGGCTCCTCGCCGACCTCTACCACCTCGCCGCCAACGACCAGGACGTCGCCGGGACGCTGCGCGCGCACGTCGACCGCATCGCCCACGTCCAGATCGCCGACCACCCCGGCCGGCACCGCCCGGGCACCGGGCGGATCCCGATCGCCGCGCACCTCGCGCTGCTCACCGAACTCGGCTACCGGGGCCTCGTCGCCGACGAGTACGCTCCGCTGTAATAACAAGCCCATACCCGCGACACCAACCCTACGCACCCCAAAAGATCCGCATCGGGGGAGTCCGGCACGATTGAATAGGCGACCGCGCGGCAACGGCTGAAGTGGCGCGCGATCCGTACCGTGTGCTCATTCGGGTGAAAGAGGTTTGCTGATGCGTCTGCGGCACGTCCGGGCGGCCCGCACGCGGAAGGCCGAGCGCTGACCGAGCTCGGCTCGCCGGAGCGCGTCGGCACGACCGACGAGGACGCACCGGAGCGAGCCGTCCGAGCCGGCGGTGTCCCGCCGCGCGTTCCCGGCGCGCCCCGGCGCACCGGGATGTGGCGCGGCGCGCCCCGCTGGATGTGGCTGGCGGTCGCGATCGGTGCGCTGCTGACGATCTTCAGCGCCGGGGTGCTGGTGGGGCTGCCGGCGGCGGTGGACCACTACACCGGCGACATCACGCGGAAGGGCGGGCTGGGTGACGCCGCCGACCAGGGCCACTCGATCGACGGGCCGCTGAACCTGCTGCTGATCGGTACCGACGAGCGCCCGGACGCCCCCGACAACATCCGTGCGGACTCGATCATCGTCGTGCACGTGAACGCCGACCACACCAAGGCGTACCTGGCGTCGATCCCGCGGGACAGCCTCGTCGACATCCCGGAGTTCCCCGACACCCGGTACCCGGGTGGGCAGGACAAGATCAACGCGGCGTTCCAGTTCGGGTTCCGCTCCGGCGGCGGCAAGTCCAAGGGCATGGAGCTGCTGGCGAACACGGTCAGCGACCTGGCCGGCGGCATGAAGTTCGACGGGGCGGCGATCATCAACTTCGAGGGCCTGCGCGGGGTGGTCCGCGCGCTCGGCGGCGTGCGGATGTGCGTCGACGAGAAGGTGACCTCGATCCACGTCGGCTGGAACACGCAGACCGGCGAGGTGGGGGTCCCGTACTACATCAACGACGACGGCACCCCGGCCGGTCGGCGGGAGAACATGCGGCCGCAGGTGTACTGGCCGGGCTGCCACGAGTTCAAGGACTGGCAGGCGCTGGACTACGCCCGGCAGCGTGACCTGCTGGCCAACAACGACGGTGACTACGGCCGTCAGCGTCACCAGCAGCAGCTGATCAAGGCGATCATGCAGAAGGCGACGTCGGGTGGCGTGATCTCCAGCCCGACGAAGATCAGCAAGGTGCTGGGCTCGCTCGGCGACGCGTTGACGTTCTACAACAACGACGTGTCGATCACCGACTGGGTGTTCACGCTCAAGGGCATCAAGCCCGACCAGCTGACGATGGTCAAGACCAATGGCGGGAAGTTCAACGCCGAGGTGGTCAACGGCATCTGGTACGAGCGGCTCAGCGACACGAGCATGGACCTGCTGCGGGCGATGAACGACGACCGGATGGACGACTTCGTGGCCGCGAACCCGACCTGGGTGACGCCTACGACCTGACCCGGACCGCGTCGAGCACGAGCGCGATGAGCCGCTCGGTGCGGCCGGGGTCGCCCGGGCCGGTGGCGAACGCGCCCAGGGCCAGCACGACGACGTCCTCGGGGTCGACGTCGGTGCGCAGCGTGCCGGTCTCGCCGCCGCGGGCCAGGATCGCGGCGACGGCGGCGGTGATGCGCCGGCGGGTCACCGGCTGGGCGATGCGGCCGGTGGTCAGGGCGGCGCGGAGGGTTTCGGCCAGGCCGCGTTTGGTCGCGACGAACGCGGCGTAGCGCTGGAGCCAGGCGCGCAGGGCGGCGTCGGGTGGCAGGTCGCGCAGCAGCGTGGTGGCGCTGTCGGCGACCTCGTCGAGTTCGGCCGCGTAGACGGCTTCGACGAGGTCGTCGCGGGTGGGGAAGTGCCGGTAGAGGGTGCCGATGCCGACGCCGGCGTCGCGCGCGATGTGTTCGAGCGCGACCGGGCCGTCGGCGGCGGCGAACGCGGTGCGGGCGGCGCGCAGGATCGTGTCGCGGTTGCGCAGGGCGTCGGTGCGGGGTTTCTTGGCGGTGGGCAAAGCGGAGGGACCTCCGGTACGGTCGGTGTAGCGGAGGCACCTCCGCTTCTGTGGATCCTACGGACCGGAGCGCTCCATGACCACGACCGTCTCCCCCCACGCCGGCGGACCGGGCCGCCTCGGCGACCTCACCGTCTCCCGGATCGGCTACGGCGTGATGCAACTCGAGCGCCTCCGCGGCGACCGCGACGCCGCGATCGGCCTCCTGCGGCGCGCCCGCGAACTCGGCGTGACCCACGTCGACACCGCCCAGTTCTACGGCGACGGGTTCGTCAACGAACTCATCCGCGACGCCTACGGCCCCGACGACGGCGTCACGGTCGTCACCAAGGTCGGCGCCGACCCGCACCCCGGCGGCGAGATCCCGCTCCGGCCCGCCCAGAAGCCCGACGAGCTGCGCGCGAGCGTGCACGCCAACCTGCGCGCCCTCGGCACCGACCGGATCCCGGTGGTGAACCTGCGCCGGCTCAACGACCGCGGACCCGGCATCCGGGCCGACGCCGACCAGATCGTCGACGTCGACGACCAGCTCGCGGCCCTGGTCGCGCTGCGCGAGGAGGGTGTGATCGGCGCGATCGGGCTCAGCGGCGCCTCGCTCGCCACCGTGCGCCGGGCCTTGCCGGCCGGTCTCGTCTGCGTGCAGAACCTCTACAGCCTCGTGGACCGCGACGACGAGGACATCCTCCGCCTCTGCACCGAGGAGGGCATCGCCTGGGTGCCGTACTTCCCCCTCGGCGGCGCCTTCCCGGGCCGGCCCAAGGTGACCGACGACCCGGGTGTGCTCGAGCAGGCCGCCGCGCGCTCCTGCACCCCCTCGCAGTACGGCCTGGCGTGGCTGCTGTACCACGCACCGAACGTGCTGCTGATCCCCGGCACCGCGTCCGTGGCCCACCTGGAAGAGAACATCGCGCTCCCTACTCTGGAATAACAAGCCCATACGCTCGAACACACGCGTCGACCTGCGAAAAGCAACCGACGGCGACGCTTACTGTCTTTGGCCGTTCAGCGCCGCCGGGAGAGGCCGACCCCCAGCAGACACACGGCTCCGCCGACGAGCGCGAGACCCGCGGGGGTCTCGTCGAGGGCGATCCATCCGCCGAGGACGGTGAGCGGCGGGACGACGTAGGTGGTCAGACCGAGTCGCCCGGCGTCGGTGCGCGCGAGGGCGTAGGCCCAGGTGCCGAAGGCCAGCGCGGTGGGGACGAGCCCGAGGTACACGAGGCCGAGGGTGGCGTCGAGCGGTGCTTCGGTGAGCTGGCGGGCGAAGGCGGGTGCCCAGGGCAGGCAGGTGAGCGTGCCGATGGTGCAGGCGAGCCAGGTGACCTGGAGGGCGGAGAGGCGCCGGAGGGTGGGTTTCTGGGCGAGGACGCCGATGGCGTAGGTGACGGCGGCGACGAGCAGGAGCGCTACGCCGAGGGCGTCGCGGTGGCTGTCGCGGGCGGACGGTACGCCGATGAGGACGACGCCGGTGAAGGCGACGGCGGCGCCGATGAGCAGCCAGCGCGGGAAGCCTTCGTTGAGCAGGAGGCCGGCGAAGAGCGCGATGAGGATGGGGCCGAGGTTGACGAGCATGGCGGCGGTGCCGGCGTCGACGTGGCGTTCGGCTTCGTTGAGGGCGAGGTTGTAGATGCCGAACCAGGTGATGCCGCAGAGCAGGATCAGTTGCCATTCGCGCCGGGTGGGTGGGGTCCAGCGGCGGGTGGCGGCGAGGGTGGCGCCGAGCGCGAGGGTGCCGACGGCGAGGCGGCCGAAGGCGAGGGGACCCGCGGTGTAGTGCTGGCCGACCCAGCGGACGCCGATGAAGGCGGAGGCCCAGGCGAGGACGGTGAAGGTGATGGCGGCGGCGGTGCGGAGCTGCTGGGCCCGGGTGGTGTCTTGGGTGGCGGTCACGGGTCGACGGTAGGGCGTGGCGGGGTGGTGGTCCGGCGGGTTTCGGCCGGGTGGCTGGCGGCTGGGGTTTGTTGTCAGACCTGGAGTAGTGGCCAGTCGCTGCCGAGGAGTTTGCGCAGGGGTGCGGGTTCGCCGGTGACGACGCCGGCGGAGTGGCGGAGGGCGAGTTGGGCGGTGTGGAGGGTGGCGAGGGTGGGTCGGTGTCCGCCGCTGCCGGAGAGGGTGGGGGCGCTGTCGCGGCCGAGGAGGCGGGCGGCGGCGCCGTCGAAGGGTTCGACGAGGAGCGCGGCGGCGAGTGCGCCGCCGGTGAGGAGGTCGAGGACGTCGGCTTCGCCGTGGTCTAAGCCGCAGTAGGCCTCGGCGAGGACGAGGGGGCTGACGGCGATGGCTTGGCCGCGTTCGAGGATGGAGGCGACGAGCGAGGGCGCGAGGAGGTCTTTGCTGGTGGCGTAGGCGGTCAGCGGGTGGTGGTCGAAGATGAGTCCGACCTGGCTGAGGGTGCGGGCGCCGGTCACGCGCGTTGGGTGTTCTTCCAGGCGGCGACGTGGTCGAGGAAGCGTTCGGCGCGTTCGCGGTCGGGTGGTTGGGGGTTGCCGGTGCGGGCGAAGACTTCGTCGAGTTGGCGGAGTTGTTCTTCGCGGCGGGCGAGGTGGCGGATGGCGTCGGTGACGTAGCCGGAGACGCGGCGGGCGCCGACGCCTTCGAGGTGGGCGGCGACGTCGTCGGGGACGCTGATGGTGATCCGCTTGGTCACACTTTCAGGGTAGCGGTGTCATACTCCGTCGGGCAATTGGTGGCGTATGTGGTGGGGTTGGTGGGGCGCCGTGCGTGATCTTCGGGTGTTACCGAAGGCGCATCTGCATGTGCATCTGGAGTCGGCGATCCGGCCGGGGACGCTGGCGGAGTTGGCGGCGGCGCACGGGGTGGTGGTGCCGGCGGTGGCGCGGTTCGACGGGTTCGCGGCGTTCGCGGCGTACGGGGATGTGGTGCGTTCGTGTTTGCGTGAGCCGGCGGATTTTGTGCGGGTGGCCGAGGAGTTCTGCGCGGACGAGGCGGCGCAGGGTGTGGGGTATGTGGAGGTGACGTTCACGGCGGCGGCGCACGGTGAGCGTCTGGGTGATCCGGTGATGCCGTTGGAGGCGGTGCTGGCGGGGTTGCGTGCGGGTGCGGCGGCGCACGGGGTGGTGGTGCGGGTGGTGCTGGATCATTCGCGGCGGCGGGCGGTGTCGCGGATGCGGGCGACGCTGGCGTTGGCGGTGTCGCATCCGGAGGTGGTGGCGATCGGGGTGGCGGGTGAGGAGTCGTATCCGCTGGCGCCGTTCGCGGGGGTGTGTGATGAGGCCCGGGAGGCGGGGGTGCGGTTGGTGCATCACGCCGGGGAGGCGTGTGGGGCGTCGTCGGTGCGGGAGGCGTTGACGGTGGGGCACGCGCGGCGGCTGGGGCACGGGTTCCGGGTGGTGGAGGATCCGTCGTTGGTGGCGGCGGTGCGTGATGCGGGTGTGGCGTTGGAGGTGTGTCCGTCGTCGAACGTGGCGTTGGGGTTCGTGGGGTCGTGGGCGGAGCATCCGTTGCCGCGGTTGGTGTCGGCGGGGTTGGCGGTGACGCTGAACACGGATGTGCCGTCGGTAGTCGGTGCGACGTTGACGGGTGAGTTTTCGCGGGTGCGTGCGGTGTTCGGGGCGTCGGATGGGGAGTTGGCGGCGTTGGCGCGTGCGGGGGTGGATGCGTCGTTCGCGCCGGTGGCGGTGAAGGAGCGTCTGCGTGCGGGGATCGAGGGCTGGCTCGCGGGTTAGCCGGGTTCGACGCCCGCGCCTGCCGGTTCTCCACGGGGTTGCCGTACGCCGCGTCCGGAGCAGGCCGAATAGGGTGCCGGTGTCGTGCTCTCCCACCGGCTGGGTCTCGCGGCGTTCTGGACGGCACGGCTCGGGAGGTGGAGCGGCGGCGTCACCAGCCGCCGCCCCGCCCGACGTATTTCCCGTGCCAGGAGCACAGCGGCAGCGACAACGGCTGCCCGGGCGGCTGAGAGTACCGGCTCCCCTAGTCGGCGGGTTGGCCGAGGTAACGGGGGTTGGCGACGAGGAGTTTGTCGCGCAGGGTGTCGGCGATGGCGGTGGTGAGCGCGGGGCTGGTGTCGCCGGCGCGGGCGGCGGCGGCGAGCGCGGCGTCGTCGGGGAGGCCGAGGTGGGTGAGGCGTTGCCTGTGGCGTTCGGCGAGGGTGGGGCCGAGGAGGATTTCGCGGCGGGCGATCTTGAGGGCGTTCGCGGCGACGCGGGTGGTGTAGGTGTCGCCGAACTCCCCCGCGGTGAGCGCGTCGCCGAGGGCGGTGAGGAGGTGGCCGGCGTCGGGGGCGTCGTGCGGTGGGGTGGTGTCGGTGCGTGGCGCGGGGGCGCGGAGCACGTCGTCGGCGGGGTGGGGGGTGGTGTGGCCGAGGGCGAGCAGGAGGTCGTATTCGGCTTCGCAGACGCGGCGGCCGATGACGGCGTGTTCGAGGGTGTCGCGGGTGCGGTGGAGGTAGCCGAGGGCTTGGACGCGGCAGAGCAGCGCCCAGCGCAGGGTGCCGTACACCTCCCACCAGTGCAGTTGGGTGGTGGTGGGGGCCCAGCCGGCGATGCGGTGGTAGCCGGAGAGCAGGTGGTCGCGGGGGCCGAAGCCGCCGACGGGTGGGGCGGCGCCGAATCGCCAGGCTTTGACGCAGAGCCAGCCGAGGTCTTCGGTGGGGTCGCCGCGGTGGACCAGTTCCCAGTCGAGGACGGCGCGTAGTCCTTCGGGGCCGATGAGGACGTTGCCGTTGCGCAGGTCGCCGTGGACGACGGTGGCGGGGCGGGGTTCGGGTCGGTGGTGGGTGAGCCAGGTGAGGGCGAGTTCGACGGCGGGGCGGGGGGTGTCGTCGGCGTCGGCGAGGTCGCGGAGCAGGTCGAGTGGGTCGGGGTGGGTGAGGCCGGGGATGCGGTCGGGGTCGATGGTGTGGATGCGGGCGGCGAGCGCGCCGAGGGTTTCGGCGAGGGTGGTGCGTACGGCGGTGTAGGTGTCGTCGCGCAGGAGGCGTTGCGGGAGGGCTTCGCCGTGGACGTGGCCCATGAGCAGGTAGGGGTGTCCGGCGAGGGTGGGGCCGTCGTCGACGACGGTGGGGACGGGGACGCCGGCGGCTGCGGCGGCGCGGAGGGCTGCGGCTTCGCGGGCGAGGCCGTCGGGGGTGGCGCCGGGCAGGAGGTCGCGGCGGAGGACCAGGTCGCGGGTGTGGTCGCGGGTGTGCACGGTGATGCGGAGGGTTTCGCGGCTGGCGCCTCCGGTGAGGCGTTGGGGTGGGCCGGTGGTGACGCGTGCTCCCCAGAGGTGGGAGAGGCGTGCGCGGAGGGCGTCTTGGACGTCAGTCATCGGTGTCGCGCAGCCAGGGGGCGCGGCGGCCGTCGGCGAGGAGGCGGCGGGCGACGGTCATGCGGTGTACTTCGTCGGGGCCGTCGTAGATGCGTGCGTAGCGTGCTTCGCGGTACATCGCTTCGAGGGGGGTGTCGGCGGTGACGCCGAGGGCGCCGTGGACCTGGATGGCGCGGTCGATGACGTCGTGCAGGACGCGCGCGACCCAGAATTTGGCGATGGCGATCTGGTCGCGGGCGCGTCCGTCGTGGTCATAGGCGTCGGCGGCGTCGAGGACGAGGAGTCGGGCGGCTTGGATTTCGGCGGCGGATTCGGCGATGTAGCGCTGGATTTCGCCTTTCTCGCCGAGGGTGGAGCCGTGGGCGTAGCGGGTGCGGGCGCGGTCGAGCATGAGTTCGAAGGCGCGTTGGGCTTGGCCGAGCCAGCGCATGGCGTGGAAGATGCGGCCGGGGCCGAGGCGGATCTGGGCGACGTGGAATCCGCCGCCGCGTTCGCCGAGGAGGTGGTCGGCGGGGACGCGGACGCCGGTGAGGCGGATTTCGCAGTGGTCGCCGTGGGTGCTGCCCATGGTGGGGACGACGCGGACGAGTTCGAAGCCGGGGGTGCCGGCGGGGACGACGATCGCGGAGAGGGCTTTGTGGGCGTCGGTGCCGTCGGGTTCGGTGCGGGCGAAGATGGTGGTGAACGCGGCTGTGGACGCGCCGGTGGTGAACCATTTGTGGGCGTCGACGATCCAGTCGTCGCCGTCGGGGTGGGCGGTGGCTCGGATGAGGGTGGGGTCGGAGCCGGCGACTTCGGGTTCGGTGAGGCCGACGCTGGGCATGATGTCGCCGGCGACGAGGGGTTCGAGCCAGCGTTTTTTCTGGTCGTCGGTGCCGAAGCGGTGCAGCATGATGGAGTCCTGCATGGACACGGTGCCGAGGGCGAGCTGGCCCCAGGTGGAGCGGCCGATGTGTTCGTTGATGAGGACGAATTCGCCGAAGGAGAGGCCGCCGCCGCCGAGTTCGGCCGGGTGGCCGAGGGCCCACAGGCCGTGGGCTTTGGCGCGGTCTTTGAGTTCGCGGAGTGGTTCGCCGCCGCGGGCGGCGTTGAGTTGGGGTTCGGCGGGGATGACTTCGTCGTTGATGAAGGTTTTGACTGCGGCGCGGATGTTCATGCCAGACCTCGTTCGTTCAGCCAGTCGCTGACGACGCCGACTGCTTCGGCCAGGTGGGGGCGCTGGTCGGGGCCGGCGTAGTAGTGGGTGGCGCCGTGGACGGTGTGGAGGGTCTTGTCGGGGTGGGCGATGGCCTGGTGGAGGCGGTGGGTGTGGCTGGGGGTGCAGGCGTCGTCGGCGCTGTTGCCGATGAGGAGGGTGGGGACGCCGACGTCGGCGGCGGCGCGGATGCCGTCGCCGTGGGCGTGGTCGTAGCTCCATTGCGACAGCCAGGAGCGCAGGGTGGTGAAGCGGGCGAGGCCGACGGGTGAGTTGTTGACGATGCGGGGGTCGCCGAGGTAGCAGGTTCCGGGGCGGCGGTCGTTGGGGTCGATCGTGGGGTCGAGCCAGCGGGGGTCGGCCATGGTGCCGTGGACGACGAAGCCGCGTTCTTCGTCGGGGCCGAGTCGGGTGAGTTGGTCGTGGACCCAGGTGGTGATGCGCCGGTTGCGGGTGATCTGGGCGGTGCGGTAGGTGGCGAGGAAGTCGTCGCTGTACGGGGGTGTGACGTGGTGGCCGTAGAGGTCGAGGTGGGGGTCGCGTGCGGTGGGGTCGGTTTCGTCGAGGACGGAGGCGTCGAGCCATTCGGTGAGGGTGCCGTGGCGGCTGATGTGCGCGGCGAGCAGCAGCACGGCGTCGGCGGGGTGCAGGTCGAGGGTGGTGAGGTCGGGTGGGCCGCCGCCGGGTGGGGCGGTGACGGTGGGCCGGAGTGCTTGTTGCTGGTAGTACAGCGAGAGGGCGCCGCCGCCGGACCAGCCGGCGAGCACGATCCGGGTGTAGCCGAGGCGCCGGGTGGCGTCGCGGACGCACGCGCCGAGGTCTTCGACGACTTTCTCCATGATCAGGGCGGAGTCGACGCCCCGGTAGCGGCTGCCGCAGTAGATGACGTGGTGTCCGGCGCGGGCGAGGGCGGTGACCATGGGCAGGTAGGCGCCGCCGCCGATGGGGTGCATGAAGATCAGCGCGGTGTCGCTGGGGGTGGGGGGTTTGAGCAGATAGCTTTCGAGCGCGACGAGGTGTCCGGGGCCGCCGTAGGTGTCGCGGTGGGTGGCGGTGTCGGGGAACACCACCAGGTACGGGATGCGTTCGTAGTGGCCGTTCATGGGCGTGCGGCCAGCAGCGCGGGTGTGGGGGTGAGGCGCCGGCGGGTGTCGACGGCGATGATCTGCCATTCGACTCGGGTGTAGTCGGCGAAGCGGCGGCGGGCGCGTTCGCGGGCGGCTTCGGGGGCGCCGTGGTGGAGGCCTTGGGGGGTGTGGGTGAGCAGCCCGGGTGGGACGTCGACGCCGAAGACGCTGCCGCCGTGGAAGAACGCGATTTCGTCGTGGTCGGCGTTGCGGTGGTACCAGGGGTAGCGTTCGGTGCCGGGGACGGTTTCGGCTCTGCGGGGCAGGAAGTTGAGCACGGCGACGCCGGTGGCCTGCAGGAACAGGTGCACGGTGGGGGGCAGGTGCACGGCTTCGGCGGTGATGACGGTGTAGTCGGCGATGTTGAACGTGAACGGGAAGTTGTCGCCGCGCCAGCCTTCGGCGTCGCAGGGGTCGTGGGGGTAGAACAGGCTGGTGTGGCCGCCGTGGTGGTAGAGGCGCACTTCGTATTCGTCGCGGCCGTCGTCGTCGAGGGCGCGGGCTTCGGGGATGGTGACCAGCGCGGGGTCGAACGGGAAGTGGCGGCCGAGGGCACCGGCGGGTGGGGTGCGTAGTTCGTCGGTGGTGGTGAGCACGAGCGCGGTGGTGGGTTCGGTGGTGACCTGCCGGTAGGTGGTGGCTTTGGGCAGGTACACGTAGTCGCCGGGCCGGTAGGGCAGGTCACCGAATTCGGTGACGAACGTTCCGGTGCCGGTGTGGACGAAGTGCAGTTCGTCGCCGTCGACGTTGCGTACGTAGAAGGGGTGCGGTCGGGTGCGGGCGCTGACCGCGATGCGCACGTCGGGGTTGGTGAACAGTTCCAGGGGGGTGGCGGTGGGGTCGGTGGCGTCGGCGGGGCGGAGGGCGCCGAGGGGCAGGTCGGTGCCGGCGAGGGGCCCTTCGACGCGGTAGGCGGTGGGGTCGTGGCGCCGGTAGAGGTGCGCGGTGCGGCCGGTGAAGCCGGAGCGGCCGAGTTCGTCGTCTTTGAGGCCGTCGAGGTCGGCGTGGATGCGGCGGGGGGTGGTGCCGCGTCGTAGTTGGACGAAGGACTCCATCGCGGGCTCCTCCTGGCTGCGGGCCGTTCGGGCCGGTTCAGGCAACCACAGCCGACCGCGTGAGTAAACCGCCGTTCACAACTGGATCGGGACCGATGAGGTTTCCGCTCCGCGGCCGTCTATAGGGGTGCGATCGACTCACGAGAGGCTGGCACGATGCGGAAACTGATCTTCGGGATGAACGTGAGCGTGGACGGCTTTGTCGCCGCGCCGGGCGACGACCTGGGCTGGAGCGTGCCGAGCGACGAGCTGTTCGGGTTCTGGTCGGATCGGGTGGCCGCGACCGAGCTGGCGTTGTACGGGCGCCGGCTGTGGGAGGCGATGAACGGGCACTGGCCGACCGCCGATCAGCAGCCCGGTGTCCTTCCGGCGCACGCCGAGTACGCGCGCCGCTGGCGGGCGATGCCGAAGGTGGTGTTCTCCTCGACGCTGAGCGCGGTCGTGGGCAACGCGCGTCTGGTCGGCGGGGACGCGGTCGCTGAGATCTCCCGGCTCAAGGCCGGTGACGGTGGCCCGATGGACATCGGCGGCGCGACGCTGGGCGCGGCGGCCGCGCGGGCCGGTTTGATCGACGAGTACGTGCTGCTGACCGCGCCGGTGTTGCTCGGCGCGGGCCGGCCGATGTTCCCGGCGCTGGGGAGCTGGGTGAACCTGGATTTGGTGGAGACGCGGACGTTCCCCGGTGGGGTGGTGCTGACCCGCTACGAGACCCGGCGGTGACGCTCACAGGGCCGGGGGCAGGCCGAGCCAGGGTTTGCCGGTGGCGTCGAATCCGGTGAGTTCGGTGATCGTGGCGTCGACGACGTGCAGGGCCGCGACCGCGAACAGGCGGTGGCGCGGGTCGTCGGCGGTGCGGGCGTATAGCGCGGCGGCGGGCATGCGGTTGAGCGTCGTGGGTAGGCCGCGCCAGTCGTCGTGGCCGGGCCGGAAGAGCCCGTGGGCGACCCAGCCGTCCACCGCGTCGCGGGCGGTGACGCTCACCGTTGCCGGGTCGGGCAGCATGCTGAACCGCAGGTCGTGACGGAGCAGCGCGGTGAGGGCGTCGAGGTCGTTGCGTTCGTGGGCGTCGATGTAGGCCTTCACCGCGCCGCGCTCGTCGTCGGACAGGTCGTGGGTGGCGGGCCGGCGCCAGTCGAGGCGGCGTGCGGGCAGGTGCCCGCGCACCGTCGCCCGGGCCCGCTGCACGGCGCTGGTGACCGAGGCGACGGTCAGCGCGAGGGCGTCTGCGGTCCGCGGCGCCGGCCAGCCGAGGACGTCGCGCAGGATGAACACGGCCCGCTGCCGCGGCGGGAGGTGCTGGACGGCGACGACGAACGCCAGCTCGATCGTTTCCCGGGCCACGGCGGCGTCCTGCGGGTCCTCGGGGAGCATCCGGTCGGGGTAGGGCTGCAGGTGGGTCAGGTCGAACGGCACGGGGGTGCGTTTGTCGAGGAAGTCCAGGCAGGCGTTGGTCGCGATCCGGTACAGCCAGGTGCGCAGGGCCGCGCGGCCCTGGAACGTGTCGCGTTTGTGCCAGGCGCGCAGGAACGTCTCCTGTGTCAGGTCCTGGGCGTCGTCGTAGTTGGCGAGCATCCGGTAGCAGTGCACCTGCAGTTCCCGCCGGTAGGGCTCGATGCGTCGCGCGAAGGTGGCCTCGTCGGTCATCTCAGGCGGGGCCGAGGACGCAGAACTCGTTGCCTTCGGGGTCGGCGAGGACCGTCCAGGGCACGTCGGCGGGTTGCCCGACGTCCAGCGGGGTCGCGCCGAGGGTGTGCAGGCGGGTGACTTCGGGGGCCTGGCCGTGGAGGGGGTCGGGGAGCAGGTCCAGGTGCAGGCGGTTGGGGGTGTCGCCGACGTGGGAGCGGCGGGTGAACTCCAGGTCGGGGCCGGGGCCGCCGGTGAGCCGGGCGTGGTCGGCGCCGGTGTCGGCGGGCCGGCCGAGGGCTTCGCTCCAGAAGTGGGCCAGCCGGTGGGGGTCGGCGCAGTCGACGACGACGGCGGCGATCGGGCCGGTCCCCGGCCGGGCTCCGGGTCCGCGCACGCAGAACACGTTGCCTTCGGGGTCGGCGAGCACGGTCGCGCCGGGGTGGGTGTGGGCGGTGGGGGTCGCGCCGAGCGTCTGCAGGTGGGCGACGAGGGTGGTGTGGTGCTCCGCGGAGGTGGTGGCGAGCTCGAGGTGCGCGCGGTCGTGCACGGTCGTGGGGTCCTCGACCGGGATCAGGTCGAGGACGACCAGGTCGGGGACGGGCCAGCCGGTGCCGGGCGGGCGGACGCTGGTGCCGTGGCCGCTGAACACCGCCCAGCCGAGCGCGGCGGCCCAGAAGCGGCCGAGTGCGGCGTGGTCGCGTGCTTTGAGGTTGAACTGGACGAGCCGCAGCGCCATGGCGCCACTGTAGTTGTCACAGCACGCCGGACATCGGGTTGTTCTTCCAGCGGTCGACGTCGCGGATGTAGCGCAGCAGCACCGGTGAGCCGTCTTTCCAGCGGCCGCGGCGGGAGATCGACAGCAGGTCGTTGCCGGCGCTGTAGGCGGCGGTGGCGCCGCCGGCGCGCAGCGAGTGCGCGGACAGCGCGTCGGTGCTGACGCCGGCGCGGCGGGCGGCGTCGCGCAGGATGATGCCGACGGCTTTGCCGGTGAGGCGCCCGGTGCCGGGTTTGCCGCAGTAGCCGGGTTGGTGCGGGAGCCGGTCTTTCTTGTCGATCGGTATCCACAGCGGACCTTCGGCGGGGCGGACGGCGGCGAGGCGTTCCCGCCAGGCGCCGAGCAGCCGCACCGGGCAGGTGCGGGGGTGGGCGCCGTAGTGCACGGCGACGAGTTCACCGATGGCGTCCTGGTCGGTTTTGGACCAGCGGATCAGGACGTCGACGCCGTCGCGGGTGTCGGTGAGGTCGCCGAGGGTGTTGAGCGCGACCAGTTCGGAGCGGCGCACCATCATGCTGAAGCCCAGCACGATCAGCGCACGGTCGCGGGTGCCGGCGAGGGTGTCGGGGTCGCACGCGTCGACCATGGCGCGGAGGTCGTCGACGCTGATCGCGGTGGCCTGCCGGTCGCGGATGCCGCGGTCGCTGCGTTCGCGGCGGTGGTCTTTGACGACGCGGCGCGCGCCGAGCAGGTCGGGGGTGTCGGGGTAGCCGTTCTCGCGGTGTTCGGTGCGGATCGCGGAGAGGGCCCGTTCGATGGTGCGGGGCGCGGCGCTGCCTTTGCGGGAGCCGTCGTGCTGGAGGGCGCCGCCGAGCGCGAGGTAGGTGGCGTATTCGGCGGCGGTCTCGGCGGTGGCCGGGAGGGGGGTGCGTCCGGTGAGGGCGCACCAGCGGCGGAACGCGGCCCGGTCGGCGGTGTAGGCGCGGATCGTGTTGGGGGGAGTGGCGTTGGCGATGCGCCGGGCGGTCTCGGGGGAGATCGTGTGGTCGATGCCGGCGGGGACGAGTGTGTTCTCGACGGCCGCTATTTCGTTCACGCGTCGCTCCCCGTGGTGTTTTCCGGCGCCCCGCGAAGGTGCCAATAATTGCAGTCTATCGGAACCTTCATGTCCGTGGCTACGCCGGGATCCTTTTGTTCCGTTTCGACTTAACGTTTATGACGCAACGAATGCGCTTGACCTTGACGTGGCGACAAGGTTTCTACTGGGGGCATGCGGATCGGAGAACTGGCCGGCGTCGCCGGCATCACCACACGCGCGGTGCGCCACTACCACCGCATCGGGCTCCTCCCCGAACCCGCGCGCCAACCCAACGGCTACCGCGAGTACTCCCTGCGCGACGCCGTCGAGCTGTGCCGGATCCGGCGCCTGACCGACCTGGGACTCAGCCTCGACGAGGTCCGTGACGTCCTCGCCGACGACTCCGGGCGCGACCTGGCCGAGATCGTCGCCGAGCTCGACGCCGACCTGGCCCGCCAGCAGGACGAACTGCGGCACCGCCGGGCGCGGCTGGCGCGGTTGCTGCGTGAGGTGACCGAGGACGGGGCGCTCCCCGCGCACGCACCGGTCTCCGACGACCTGGCGGCGCTGTTCGGGCGGATGGCCGGCGTCGCGGCCGCGCACGGCGGGCCCGAGCCGGCGGCCGCCGCCCAGGAACGCGAGTTGCTGGCGCTGCTCGACACCGGCCTGCCGGTCGATCAGCGCGGGCCGCTGGAGGCGGTCATGGCCGCCGCGGAGGCCGACCCGACGCTGGTGGAGCGCGTGTACGCGGTGTACGCGCAGCTCGACGCGCTGGCCGGGGCGGCGGTGGACGACCCGCGGGTCGAACGGACGGCGGCGGCGATGGCCGCGGTCGTACCCGGGGAGGTGCTGGCCGGGGTGGCGCTGCCGGACGAGGACGAATTGGTGGGCCGGGACGGGTTCGTGGCGGCGTTGTTCGCCGAGTTCGCGCCCGCGCAGGCCGAAGCCGTGCGGAGCGCGATCTCCCGGATGCGCGCAGCGGCCGGTGCGGTGGAGAGGGGACCGGAATGAGGGTGGTTCTGCGGTTGGTGCGGCATGAGGCCGTGCTGCTCACCGACGTGGTCCGGTGGGTCGGTCGGCGTGGGCCGCGTGACGTGGGCCCCGGTGATCTCCCGGTGCCCTACGCCGGGGCGCAGGCCGCGCTCATGTACGGGCTGGCGTTCGCCGCGGTGGTGGAGACGTTCGTGCTGGCGCTGATCGTGCCCTGGCCGATCGTCCACGCGATCGTGCTGGTCCTGGACCTGTGGGGCATCTACTTCGTGCTGGCGCTGCAGTTCTCGTGCACGGTGCGGCCGCACGTGGTGGCCGCGGACGGGTCGCTGCGGTTGCGCCACGGCGCGTTCCTCGAGGTGCTCGTGCCCGCGTCGGCCGTCGCGTCGGCGCGGGTGGAACGCCGGTACTCGGGGGCGGCGAGGGGCCGGGTGGACGCCGACGGCGTCGCCGAGCTCCCGACCGGTAGCGAAACGACGGTCACGGTGGAGCTCCACGCGCCGGTGACCTTCGTCCGCCCGCTGGGCCGCCGGGCGCAGGCCCGCACGCTGCGCTTCTACGCCCCGGACCCGTCCGCGGTGGTGACCGCGCTCCGCGCCGGTCAGACGACCCCCACCCCGTGAACGGCGCCTCACGCCGGCGCTACCGCCGTCCTCGGTGACACCGCACCGTGAGCCGGCGCGTCCCCGGGCGCCGCGGCTCGCAGGCCCGCCAGGAGCGTGTCGGTGAGACGCCGGATCGCGGCCGGCAGCGCCTCCGGGGACGACACCCGCAGCGACGCGATCGCGAAGAACACCAGGCGGACGTCGCCGACCGTCACCCCCGCGCGCAGCTGACCGGCGGCGTGGGCCCGCTCGACCAGCCCGGCGACCGCCCCGGCATGCGCCCGCCGCTGCCCCGCGAACGCCGCCCCGGCCGCGTGCGTGCCGAGGATGACCTCGTTGAGGCCCCGATCGCTGACCTGCCGCTCGGCGAAACCCCGCACCACCCGCGAGATCGCCCGCCACGGATCGCGCTCGGCGAGCGCACCGGCCAGGTCGGCCTCGCAGGCGGCGACCTGGTCGGCCAGCACCGCGTCGAGCAGGTCGGCGCGGGCCGGGAAATGCCGATAGACGGTGGCGACGCCGAGGCCGGCGCGGCGGGCGATCTCGCGGGTCGGCAGGTCCAGCCCGTCGGCGGCGAAGGCGCCCCGGGCGACGGTCACCAGGTGCCGCCGGTTGCGCTCGGCGTCGACACGAGACATCGCAGCCGCGCTCCCTCTCACTTCGGACCCGATCCGGATCGGGTGTTCCGGATCGTGCCTACGGTAGTGCCCCGACCAGGAGGTACGAATGTTCGCGGTGCGCTACACCCGCTTCGGCGGTCCCGAGGTGCTGGAACTGGCCGACGCGCCGGAGCCGCACGCCGGCCCCGGCGAGGTGCGGATCCGGGTCGAGGCGGCCGGGGTGTCACCGGTCGACCGGGCGTTGCGGTCCGGGACGTCGCCGGCCGCGGGCGCTCTGGCCCTGCCGCACGTCCCCGGGGTGGACGCCGCGGGTGTGGTCGACGAGGTGGGCGCCGGGGTCACGGGGGTGACCGCCGGGGACGCGGTGTTCGGGATCGTGCCGCTGGCCCGCCTCGGTGGGGCGTCGGCACAGTTCGCGGTGCTGGCGCACTGGGCCGCGAAACCGGAGTCGTGGGCGTGGGCGCAGGCCGGTGGCGCCGGTACCGGGGTGGAGACCGCGACCCGGGCGCTGGACCGGCTCGCCACGCCGAGCGGCGGGACGCTGCTGGTGGACGGCGCCGCGGGGGGCGTCGGCAGCGTGGTGGTGCAGTTGGCGGTGGCCCGGGGCCTGCGGGTGCTGGGCACCGGACGCCCGGACAGCCACGCGTTCCTGGCCGGGCTCGGCGCGGTTCCGGTGACCTACGGTCCGGGGCTGGACGCGCGCGTGTCCGGGCGCGTCGACCGGGCGCTGGACGTGGCCGGGAAAGGCTCGGTGCCGGCGTTGATCGCGCTCACCGGCACCCCGGAACACGTCCTGACGCTCGCCGACACGAGCGGGCGGGTCGCGATCTCCACCGGGGAACTGGGTGGTGAACCCGGCGGTCACCACGGGCTGGCGGCCACGGCCGCGCTCGCCGGGACGGGCCGGTTCGCGGTGCCGCTGCAGGACGTCGTGCCGTTCGCCCGGGCCGCCGACGCCCACGTCGACCGTCCCCGGCGCGGGAAGACCGTGCTCGTCCCGGGCTGATCAGAACGTGAAGCACAGGCTGTCGGTGTGCGACGCGGCCTCGGCGGCGGCCGCGGTCGCGTCGCCGGCGCGGAGGGCGTCGAGGAGCCGGCCGTGGTCCATGTACTCCTCGTCGCGCAGCACCGGGCCGACGTGCCGGCGCAGCGACTCGCGGATGACGGCGCCGAGGTCGGCGTAGAGCTCACCGAGCACCTCGTTGTGGGCCGCGGCCACCACCGCCAGGTGGAACGCGGAGTCGGCGGTGACGAACGCGTCGCGGTCACCCGAGGCCCATGCGCGTTCCCGCTCGGCCAGCAGCGCGTCGAGTTTGCGCAGGTCCTCGTCGGTGCGGCGGGTGGCGGCCAGGCCCGCGGCGGTGGCTTCGAGCGCACCGCGCAGCTCCGTCACGTCGCGCTGGGGTGCGCGTTCGAAGCGGCGGCGCATCACCCCGGCCAGTTCGCTGGTGGCCACGACGTACGTGCCGGAGCCCTGCCGGATGTCCAGCAGCCCGTTGTGCGCGAGCGCCCGGACGGCTTCGCGCACGGTGTTGCGGGCGACGCCGAGCTGGGTGACGAGTTCGGGTTCGGTGGGGATGCGTGACCCCACCGGCCAGGCCCCGGAGGTGATCTGCGCGCGGAGGGTCGCGATCACCTGGTCGGACAGCGAAGTGGGCCGAGACACAGGCGCCATATTCATCCCATGATTCTATGATGGGATTGTGTCATCCACTGTTCTGACGCGTAACACGCCCAAGTCAGGCCCGGCCACGCCGTGGCTGGCGATGACCGCTCTCGTTCTCGTCGCGCTGAACCTGCGCCCGGCCGTCACGAGCCTCGGCCCGGTCCTCGAGGAGGTCCGGGCCGACCTCGGGATGAGCGCCGGCCTGGCCGGGCTGCTCACCTCGGTGCCCGCGGTGTGTTTCGCGGTGGTCGGCGTGACCGCTCCCGCGCTGGCCCGCCGGTTCGGGTCCGACGCGGTGATCCTCGCCGGCATCGTCGCGCTCACCGCCGGGCTGGCGATCCGGCCGCTGATCGGTGGGGTGCCGGAGTTCCTGGCCCTCTCGGCGCTGGCGCTGGCCGGGATCGCGCTCGTCAACGTGCTGCTGCCGGTCGTGGTCAAGCAGCGGTTCGGGACTCGCGTCGGCGCGATGACCGGCGTCTACTCCACCGCGCTGAACGTCGGCGCGACCACCGCGGCCGCGGCGACGGTACCGGTCGCGTCGGTCTTCGGCGACAGCTGGCGCTTCGGCCTCGGCGTCTGGGCCGCGGTCGCCGCCCTCGCGCTCCTGCCCTGGGTGTTCCTGCTCCGCCGCCCCGCCGTGACGTCTCCCGCCGTGTCGTCTCCCGCCGTGTCGTCTCCCGCCGTGTCGTCTCCCGCCGTGAGCTCCCCGGCCGGAGCCACGCCCGGTGCCGACGCTGTCGAGGCTCCCGTCGTGAAGCGGATGAGTTCCAGCACCACCGCCTGGGCGCTCGCGACCTACTTCGGGCTGCAGGCCACCGCGGCGTACGTGATCATGGGCTGGCTCCCGCAGATGTTCCGCGACGCCGGCCTCTCGGCCCAGACCGCCGGCCTGCTGTTCGCCGTCACGTCGCTGCTCGGCGTGCCGCTCTCCTACGGGCTCGGCGCGCTCGCCGGGCGGCTACGCAGCCAGAGCGTCCTCGCGGTGGTGCTCGCCGGGTTCGGCCTGGCCGGCTACACCGGGCTGTTCCTCGCGCCGGCCGGTGCGCCCTGGGTGTGGGCGGTGCTGCTGGGCGTGGCCAACTGCGCGTTCCCGCTGGCGCTGACGATGATCGGGCTGCGCGGCGGCAACGCCGGGTCGGTGGTGCGGCTCTCGGCGTTCGCCCAGAGCGCCGGCTACCTGCTGTCGATCCCCGGCCCGGTCATCGTCGGTGTCCTCTACGACCACACCGGCGGCTGGCGCACCCCGCTGGTGTTCCTCGCCGTCCTGATGAGCGCCCAGCTGGTCGCCGGCCACGTAGCGGGCCGCAACCGACCGCTCTGACCTGCGAAAACGTCCTCAGATCGCGGTAGCGGCCAGAAATCGACCCGACGGTACCCCGGTCATGCCTCACCGGGGGCCACCAGACCGGTTTCGTAGGCCACGACCACCGCCTGCACCCGATCACGCAGTTGCAGCTTGCCGAGGATGCGTGCCACGTGGGTCTTCACCGTCGCCTCCGACAGGTGCAGCTCCGCGGCGAGCTCGGCGTTGCTCATTCCGCGGGCGAGCATCCGCAGCACCTCCCGCTCCCGCGGCGTCAGCGTCGCCAGGTCCCGGTGGACGGTCGCGGTCCCCTCGTCGCGGCGCGCGAACCGCTCCACCAGCCGCCGGGTGATCTGCGGCGCGAGCAACGCGTCCCCGGAGCGCACCAGCCGCACCGCCGCGGTCAGCTGCTCCGGCGTCACGTCCTTGAGCAGGAACCCGCTCGCGCCCGCCGACAGCGCCGCGTACACGTACTGGTCGAGGTCGAACGTCGTCAGCATGAGCACCCGCGGCCCCGACCACGCATCGGATCCGCTCCAAGCCCCGGCCCCGGTCCGGGACTCGGCCGCGGATCGGGACTCGCCCCCGGATCCCAACGTGGCCCCGGATCCTGGCGCGCCTCCGGATCCTGGCGCGGCTCCAGATCCTGGCGCGGCTCCGGAGCCCGGCACGGTCCTGGAGCCCGGCACGGTCCCGGATCCCGGCACGGCTCCGGGCGCGGAGTCGGCGAGGATGCGGCGGGTCGCCTCCAGGCCGTCCAGCTCGGGCATCCGGATGTCCATCAGCACCACGTCGGGACGGGTGCGGCGCACCGCGTCGACGGCTTCGGCGCCGTTGGTGGCCTCGGCGACCACATCGATACCGTCGGCGGAGAGGATCAGCCGGAACCCCGTGCGCACCAGCGCCTGATCGTCGGCCACCACCACCCGCACCGGCTCGCTCACCGCGCCTCCACCGCAGCGCCCGCGCCGGACCCGCCGCGGTCCGGACTGCCGCCGCCCGTACCGCCCGCGCCCGTACCGCCCGCGCCCGGACTGCCGCGGCCCGGGCCGTCGGCGGAAGCAACGGCGGCAGGAGCCGCGGCGGTCAGCGGGATGATCGCCTCCACCCGGTACCCCCCACGCAGACGAGGCCCCGCGGTCAGCGTCCCGGAGTACAGCGCGAGCCGTTCACGCAGGCCGATCAGCCCTTTCCCGCTCCCCGGATCGGCCGTCGCCGGCCGGCGGCCACCGGTGTCGGTGACCTCGATCCACAATCGATCCGTGCCGTAGTCCACGCGGACGATAGCCGACGCCCCCTCGGCGTGTTTCACCGCGTTCGTCAACGCCTCCTGCGCCACCCGGTACCCGGCCAGGTCCACCCCGTCGGGCAGTGACCGGCCCCGGTCGCCGGTGACGATCAGCTCCACCGGCAGCCCGGCGTCGCGCACCCGCCCGACCAGGGCCTCCAGTTGATCCATGCCCGGTTGCGGCGCGAGCTCCAGTGCCTCATCGTCCATCGTCAGCAACCCCATCACGTGACGCAGCTCGGTCATCGCGGCGCGGCCGCTGGCCTCGACCGCCAGCAGCGCCTCACGGGCGTCGCCGGGGGAGACCTCCAGGACCTTGCGGGCCGCCCCGGCCTGGATCACCATCACGCTCACGTTGTGGGTGACCACGTCGTGCAGCTCCCGGGCGATGCGTGAGCGTTCCTGCTCGGCGGCGCGGCGCACCTCCCGTTCCAGCTCGGCGGCGCGTTCCCCCTCGGCGTCGGCGCGGGCCCGCCAGCTGCGCAACCCGTACGCGGCGATCCCGAGCGGCACCAGGATCAGGAACGGCACGGCCTGCTCGGGCACGGACGTGATCGTCTCGCCCAACGCGGGGCGGGCCGCGCCCTGCTGCAGCTCACCGAAGAGCAGCGCCGCGACCGGCAGGCTCGCCAGCGCCGGCAACCGGTACGGGCTGTACACCGCGGCGCTGTACGCGGCGACGACCCCGACGAAGAACGACAGCCGCAGGGTCTGCCGGTCGTCGTCGCCGATGAACGCGGCGGTGGCCAGCACCACCCACAGCACCGACAGCGGGTACCGGCGGCGGAAGATCAGCGGCGCCGCGATGAACACCAGCAGCAACGCGCCCGACGCCCACTCCAGCCCCGACTGGTGGTCGACGGCTTCGGCCCCCGGCGGGAACGGCACCATCGGCCGCGCCGGCCGGGCGACTCCACCGGGGTCCGGCCCACCGGGGCCGGGGTCGCCCGGCTCCGGCGGGATGAACCGGGCGTCGTCGGCGTGGTCGTAGCTGATGATCGCGATCAACGCCAGCGCCGCGGCCAGACCGAGGTCGAACAGCCAGTTGCGGCGGGTCAGGGCCGCGGTCGGCCCGGACCGGCTCAGCACCAGGCCCGGCAGGGCGCGCACGGCCCGGCCCACTTCGCGGCGAACGTTCACCGGCTCATTCTCCGCCGCCCGGAGGCGCCGGGACGTCCGTCCACAGGATCAACCGGAGCCCGGCCCGGACTACCTCTCGAGGATGACACCCGCCGGCGTGATCCTCCCGGACGAGAAGAAAGCCGCAGCGCGGGCGACGCGTGCCCGGGGGCAGCGCCCCTACCTTCCTGGGCCATGACCGCTGAGACCCTCATCGAACTGCAGCACGTCACCCGCCGCTACGACAGCGGCCCACCCGCCCTGGACGACGTGTCGCTCACCGTCCACACCGGCGAAGCCGTCGCGATCCTCGGCCCCTCCGGCTCCGGCAAGTCCACGCTGCTCAACCTCATCGCCGGGCTCGACAAACCCAGCGACGGCACCGTCACGGTCGGCGGCACCCGCGTCGACACGCTCAGCGAAGCCGCCTCCGCGCGCTACCGGCGGGCCCGGATCGGGCTGGTCTTCCAGTTCTTCAACCTGCTCGACGACCTGACCGTGTTCGACAACGTGGTGCTGCCCGCGCAGCTGGCCGGCAACGCGCGCGCCGAGACGACCCGCCGCGCCACCGAGCTGCTCACCTCGCTCGGCATCGCCCGGCACGCCCGCGCCTACCCCGGCCGGTTGTCCGGCGGCGAGCGGCAGCGCGTCGCGGTGGCGCGGTCGCTGATGAACCGGCCCGCGCTGCTGCTCGCCGACGAACCCACCGGCGCGCTGGACACCGCGTCCGGCACCGAGGTGCGCCGGCTGCTGACCGACCTGCACGCCGACGGGCAGACGATCGTGCTGGTCACCCACGACCGGACCCTCGCCGCCGAGTGCGCCACCCGCACGATCGAGGTCGTCGACGGGCGGATCGCCACCGACACGGCCGTGAACGCGGCCCTCCGATGAGCGCCCTGAGCAAGGTCGTGCGCTCCGGGGTGCAGCGCCGCTGGGTGCAGACCGTCGTGATCACGCTCGCCACCGCGGCCGCCGTGACCGCCGGGCTGCTCGGCGTCGGACTGCTGGTCGCGTCCAACGCGCCGTTCGACCACGCGTTCAGCGCCCAGCACGGCGCGCACCTGACCGTGCTCACCGACCCGGCGAAAGCCACCGCCGCGCAACTGGCCGCGACGAAGGACACCGGCGGGATCGCCGAGGCGACCGGCCCGTTCCCCGTCGGGCAGGTCATGATGTTCCCGCCGATGCCGGCGCCACCGGGCGCGCCGCCGGGCACCGAGGAGATCCCCGAGAACGCACGCGGCCCCGTCCTCCGCGTCGCCGCGCGCACCGCGGCAGGCGCCGGCGTCGACCAGGTCACGATCCTCGAAGGCCGGTGGGCGTCGAAGCCCGGCGAGATCGTGCTCGGCCGCGGCAGCGGTTTCCGGGCGCCGCTCGGCACCAGCCTGACGATGGGTCAGGGCAGCGCGCGCACCGACGTCACGATCGTCGGGTTCGCCCGTTCGGTCAGCGACACCGCGGACGCCTGGACCACCACCGCCGGGCTCACCGCCCTGAAACCACCGTCGATCAGCTACCAGATGCTGTACCGGCTCGACGACCCCGACGCGGTGACCGCCGCCCGCGACGCCGTCACCGCCGCGCTGCCCGGCGGCGCCGTGGCCACCACCCAGAACTGGATCGCCGTCAAGAAGCAAGCCAACACCCAGACGTCGCTGTTCGTGCCGTTCCTGCTCGGGTTCGGCGGGCTGAGCCTGCTGCTGTCCGTGCTCGTCGTCGGCACCGTGATCGCCGGCGCCGTCGGCTCCACGACCCGCCGCATCGGCATCCTCAAGGGACTCGGGTTCACCCCCGCCCAGGTGGTCCGCGCGTACGTGGCGCAGGCCCTCGTCCCGGCGACGATCGGTGCCGCGCTGGGCCTGGTCGCCGGGAACCTGATCGCGGTGCCGCTGCTCGCCGACGCCGAAGACCTGTACGGCACGGTGTCGCTGACGATCGCCCCGTGGGTGGACGTCGCCGTGCTGCTGGGCGTGTTGCTGATCGTGACCGTCACCGCGGGCGCGGCCGCGGGGCGCGCCGGGCGGCTCAACGCGGTCGACGCGCTCGCCGTCGGACGTACCCCGGCCGCACGCCGGGGGCAGTACGCGGCGCGGGTCGCGGCCCGGCTGCCGCTGCCGCGGCCGGTGTCGCTGGGGCTGGCGCGGCCGTTCAGCGCCCCGGCCCGCGCGGCCGCGATGGTCGTCGCGATCGCGTTCGGCGCCGCCGCGGTGACGCTCGCGTCCGGGCTGGCCGCCTCGCTCGCCCGGATCCAGGTCGCGGCCGACCACTCCGGCGCCGACGTGGTCATCGACGCGTTCCGCGAGGTCGACGGCGGGCCTCCCGAGCCGACGACCGTGGACGTGGACCCGGCGAAGGTCACCGCCGCGCTCGACGCCCAGCCGGGCACCGCGCACTGGATGGGCGTCGCCGAGTCCGACGCGGTCGTGCCCGGCATCAGCGGCAGCACCACGCTGATGCAGTACACCGCCGACCCCGGGTGGGCCGGGTACGAACTGGTCTCCGGACGCTGGTTCACCCGCCCCGGCGAGGCCGTCGTCCCCACCGAGCTGCTGACCGCCACCGACCGCGAACTGGGCGACACCGTCGCGGTCACCACCGACGGGAAGACCACGACGCTGACGATCGTCGGGGAGGTGTTCGACCCCGGCGACAACGACGGGCTGCTGCTGACGCAGGCCGGCGCCGGGGTCCGTCCGGACCTGTGGCAACTGGCGGTCACCGACGGCACCGACCTCGACGCGTACCGGACGTCGCTGCAGGCCGCCCTGGACCCGCTCGGGCTCACCGCCCACCTCGAGGGCGGTGGAGGCGCCGACGAACTCGTCGTGGTCATCGACGCGCTGGCCGGGCTGCTGACGCTGATGCTGGTCACCGTGGCCGGGCTCGGTGTGCTCAACAGCGTCGTGCTCGACGTCCGCGACCGGGTCCACGACATCGGCATCCACAAGGCCCTCGGGATGACACCCCGGCAGACGGTGCTCTCGGTGCTCTCGTCGGTCGCGCTGATCGGCCTGCTCGGTGGGGTGATCGGGGTGCCGGCCGGGGTGTGGCTGCACGGGATCCTGCTGCCGGCGATGGGGCACGGCGCGGGCGTGGAGTTGCCGCGGGTGGTGCTGACGGTGTTCGGTCCGGTGCAGCTGATCGCGATCGCGCTCGGCGGGCTCGTGCTGGCCGGCGTCGGCGCGCTGCTGCCGGCCGGGTGGGCCGCGAAGACCCGCACGGCGACGGCGCTGCGCACCGAGTAGCCGAACGGCTGGCGGTCGGCCGGGCAAGCATGGCAGCCGCCCGGCGCCGTCGGCCGGTTACGCTCCGGCGGTGACCGACCCGCTGATCACCGACCCGCTGATCACCGACCCCGACCCGGCGCTGCGCCCGCCGGCGGTGACGCAGGTGTTCACCGTGCCCAGCGCCGGGCTGGACCTGCTCGGGGTGCTGCACCGCCCGGCCGGGCCGGGCCCGCACCCGGCCGTGGCCGTCCTGCACGGCTTCCCCGGCAACGAACGCAACTTCGACCTGGCGCACGCGCTGCGCCGCGCCGGGTACGCGTCGCTGGTGTTCCACTACCGCGGCGCGTGGGGCAGCCCGGGCACGTTCTCCTGGGCGCACGTCCAGCAGGACGCGGCCGCCGCGGTGGTGGCGCTGCGCGCCGACCCGGGCCTCGACCCGGACCGGATCGCGCTGGTCGGGCACAGCATGGGTGGTTTCACCGCGTTGCGCGCCGCGGCCGCCGACCCGGGCGTGCGTGCCGTGGCGTCGATCGCCGGGTTCGACTTCGGTGCCGCCGCCGCGGACGTCCGCGCCGATCCGGCGGTGTACGCGGCGTACGTCGACGGGTTCGCCGGGGACATCGCCCCACTGGCCGGCACCGGTTCCGCGGCGCTGGTCGCGGAGATGGCGACGATCGGGGACCGTCTCACCGCCCTCGCGCCCGCGCTGGCCGGCCGCCCGGTGCTGCTCGTCGCCGGTGACCGCGACACCACCGCCCCACCCGCGGTGCACCACGAACCGCTGCTCGCCGCGCTCCCGCACGCGACGCACCGCGAGTGGCCCACCGACCACGCGTTCTCCGACCACCGCGTCGCGCTGGCCCGCGCCGTCGTCGAGTTCCTCGACGCGTCGCTCTGATCCGTCAGACGCGCGGGGTGAAGAGCGCGACGGCTTCGCCGCGGCCCCGAAGCACCCCGCCGGCGGCGTCGATCGCGGTCGTCAGCGTGGCCAGCAACGCGGCCCGCTCGGCGTCGGGGAGCAGCTGGTGGTCGCTGAACGTCGCGATCAGCCCCACCCACTGCGCGGTCGTGAACGACAGCTCCCACCGGTAGACGCGGGTCTCGGTGACCCCGAACCCCCGTCGCGGTGGCTCGGGGCGGTCCTCGTCGACCGCCGCCGACGCGTGCGTGTGCACCCCGGTGTGCGCGGCGTACACGCCGTCCAGCAGCGCCAGCGCGTCGTCGTCGAGCACCGCGTAGGTCCAGGACCGCACCAGTGTTCCGCCGGGTCGCAGCAGCGCGGCGGCCCGCTGCGCGCCGTGCACCGGGTCGATCCAGTGCCACGCGTTGCCCGACGTGACCAGATCGAACCGGCGCCCGGCGTCGTCCCAGGTCTCGAAGCCGGAGACCTCCACCGGGACGCCGTGCGCGCGGGCCACCGCGGCCATCCGCGGGTCGATCTCGACGCCGAGCACGTCCAGCCCGGCGCGCCGCAGCGGCACCGCGAGCTTGCCGGTGCCGCAGCCGACGTCGAGCACGTCCGCCGGGTTCAGGGCGACCAGGTCGGCGAGCAGGTCGTCCGGGCACTCCGGCCGGTACCGGTCGTAGTCCGCGGCGATCGGGCCGAACGACTCGGCGCGGTCCCGGTCGGTGTGGCTGGGGCGGTCCGTGGGGGGTGTCACCCGTTCGACGGTACCCGCCGGCGCATCTTGACCGTGTTGTCGACGTGGTGGATGGTGCGCCCGTCGGGGAAGGTGCGGGTGCGTGCGTGCTCGTCGACGACGAGCACCTCCCACTCGTCCTCGGGCAGGTTCAGGGAGGCGATGACCTCGTCGGGTGAGGGCAGCGGGTGCTCCCCGTGGCCGTGCTGCTCCCCGTGGCCGTGCGGCTCCTGGTGCTGGTGCTCGGGGGCGTCTTCCCAGTGCGGTGTGCCGGAGTGCCCTTCGATCAGCAGCACCCCGCCCGGGGCCACCGCCGCCGCGGCGCGCCGCAGGATCTCCTCCCGGGGCATGTCGCCCCACGAGTGCAGGAACTGCGCCGACACCAGGTCGAACTCGCCGTCGGGGAACGACACCGCGAAGTTGTGCCGCTGGAAGTCGATCCGGTCGGCGACCCCGGCGTCGGTGGCGTGCCGCGCGGCCCGCTCCAGCGCGACCTGCGAGATGTCGGCCGCGGTGACCGTCCAGCCCTGCCGGGCGAACCACACCGCGTCCCCGCCCTCGCCGCAGCCCAGGTCCAGCACCCGGCCCGGGGTCAGGTCGGTGACTTCCTTGACCAGCGCGACGTTGGGTTCGCCGCTCCAGATCTTGTCGTCCTCGCGGTACCGCTCGTCCCAGGTGCGTGCCAGCTCGTCGTCCATGGCCCCCTCCACGTCGTGCCGGTGCCCGGACGCCACGTTACGGTCGCCGCCCGCCGCCGACGCCTCCACCGCGGCCCGCGTGTCCCGCGCGACCAGGTCGAAGTTGATCATCGCGCCGGCCATCGTGCCGGCCGCCGCGGCCGCGATCACCTGCCCGGGGGGCATCGTCAGGTTCCCGGCCGCGTAGACGCCCGGCACGTCGGTCTTGCCGGTGGGGTCGGCCTTGAGGAACGTCCCGATCGTGACGCCGTCGCGTTGCAGGTCCTCGAGGACCAGCCCCAGGCCCTCCAGTCCGGCCAGCGTCGCGTGCATCGTCGTCGCGGCGACCAGCGCGTCGCGTGCGATGACCCGGTCCCCGAGGCGCACCCCGATCAGCCGGTCGTCCTCGGTGGCGATCCCGGTGATCTCTCCGTCGACGACCGCGATGCCGCGCGCGGCCAGCTGCGCGTACTGCTCGTCGGTGGGTTCGGGGCCGGTGTGCAGGAACAGCGTCACGTCGGCGCTCCACTGCCGCCACAGCAGCGCCTGCTCGACGGCGAACGGCCCGGTCGAGAGGATGCCCAGCGCCCGGTCGCGGACCTCCCAGCCGTGGCAGTACGGGCAGTGCAGCAGGTCCCGGCCCCAGCGGCCGGCCAGGCCGGGGATCGGGGGGAGCTCGTCGGTGACCCCGGTGGCCAGCAGCAGCCGGGCCGCGCCGATCACGGTGCCGTCGTCGAGCGTGACCCGGAACGCGTCGCCGTCGGGTTCGGCCGCCTCGACCCGGCCCGCTACCACGTGCACGCCGTAGGACTCGGCTTCCTTGCGGCCGGCCGCGGCCAGCTCGGCCGGCGGCATGCCGTCGCGGGTCAGGAAGTTGTGGACGCCCTCCGCGGGCAGGTTGCGCTGTTCACCGGCGTCGACCACCAGAACCGTCCGGCGGGCCCGGCCCAGGGCCACCGCACCGGCCAGTCCGGCCGCGCCGCCACCCACCACCACTGCGTCGTATGTCGTCATGCCCGGAATGATGCACACCACGTCGCCGAAATGACAAACATTCTTGCTGAAGTGGCAAACTGGGGTGATGAGCGACGACTTCGATCCCGTCCTGACCGCCGTCGGACCGCGGCTGCGTGCCCTGCGCGCCCAGCGCGGCACGACGCTCACCGACCTGTCGGAAGCCACCGGCATCTCGGTGAGCACGCTCTCGCGCCTGGAGTCCGGGCAGCGCAAACCCACCCTCGAACTGCTGCTGCCGCTCGCCCGGGTGCACCAGGTGCAGCTCGACGAACTCGTCGGCGCCCCCACCACCGGTGACCCGCGCGTCCACCTGCGGCCCTACACCGTGCACGGGCGCACCACGATCCCGCTCTCCCAGCACCTCGGGGGGCTGCGCGCGTACAAACAGATCATTCCGCCGACGCCGGCCGGGGTGGACGTCACCGAGCAGCGCGTCCACGAGGGCTACGAATGGCTCTACGTGCTGTCCGGGACGCTGCGGCTCATCCTCGGCGAACACGACCTGACCCTCGGCGTCGGCGAGGTCGTGGAGTTCGACTGCCGCACCCCGCACGCGATCAGCAACCCCGGCCCGGCCGCCGCGGAGATCCTCGCCTTGTTCGGCCCGCAGGGTGAACGCCTGCACGTGCGGGCCCGCCCGGCTTAACGCGCGTCGAACGCCGCCCGCGCCTCGTGCACCTTCGGCAGGTTCGCCTCCGACCAGTCGGCCAGGCCCGCGAACAGCGGCGCGAGGCTCTGCCCGAGCGGCGTGATCTCGTACTCCACCCGCGGCGGCACCTCCGGGTGGTAGGTGCGGGTCACCAGCCCGTCGCGTTCGAGCTGACGCAGCCGCTGCGTCAGCACCTTCGGCGTGATCGAGCTCAGCCGCCGTTCCAGGTGCACGAAGCGTTGCCGCCCGTAGGTGTGCAACGCCCACAGGATCGGCGTCGTCCACCGGCTGAACACCAGATCCACCACCGGCGCGACCGGGCACGCCAACTCCGGGTCGTCGGTCTCACGCATCGGATAGCCACTTTCCTCTAGGTACCTACTGTCCTCAGGGTATTAGCGTCCTCGCATGATCGTGATCACCGGGGCGACCGGCACCGTCGGACGCCCGCTCGTACAGACCCTGATCGACGCCGGGCACGCCGTCACCGCCGTCGCCCGCACCGTCCCCACGGGAGTCGCCGCGGACCTCGCGCGCCCCGAGACCCTCCGCCCGGCCCTCGACGGCGCCGACGCGATATTCCTGCTGATCGCCGGTGACCTGCTCGTCGACGCCGGCGAGCCCGACGCTCTGCTCGAGACCATCACGGCCGCCGGGGTGCGCCGGGTCGTGCTCCTCTCCTCGCAGGCGGCACGCACCCGCCCGTCCGCGCCGTCACACTCCCGGCTACGGGCCTATGAGGACGCCCTGCGCCGCACCGCGGCGGAGTGGACGGTGCTGCGGCCCGGCGGGTTCGCGTCGAACACGTTCGCGTGGGTGCCGTCGGTGCGGGCCGCGCGCGCGGTCGCGGCCCCGTTCGCCGACGTGGCACTGCCGGTCGTCGACCCGGCCGACATCACCGCCGTCGCCGCGGCGGTCCTCACCGGCGACGGGCACGCGGGCCGGGCCTACGAGCTCACCGGCCCGGCCGCGATCAGCCCGCGGGAGCAGACCGCGGCCCTGGCCGCCGCGCTCGGCGAACCGGTGGCGTTCACCGAACTGACCCGCGCCGACGCCCGCGCCGCGATGCTGGCGTTCATGCCCGGACCGGTCGTCGAGGGCACCCTCGACATCCTCGGCCGCCCGGCCCCCGACGAGCAGCGGGTCAGCCCGGACGTCGAACGGGTCCTCGGCCGACCGCCCCGCTCCTACGCCGAGTGGGCCGCCGCCGCCATCGACGCGTTCCGCTAGGTCCGGTCGGCCACCAGCAGCGTCTGCAGGATCCGCCCGCAGTCACCGGACCGGTCGTCCAGCCGGCCGGTCGCCAGCCCGGACCCACCCGGGCTGGCGACCGTCTCGGCCCGCAGGCACAGCCACTCACCGACCGGGTCGCGGTGCAACGCCACCGTCACGTCGGTGTTGATCACCAGCCGCCCCACGAAATCCAGTTCGGAGCCGACCGCCCAGTTCGTGTCGGCGATCGTCAGTGCCCGGGTCAGCGGCGAATCCTCCGCGTCGGCGATCAGCGGGATCCGCTGCCGTCCCCACGCCTCCCCGGGGCCGGCCTCGGTGAACCCACCCCCGGACACGAACCGCCACTCCATCGCCGAGAGGTACCCGGCGACGTGCGCGCCGGCGGCCATCGGCGCCGGCGTCGCCACGTCCGGAAGCGGCGACGCCGGCGGCCCGTGACGCAGCGGCGGCGTGTCGGCGGGCGCGGCCAGCACCCGCCACGCGCGCGCCCGCATCACCGTGCGCCCGGCCGCACTGATCTGCGCGTCGAGCAGCTCGGTGCGCGCCGTCGAGCTGATCGTGGTGACCTCCACCGACAGTTCCGCGACCGGCACCGGCCGCGGGATGTCGAGCGTCACCCGCGCGATCCGGAACCCCTCCCGCGGCGCGTGCCGCTCCATCACCGCACCGATCAGCCCCGACGGCGGCCCGGCGTGCTGGAGAGCAGCGCTCCACGGCCCCGCCGTCGCCGTGCTGCTCTCGAACCGGCCGTCACCCAGATCCCGGTAGAACGCGTCCACAGCAGTATCAATACGCCATCCCCATGGCGGTGCGCACCTCCGCCAGCGTGGCCTCGGCCACCGCACCGGCCCGCTGCGCCCCGGCCCGCAGGATCTCGCGCACGAAACCCCGGTCGGCCGCATAGGACGCGCGGCGGGCCCGGATCGGCGCGAAGTAGTCGTTGACCGCGTCGATCACGACGTTCTTCAACGCCGCGGCGCCGCCCGGCCCGACGTCGGCCGCCACCGCGTCCGGGTCGCGGTCGAGGCACAACGCGGCCAGCAGCACCAGGCTCGACACCTCCGGCCGGGTGTCCGGCCGGTAGGTGATGTGCCGGTCGGCGTCGGTCTTCGTGCCGCGGATCAGCCGCGCGGTCTCGTCCGCGCTCGCGCCGATCGCGATCGCGTTGCCCCGGCTCTTGCTCATCTTCGTCCCGTCGGTGCCCAGCAGCAGCGGCGCCGCCGAGAGCAGCGCCTCCGGCACCGGGAACACCGGCGCGTACCGGTCGTTGAACCGGCGCGCGATCGTGCGGGTCAGCTCCAGGTGCGGCAACTGGTCCTGCCCGACCGGAACCAGCGTCGACTTGCCGAACAGGATGTCGGCGGCCTGGTGCGCGGGGTAGGTGAACATCAACCCGTTCACCGCCCGCCGCGACTGGGCGATCTCGTCCTTGACGGTGGGGTTGCGTTCCAGCTCGGACACCGAGATCAGGCTCAGGAACGGCAGCAGCAGCTGGTTGAGCGCCGGCAGCGCGCTGTGGGCGACGATCGTCGTCGACGGGTCGATACCGGCCGCCAGGTAGTCCAGCACCAGCCCGTCGACGTGCCCGGGCAGGTCACGGGCGGCGTCGCGGTCGGTGAGCACCTGATAGTCGGCGATCAGCACGGTCAGCTCGGCGCCGCCGCGTTGCAGGAGCACACGGTTGTGCAGCGTGCCGAAGTAGTGCCCGAGGTGCAGCGCCCCGGTCGGCCGGTCACCGCTCATCACACGGTCCACGGGAAAGGGTCCTCTCGGAGAAGAGGACCGTCCGATGGACAGCAAACAGGGCCGTTCGCACCGAACGGCCCTGTTTGTTGATTCGTGCGTGACGAGGCGCCGCTCCTATCCGGAGCGCCACCAGCTCAGACGCGCACTACGCATGTCTCACAGCGTAGCGAAGAACGCGCGGATGTCCGCCACCAATAACTCCGGCACCTCGAGCGCGGCGAAGTGCCCGCCGGTGTCGAAATCGGTCCAGTGGGTGATCGTGTTGACCTGCTCGGCGAACCGGCGGATCGCCATGTCCTCGGCGAACACCGCCACCCCCGTCGGCACCGGGGACCTCCCGGCCGGCCGCAGGCCCGCGGTGTGCAGCACCTCGTAGTACAGGTTCGCCGACGAGGCGGCGGTGCCGGTCACCCAGTACACCATCACGTTGGTGAGCAGCCGGTCGCGGCCGACGGGGATGCCCTCGCCGTGCGTCCACTCGTAGAACTTCTCCACGATCCACGCGAGCTGCCCGACCGGGGAGTCGTGCAGCCCGAAGGCGAGCGTCTGCGGTTTCGTGGCCTGCTGTTTGAAGTAGCCGTTGCCTTCGCGCCGGTAGTGCCGCGACAACGCCAGCCGCTGCTTCTCCACCGCCGTGAACGTGTCGTCGGGCTCGACGCGCCCGGGCGCCATGAACCCGCCGGTGGCCGCGTTGACGTGCACCCCGACGACGTTGCCGGGGTGCCGGCGGCCCATCGCCGGGGTGATCACCGCCCCGAAGTCGCCGCCCTGCACGCCGTAGCGTTCGTAACCCAGGCGCCCCATGAGCTCGGCGAACGCGTCGGCGATCCGCTCGATGCCCCAGCCGGGCTCCGACAGCGGCCCGGAGAACCCGAACCCCGGTAACGACGGGATCACCAGGTGGAAGTCCTCGCGGAGCGGTCCGATGACGTCGAGGAACTCCACCACCGACCCGGGCCAGCCGTGCACCAGCAGCAGCGGCAGCGCGTCGGCCCGCGGCGAGCGCACGTGCAGGAAATGCAGGCGCTGCCCGTCGACGTCGGTCGTGTACTGCGGATGGGCGTTGAGCTCGGCTTCGGCGGCCCGCCAGTCGTAGCCGCGGGCCCAGTAGCCGGCCAGGTCACGCAGATAGTCGACGGGGACGCCCCGCTGCCAGCCGGGGCCGGGCAGCGACGGGGTCCAGCGGGTGCGGGCCAGGCGGTCGGCGAGGTCGTCGAGGTCGGTTCGGGGAACGTCGATCCGGAACTCCGCGATCATGCGTCGACGGTAACGAGCTGCTCCGAGGACGTCAGCAGATCGACCAGACCCCGCGGGGCGTCCGCACGGAAGCACACCGCGAACATCGCCGCCGCCTCGGCCGCGGCCGCGGAGGCCCGCGGGAACAGCAGCTCCTCGTAGGCGCCGAGCGCGGCCTCGGGGTCGTTCGGGTGGCCCACCAGCGCCGCGGCGAGCTCGGCGCCGTCGAGCATCGCCTGGTTCGCGCCGTCGCACGCGAACGGCGCCATCAGGTGCGCGGCATCGCCGAGCAGCGTCACCCCGGGGGTGCGGGGCCAGCGGTGCCCGGCCGGCAGCGTGTGGATGCCACGCGCCACCAGCGGGCCGCCGGCCTCCGCGACCAGCGCGCGCAGACCCTCGTGCCAGCCGTCGAACGCCGCCAGCAGCGCGGCCCGCAGGTCCGCGGGCGCCCACCGGTCGGGGACGGCCAGCGCCGCGTACACCTGCAGGCTCCCGTCGGCGTCGCGATGGCAGATCAGGCCCCGGCCGTCGCCGAGGGCGAGTGTCAGCCCGGGCCCGGCGACGGCCGCGGCCACCGGGTGGCGGGCGTCGGCGTCGAACAGCGTCAGCTCGACGTACGTCGAGCCGGTGGAGGTGGGTTCGGCCGCCGACACCAGCGGGCGGATCCGTGACCAGCCGCCGTCCGCCCCGACCAGCACACCGCTGCTCACCGGTGGGGCACCGGCGATACGCACCTCGTGCCGGCCGCCGTCCAGCGGCCGGACCCCGGTGACCTCCGCGCCCCACCGGACGGTGCCCGGCGGCAACGACCCGACGAGCAGGGCACGCAGTGCGCGGCGGTCGACCTCGGGACGGTCGGGGACGGCGTCGGCGTGCTGCTCGTAGTGCCGGGCGCCGGCGGCGTCGAGGATGCGCAGCGCACCACCGCCGGGCGTGGTGATCGCCGCGACCTCCCGCTGCAGCCCGGCCGCCCGCAGCGCGGCCCCGCCCGAGGCCGGGTGCAGGTCGAGCACACCGCGGCGGCGATCGTCGGGATGAGGGGCCCGGTCGTAGACCACGGCGGGCACACCGTGGTGGTGCAGGACGCGGGCGGCGGTCAGCCCACCGAGCCCCGCACCGACGATCACGATCGGATGATGCTCCATTTGCACACTTTGCACCGTTTACCGCGTCGGGTAAAGCAATTGCCCGTTCGCGTAGCGTCCGTTGTATGAAACAACTCGCCGAACCCGAGATCCGGGGCGCGTTCGTCAACTGCTCCAAGGGCGAGGCCAAACGGATCCCGATGGCCCGGGACCTCGACACCCGGCCGTGGGACGACCTGGACTACCTGGGATGGACCGACCTGTCGGCCCCCGACCGCAGCTACCTGGCCACCGAACACGACGGCACGCTCGTCGCCGTGGTGCTGCGCGCCGCCACCGGGCCCCGCGGCTACACCCGGCGCAGCCTCTGCTCGCTGTGCCTCACCCAGCATCCCGGCCGCGGCGTCGCGCTGATGACCGCACGCAAGACCGGCGCGGCCGGACGGCAGGGCAACTCCGTCGGCACCTACGTGTGCAGCGACCTCGCGTGCTCGCTCTACGTCCGGGGCCTCCGGAAACCCGCCGTCGGCGGACGCCTCGAGGAGACCCTCACGGTCGACGACCAGATCACCCGCCTCCGGCTGCACCTCGACGGTTTCCTGCGCAACCTGGAGAGCTAGGCGGCGCCGCTCAGGCGACGTCGCGGGCCAGCTGATCGATCGCGCGGTGCAGATCGGCCAGACGCAGCGTCACGGTGGCGTCCCCGGTGGCCGCCAGCTGCGTGAGGCCGGCCTCCACGTACTCGCGGACCAGCGCCGAGGGCGTCACCCCGCGCCGCGCGGCCTCGGCCTCCAGCTGCGTGGACAACGCGGCGGGCAACCGGGTGGAGTGCACCACGGTCGCGCCCCGCCCGGGCGTCTCGGCCACCGCGCCCGACCAGTCGGTGCCGGCCAGGACCTCCATCGCCTCGTCGCGGCTCATGCCTCGCCCCTCTCCAGCACGTCAGCGATCTGACGGGCCTCGTCGCGCTGCAGCTCGCGGGCCGACACGACCAGGTACTGATCGGGGTCCTCCTCGATCAGAACCACGGCCACCCACCGGCCGTCGGCGGTCACCGACGCCACCCGCAGCACCGCCCCGATGTGCTGGCGAACCCGCCGCGGTGCGCGCAACACCTGCAGCGCGGCCTGCCAGCCCACCCCGGCGGCGTCGAGGGCGTCGTAGGACCGCTCGTCGAACCGGTAGGTCTCGTCCACGAACCGAACGTAGACGAGTGTAAACAGGGCGGTTGATCGGGGGCTAGACCTCGGTGTCTGATTCGTTCCCGCCGGTCGTGGTCGCGGGGGCGTACGTGACGGCGATCGCACCGCCCGGGAACGGCTCGGAGCTGATGAGCGTCAACTCGGTCGGGGCGGTGAACAGCGGCAGGCCACTGCCCAGCGCCACCGGGTGGACGACCAGCCGGTACTCGTCCACCAGGCCCCGCGCGATCAGCGCACGGGCGAACCCCGCGCCGCCGTGCGCCAGCAGGTCGTCGCCGTCCTCGGCTTTGAGGCGGCCGACCTCGGCGGTCAGGTCACCGGAGAGCACCGTCGTGTGCGGCCACGTGCCCTCGGCGAGGGTGCGGGAGAACACGATCTTCGGGATGTCGTTCATCGGCGCCGCGTAGGGCTCGTCGGAGTCCGGCCAGTGCGTGGCCATGTCGCCGTAGGTGACACGGCCCATCAGGTGCGCGCCGGCCCGCCCCAGCAGATCGACCATCCACTCCTGCAGTTCCTCGTCGACGCTCGGGAAGATCCACCCGACGTCACCGTCGTTCCTCCCCACGAAACCGTCCAGCGAGACCGACATCTTCACGACGAGCTTTCGCGGCATGAGTCGTGCGTAGCGGCGACGGCGGGTGGACGCAAGCCGGTTCCCTCAGCTCGTGGCCAGAACCCGGCGCTCGGTACAGTTCCGGTCATGCTGACGATCGCGGTGCTGGCCCTCCCGCACGTGGTGCCGTTCGACCTGGCGGTGCCGGTCGAGGTGTTCGGACGCAGCCGCCGCACCGACGGGACACCCGCCTACCGGGTGATCGTGTGCGGCCCGCCCGGCGACGTCGACGCCGGGCTGTTCACGATCCGCGTCCGGCACCCCCTGGCCGCCCTGGACACGCTCACCGCCGCCGACACGATCGTCGTACCGGGCGTCGACGACGTGGACGTCCCCGCCGCCCCCGAGATCCTCGACGCCCTGCGCACCGCCGCCGCACGCGGTGTGCGCATCGCGTCGGTGTGCTCGGGGGCGTTCGTGCTCGCCGCCACCGGCCTGCTCGACGGGCTGCGCGCCACCACCCACTGGCTCGGCACCGCCGCACTGGCCGCCCGGCACCCGGCGATCGACGTCGACCCCGACGTGTTGTTCGTCGACAACGGCCAGCTGCTCACCTCCGCCGGCGCCGCCGCCGGCCTCGACCTGTGCCTGCACCTGGTACGCCGCGACCACGGCGCGGCCGTGGCCGCCGACGCCGCCCGCCACTCGGTGATGCCGCTGGAACGCGACGGCGGCCAGGCCCAGTTCATCGCCCACGAGCCACCGGTACCCGACGGTGTGTCCCTGCGGCCCCTGCTGACGTGGCTGGAGGAACACCTCGACGAGGAACTCACCCTCGACCGGATCGCCCGGCAGGCCGCGCTCTCCACCCGCACGCTGTCACGCCGGTTCCGCGAACAGACGTCGTCGACGCCGCTGCAGTGGCTCAACCGGGCGAGGCTGCGGCGGGCGCAACACCTGCTGGAGACCACCGACCATCCGGTCGAGCGGGTGGGCGGCCTGGTGGGGTTCGCGGCGGCGAGCACGTTCCGTGACCGGTTCGCGCGGTTGGTGGGGGTGAGCCCGGCGGTGTACCGGGCGAGGTTCCGCCAGGCGCCAGCGGCGTAGCGCGGTAGTAGGGGTTACACGCCGGTAGTGGAGCCGGGACGCACGATCATCAGCACGACGACGACGGCCCAGAGCAGGTTGAAGATGCCGGTGGCCATGCCCAGCCGGGCCGCCGAGCGCGCTGCCTCCGGACGGTCGCCGGTGGAAACGGCTTCACCTGGGGTGGAGGGTGAGTCTTCCGGTGTGGTTCCGGTAGGGGCGAGTGCGGGGCCGGTAGCCGTGACCGTGCCGCCGTCCGAGGCGGCTGTGGTTGGGGTGGCTGTGGTGCGGGTGGCTTTGGTGCGGGCGGCCGTGGTGCCGGTCAGGGTGGTCGGCGTCGTGGGCGCGTCTAGCGCGGCCAGGGCCTGGGACTGCTGGGGGAGCACCGCGAGCAGCAACACCGCGGCGGCGATGGCGGTGAGCACGATCGAGCTGAGCAACCACGCATCGGTCAGCACGCCGAGCGCCGCCGCGGTCGCCAACCCGAACGCCGGCACGGTCAACCCGACGACCGTGTAGACCCGGCAGATGCGGTGCAACACGGCGAGGATCGTCGGCGCCTTCGGATCCTGCGCGGCCGTGCGCACGTACCGCGGAAACATACTGGCCGCGACGGCGACCGGCCCGATCGTGAGAATCGCGGCCAGAACATGGAGGCTGAGGAAGAACGCGGCATTCACGCGCCCCGACGTTAGGGCGACGGCACGCTCCCCGGCAGCGGCAAGAACGCCATCCTCCGCCGACTTCCCGCCATCACTTCTCCGCGCCGCACCTCCCTCCACCGCACCGTTGCGCCCAGCCGCCATCCGTGGTCGCGCTGTCCGCCCACATCAAAGACCGCGCCCGCCGCACCCCGGCGCTAGTGGCCTGCGCTCACCTGGCCCTCCGGCGGCTGCGCGGGCACATCGACGCGCACACCCGCGTTGTTCGGCTGCGCTCACTCGGCCTTCCGCGGCTGCGCTCACCCGGGGTACTCGCCAGTTGCGACCTCTCTGCCCGGCCCAGCCGCCACTCACTTCGGCCCTCCGCGTCCGCGCGTTCACCCCGGCTACCCCAGCCTCCTGGGCCGTACGAAGGCAGTGGCATCTATGCGGCACCGAGGCGCACACCGTTCGAACGCGGGCCTTTCCGTGAGGCAATTCAGAGGTGGGCGTTCGGGTGCGGGCCGCCCAGTTGTGAGCGTTCGCATGTGGGGCCGCCCGTACGCGAACCGGTCGGGCGCAAAGCATTCGGACATAACGCATTTGGGCGCGAGGCGCAGTGCACGCGGCAGCCGCGCGCCGACATCTGCGCCTCCGGTATTCGTGCCCCGGGTATTCGTGCCCCGGGTATCTCGGCCTCCGGTATCTCGGCCTCCGGTGCGATGCGACCGGAGAGATGGGCGCCCGAGTGGTCTGCGCATGGCCCGCATGAAGCGCGCGGAAGACAGCCGGTATGCCGCCGTCCGCGCCCCACGCTTGGAGCCCCACGCTTGGAGACCCACGCGCCTGACCTACCGCGCGCCTGACTTCCCGCGCGCTGCGCATGAGACGTCCTACCGCCCAGACTCTTGCGCACCAGTGGCGAGATGCCGCGGTGGCGGGGGCCGCGGTGGCGGGGGCCGCGGTGGCGGGGGCCCGGTGGCGGGGGCCCGGTGGCGGGGGCCCGGTGGCGGGCCAAGGTGGCGGGTGGCGGAGTCGCGAGTGGCGACCGTGAACCGACTCTCCGATGAGCTGAGTCGCCCGGTCCTGGCACGCGGGAGGGGGCCCTGTCGCCGGCCGGGGCCGACCTGCCCGGCGCTCGCGGGGTGAGGCGCCGCGCACCCCGGAGATTTCCGGTGCCTGTCCAGTATCTCCCGCGGAGCGGCCCCAGGGCATCGTTCTGGGAGAGGACGCCCCGGGTAACGGGCCCGATCTACGGTTGCGGCGCCGACCCGGCCAGCTGTGCACGCGGCTCCCGTGTGCCACGACATCGCGCGGGCCGGGCATCGAGCAGCGAGGCGCGCCGACCGGTCGGCGCCCCGGACCAGACAGGAGAACAGCGTGGCCGAGCAGGTGCGCGAACTGGCCGCCGAACTGATCGCGATGGCGGCGGCCGACACGCAAGCGACCCCGTACGGCCTGGACACCGCGACCCCGGCCCACCAGCTGGCCTGGCGCCGGCTGACCACCGAACACGCCGACCGGCTCGCCACCCTGATGGCCCGGCACGGCTGGCCGACCCCCGGGCTGGTCGGCGCGGAAGCGTCCCGGTGCGCGTGGAAGATCGCGATGCACGCCGACCGGCAACTGGACGTCCAGCGCCGCGCGCTTGCGCTCCTCGACGAGGCGGTCGCCGCCGGCGAAGGAACCCCGCGCGAGGTGGCGATGCTGCGTGACCGGGTGCTCGTCAACGAGGGCCACCCGCAGATCTACGGCACCCAGATCGCCGCCGTGCAGGACGGCCGGCCCGTACCCTGGCCCGTGGCCGATCCCGACCGCATGGAGGAGCTCCGCGCCTCCGTGGGCCTCCCGTCCTTCGCCGACCACATCGCCGCCAATCCGCTACCCGCCCCTCACTAACGCGGCTCTACCGCCGGCGTGTCGGCGATCCACCGTCGATACCGCGACGGCACCCGCGTCGAAGGTGCGACGCACCCGGGCGCTCGGCCCGCCGAAAGCACGACGCACTCACCACCTCGTCGATCGCGATCCCGGGCAGGTGCGACAGCACCTCCTGCGCGGCTTCACGCCGCAGGACAACGAGCCACGGACCGTACGATCGCCCGATGGACGGCCGAACCGACCAAGCCGGCAAGCGCGTGATCCACATCGCGGACTACGACCCGTCGTGGCCGGCGCGCTTCGCGGAGATCGGCGCCGCGCTTCGCCGAGCACTCGGGGACGTGGCCCTGCGCATCGACCACATCGGTTCCACCTCGGTGCCCGGACTCGCCGCGAAGGCGATCATCGATGTCCAGATATCGGTCATCCGTCTGGAGCCGGTGGAGCCGTTCCGTGATCGTCTGCGCGGCATGGGGCTGGTCTACCGGGCGGACAACCCCGAACGAACCAAACGCTACTTCCGGGAAGCGCCGGGCCGTCCGCGTTCACACATCCACGTCCGCCGCGCCGGCAGCTTCTCCGAGCAGTTCTCCCTGCTGTTCCGCGACTTCCTCCGCGTGGACCGGCGGGCGGCCGCCGATTACGTCTCGGTCAAGCGGGATCTCGCCCGGCGGCATCCCCACGACGGGCAGGCATACACCGACGCCAAGGCAGCGATCTGCTGGGCGATCATCCACCGAGCCGACGAGTGGGCACAACAGAACGGATGGGAGCCGGGCCCGTCCGACGCCTGAGCCGGGTGGGACGTCGTCATCGCGTCTCGGCCGAGGAGCGGATGCAGGGACGCGCGGTCATGTGATGACCCGGTAGCGCAGATGGGTGACGCCGTCGGATTCGACCACTCGGGTGCATTCGAGGCCCACGGGCTCCGGCAGGTTCGCGAAGAGCGCGACGCCGCTACCGAGGAGGACCGGGATCAGATTGAGGTTGATCTCGTCGACCAGTCCCGCCGCCATGTACTGCTGCGCGACGTTCGCGCTGGTGATGCCGATGGGGCGGTCACCAGCCACGTGGCGGGCCTGGTCCAGGGCGCTGCGGATGCCGTCGGTCACGGCCGTCCCGCCGGTGCCCGGCCCCACCCAGTGAGGCGGAGCGCTGTGGGTGAGGACGAAGAACGGTGCGCCGGCCGGGTGGTGGCCGCCCCAGCCGCGGGCGATGTCGAAGGTGCGTCGGCCGGTGAGCACAGCGCCGCAGTCGAAGAGTTCGGTGGCGACCTGGCGGCTGCGGGTCGGCGGGGCGAATCGAGGGTCGTTCGCGAGTGGCTCCGTACCGGCGGTCCACCAGTCGAACAGGCTGCTGCCGCCGTCGCCCAGCGGGTTGTCCGGCCCGTCGTGCGGTCCGGCGATGTAGCCGTCCAGAGAGATCGACAGGCTGATGGAGGTGATCGTCATGCCAGGCATTCAACCATATGGTTTAAAGGCTTCGGGGCGGCTGCACGGACGACGAAGGCCCGCTGCCGCGGTCCTGGGGGACCGGGGCGGCGGGCCAGCGTAGGGCCGGGGCGGTGGGCCCGCGCCGA
The DNA here is from genome assembly GCF_000585375.1 of Cryptosporangium arvum DSM 44712. Lineage (NCBI taxonomy): Bacteria > Bacillati > Actinomycetota > Actinomycetes > Cryptosporangiales > Cryptosporangiaceae > Cryptosporangium > Cryptosporangium arvum. The sequence continues at coordinate 4,822,141 of NZ_KK073874.1, forward strand.
CGGTCAGGCCAGCGGCGCGGCCAGGTCTTCGGGAGCGGTGGGGTCGTCGGCGAACTGGGTGCGGTGCAGTTCGGCGTAACGCCCGCCCAGGGCCAGCAACTGCGGGTGCGTGCCGCGTTCGACGATGCGGCCGCCCTCGACCACGAGGATCTGGTCGGCGGCGCGGATCGTCGACAAGCGGTGCGCGATGACCACCGCGGTGCGCCCGGCGAGCGCCTCGGCGAGCGCGGCCTGCACGGCGGCCTCCGACGTGGAGTCCAGGTGCGCGGTCGCCTCGTCCAGGATCACCACCCGCGGCCGGGCCAGCAGGAGCCGCGCGATCGTCAGCCGCTGCCGTTCCCCGCCCGACAACCGGTACCCACGTTCCCCGACCACCGTGTCGAGCCCGTCCGGGAGCGCGGCGACCAGATCGGCCAGCCGGGCCCGCCCGAGCGCGTCCCACACCTCGGCGTCGGTGGCACCGGGGCGGGCCAGCAGCAGGTTCTCGCGGATCGACTCGTGGAACAGGTGACCGTCCTGCGTGACCAGCCCCAGCGCGTCGCGCACGGAGTCGGTGGTCAGGTCACGCACGTCCACCCCGGAGAGCCGCACCGCGCCGGAGTCGACGTCGTAGAGACGCGGGATGAGCTGCGCGACCGTGGACTTCCCGGCCCCGGACGAACCGACGAGCGCCACCATCTGCCCGGCGCCGACGGTGAACGACAGGTCGTGCAGCACCTCCACCCCGCCGCGGGTGTCGAGCGCGGCGACCTCCTCGAGCGAGGCGAGCGACACCTTGTCGGCCGAGGGGTAGCTGAACCGGACGTGGTCGAACTCCACCGACACCGGCCCGTCGGGAACCGGCCGCGCGCCGGGCTTCTCGGTGATCAGCGGCGGCAGGTCGAGCACCTCGAAGACCCGCTCGAAGCTCACCAACGCGGTCATGACCTCCATCCGGGCGCTGGCCAGCGCGGTCAGCGGCGCGTAAAGACGGGTCAGCAGCAACGCCATCGCCACCACCGCACCGGCCTCCAGCTGCCCGCGCAGCGCGTAGAACCCGCCCAGCCCGTACACCAGCGCGAGCGCCAGCGCCGAGACGAGGGTGAGCGCGGTGATGAACACGAACTGCACCATCGCGGTGCGGACCCCGATGTCACGGACCCGCCCGGCGCGCTCGGCGAACGCCGCGGACTCCCGGCGCGGCCGCCCGTAGAGCTTCACCAGCGTGGCGCCGGGCGCGGAGAACCGCTCGGTCATCTGCGTGCTCATCGTCGCGTTGTGGTCGGCCGCCTCGCGTTCCAGCCGCGCCAGCCGGTTACCCATCCGCCGCGCCGGCAGGACGAACACCGGCAGGAGCAGCAACGCCAGCAGCGTGATCTGCCACGAGATGCCGAGCATCACCACGAGAGTGAGCACGAGCGTCACCACGTTGCCGACGACCCCGGACAGGGTGTCGCTGAACGCGCGCTGCGCCCCGATCACGTCGTTGTTCAGGCGGCTGACCAGCGCACCGGTGCGGGTGCGGGTGAAGAACGCGATCGGCATCCGCTGCACGTGATCGAACACCGCGGTACGCAGGTCGAGGATGAGGCCCTCACCGATGCCCGCCGACAGGCGCCGGGTGGCCAGGCCGATACCGGCCTCGGCGACCGCGATCACCGCGATCAGCACCGCCAGGCGCACCACCACCCCGGTGGCCTCGGAGCCGACGATCGCGTCGACCACCCGGCCGGCCAGCACCGGGGTGGCCACGGCCAGCAGCGCCCCGGCCACCGACAACCCGATGAACAGCATCAGCTCCCGCCGGTGGGGCCGGGCGAAGCCACCGATGCGCCGCAGCGTCGCCCGGGAGAACGGCCGCCGTTCCTCACTGGCGTGCATCGCGTGGTACAGCGAATTCCACGCGGTCATTTCCATACTCATGGCGTAGTCCTCCGGTCCGACGTCACCGGAACCGTAAGAGTTGAAGTGAGCTTCAGGTCAAGCGTGCAGATGCCGCCTCCTCGACGGCACCTGCACGCTCTGCTTCGCGGAAGCATCCAGAACGTAGCGGCACCCTCCGACAAAACCGCGTGGCGCTCACCGCAACGCGGAGCCGCGACCGCCCACCGGATCCTCGACAGCATCTCAGCGCCGCCCGTGACCAGGGCGGTTGAACTGATTACGGAACTGGCGATGCAACGAACGTTCCTTCGCGCGGCGCTCGGCACGCAGCCGGGCGTCGGTGCGCGCGGCCGCCCACTCGTTCTCACGCACGAGCTTGCGGTAGCTCTCCAGCCGCCGCGCCGGCACCAGCCCCGCGTCGATCGCCGCCTGCACCGCGCAGCCGGGTTCACCACCGTGGGCGCAGTCGCCGAACCGGCAGTCCGCGGCCAGCGCGTCGATGTCGGCGAAGACCCGCGCGACACCGTCCTCGGCGTCGAACAACCCCACACCACGCAGCCCCGGGGTGTCGATGAGCACCCCGGACCCGCCGCGCAGGGCCAGGAGTTCCCGGCGGACGGTGGTGTGCCGCCCCTTGCCGTCGCCGGCACGCACCTCACGCACCGCCAGCTCCACACCGGTCAGCGCCGAGGCCAGCGTGGACTTGCCGACCCCCGACCGCCCGACGAGCACCACGGTGCCGGTCAGCTCGGCGGCCAGCGCGTCCAGACCGGCTCCCGACCGGGCGCTGGTGGGGATCACGTCCACCCCGATCGCCACACCGGTGAGCAGATCGAGCGCGCGATCGACGTCGGCACCGGAATCGGTTTTGGTGAGCACCACGACGGGCCGGGCGCCGCTCTCCCACGCCAGCGCCAGCAGCCGCTCGGCGCGACCGAGGTCCAGCTCGCCCTCACAGGGGATCACGACCGCGACGACGTCGACGTTGGCCGCCAGGACCTGCCCGGACGACACCCCCGACGCCGACGCGCGCACCAGCGCCGTCCGCCGCGGCAGCACGGCGTGGATGGAGAGGCCGGAGAGCGCGACCCAGTCGCCGGTACACACGTCCAGCCGCGAGTACTCGGCGTGCAGCACCTCGGTGCCGGTCGCGACCTCGCACCGGCCGCGGTCGACCCGCACCACGCGCCCGGGGATCAGCCCACCGGCGGCGTGCGGAGCGAACGAATCAGCCCAGGCGGAGTCCCACCCGAGCACGTCAAACGACAGAGAAGACAATGCAGGAACCCTTTACGGGGAATGGCCCCGGCGAGAAGGCTCAGCCGGCGGCCGGAAGGACGAGGGACGGTCGGATGCTGCGCGCGGCAGCGTCAACCACACCGGCGGCCATGCGCACACCTCCGTCCCGTCCGAAGTCCCTGAATCCCTGCGAGAACGCACGCTAGCGGCCGCTGGCCGCGACCGCTAGCGAATATTCACCAGCCGCTGGCCCGCGCGATCGCCGGGCGCGCCGCAGCGCTGGGCAGCAACCGGTCGAGGTGATGACGCAACGCGCCCACCGCCTCGTCCACACTGCGCCCGCCGCCGAGCACGGTGGTGGCCAGCCCGTTGGACATCGCCAGCAACGCCACCGCCTCGGCCCGCGCGTCCGCCGGTGGACGCAGCACCACCCGCAGCTGCTCGGTGAGCAGCTCCTCGCGCGCGTCCGGGCCGGCGAGCACCGCCTGCGCGGCGATCGTCGAGTCGGTCATCGCCAGTACCGCGAACGCGGCGTGCGCGAGATGGAACCGCTTGGTGTCCGGGTCGGTCGGCAACATCGCGACGAGCGTCGCCTCGATGACCGTCCGCGGCGACGCGGCCGGACCCACCGCCTCGACCCGGTTGGTGACCTCGTCGGTCAGCCGCCGGGTCAGGTAGCTGGCGGTGAACAGCAGCAGCTGCTCCTTGCTCGGGAAGTAGTACTGCACCAGACGCAGCGAGACGCCGGCCTCCGCGGCCACCTCCCGCAGGCTCATGCCGTGGAGGCCCTGGACACCCACCACGCGCAGCAACGCCTCGGCGATCTCACGCCGCCGTTGCTGATGGTCCACCCGTTTCGGCATGTCTCTCGTGCCTCCGTCCGGTTCGGCCCCTCCGTTTACAGATGCACGTGTGATCACTCCAATTCGGTTCGACCACAGGAGAAACAAAAGTGCGGGAAGTGCTTGGCCGAACGGTGGGCAGCGCGCCTCACCCGTACGGGCATTACTCGGGCGTGCCGCTCGCCGCGCCCGCGAACCGCGCGCCCTTTCCTCACAAAACTCACATCTGGCGTGCTTTCGTACTCCCTGCCCGAAACAACTCATGGAGGGACGTACTCGTATGGCAAGCACAACGGCACGACGAGCCGCACTGGTCCTGGCCGGACTCGCGGTCACCGGAGGCATCGCCGGTGTCGCCGGCACCGCCCAGGCCGCCGCCCCCGCCACCCAGCCCGCCACCACCGCCAGCAACGGCGGCGGCCACGGCTGGTACGGCTGGAACGGCGACGAAGACCAGGTCGTCGCCGTGTTCCGGTCCTACCGCCAGTGCGCGTGGGCCGCCCGCGTCGGCGAACGCCGCGGCTACTGGGAAGACGCCGACTGCGACTTCGTCCGCACCGGCTACCGCGGCAACTGGCGCCACCAGTGGGGCAGCGACTTCAGCCGCTTCCACGACGGCGGCGGCTGGCGTTACCGCGGCGTGTGGGTCCTGCGCGCCGAAGTCTGCGACTGACCCACCCGCACCACCCAGGTCGGTCTACCAACCCCCACCGACCTCGCCCGCCGGCCCCACCGGACGCGCCCCCCAGCGCAGCCGGTGGGGCCGGCGCATTCTCCACAGGCACCCCCGAACCACCCACGACCTGTGGACAACCCCCCACCGCCCAGACCCTGCGGTAAGACAGAACCCATGAGCTACGCCACCGTCAACGGCCTCCGCACCTACTACGAAACCCACGGCACCGGAGACCCACTCGTCCTCCTGCACGGCGGCCTCGGCAACGCCGAACACTTCGCCGCCCAGATCCCCACCCTCGCCCAGCACTACCAACTCGTCATCCCCGAACGCCGCGGCCACGGACGCACCCCCGACGTCGACGGCCGCCTCACCTACCGCCTCATGGCCGCCGACACCACCGCGTTCCTCGACACCCTCGGCATCACCGCCGCCCACCTCGCCGGCTGGAGCGACGGAGCCCTCGTCGCCGCCCACGTCGCCGTCGACCGCCCCGAACTCGTCGACAAACTCGTCCTCATCGGCCAATACCTCCAACCCGCAGGTGCCCGCCCCGAAGCCTGGGCCCTCCTCCAGGACGACCACGCCATGGGCGCCTGGGCCCGCGACGAATACGCCAAACTCTCACCCGACGGCGCCGACCACTTCGACACCTTCCTCGCCAAATGCCTCCGCATGTGGCGCGAAGACACCGGCATCCCCGACGAGCAGCTCGCCACCATCACCGCACCCACACTGCTCATGCAGGGCGACGACGACATGGTCCGCATCGAACACAGCGCCACGCTGCTCACCACCCTGCCCGAAGCCCAGCTCGCCGTCGTCCCCGGCACCTCACACGGCCTCCCCATGGAGAAACCCGCCCTGGTCAACCAGCTCATCCTCGACTTCCTCGGCGGCGAACACCCCCCGAAAATCATGTCGCTCAACGGGTAGGGGAGTGGGTTAGCTGACCGCCATGACCACCACCACCGGCGCGCTCCTCGGCATCACCGCCGTCGCACTCGGCCTCGTCCTCACCCCCGGGCCCAACATGATCTACCTCGTCTCACGCACCCTCACCCAAGGACGCCGCGCCGGGCTGATCTCCCTCACCGGCGTCGCCGCCGGCTTCCTCGTCTACCTCACCGCCGCCACCGCCGGGCTCGTCACGCTCTTCACCGTCGTACCCGCCCTCTACACCGCCATCAAACTCGCCGGCGCCGCCTACCTGCTCCACCTCGCCTGGACCACCCTGCGCCCCGGGGGAGCAGCAGTCTTCGACCCCCAGCCGCTCCCACCCGACACCACCCGCCGGCTGTTCACCATGGGCCTGGTCACCAACCTGCTCAACCCCAAAATCGCCATCCTGTACGTCTCACTGCTGCCGCAGTTCGTCGAACCGGCACGTGGCCACGTCGCACTCCAGAGCCTGACGCTCGGCAGCGTCCAGATCCTCGTCGCGCTCACCGTCAACGCACTCATCGTGCTCAGCGCCGGCGCGATCGCCACGTTCCTCGCCACCCGCCCCGGCTGGCTGAAAATCCAGCGCTGGCTGATGGGAACAGTCCTCGCCGCACTTGCGGTCACACTTGCCACCGACCGCTCCAAAGCCGCCGTCGCCTGACCCGGCAGGGAAGGGTCGCTCAGCCTCTACTTGACATAATGCACATTATCGGGGAACCGATCAGGGGTGCAGACGAGGGAGCACCACCCGAAAGGTCGAACCCTCACCAGGCGCCGAAACGACCTCGATCGACCCCCCGTGCGTCCCCACCACACACCGCCACGCCATCGCCAAACCCTGACCCGTCCCACGACCCACACCCTTCGTCGTGAAAAACGGATCGAACACCCGCAGCCGCGTCTCCTCATCCATCCCGACCCCCGAATCCGACACGGAAATCTCCACCGCGTCCGGCCGGCCCCGCGTCGCCACCGTGATCACACCCGTCGACCCGGTCGCAGCCACCGCATGCGCCGCGTTCACCACCAGGTTCAGCACCACCTGCTTGAGCTCACCCTCATAACAGGCCACCAACCCCACCGACGGATCCAGCTCCAACCCCAGACGAGCCACGTACTTCCACTCGTTACGGCACACCGCCACCGTCGACTCGACCGCCCGATTCAGATCCGCCTGCGTCAAACCCTCACCCGGATGCGCGAACTCGTTCATCGCCCGCACGATCCCCGCCACCCGCTCCACCCCTTCGAGCGTCTGCTCCAACGCCGCCGGAACCTCCACCCGCAGATACTCGTCCGACACCGCAGGCAACACCGACTCGAACGCCTCCCGCAGAAACACCACGTTGTGCGACACGTACTGCACCGGCGTGTTGATCTCGTGCGCCAACCCCGCCGCCAACGCACCGATCGACTCCAGCCGCGCCGCGTGCGCCGCCTCGTGCTCGGACGCCACCACACCCGAGACGTCCACCACCACACCCAGTTCCGCGCCCGCCCGCACCAGGTACGTCACCCCGCCGATCCGCACCACCCGCTCCGCGCCCGGGCCGACCGACCTGACCACGGCATCCAGCTCCGGCGTCCGCAGTGCCTCGTACGCCACGTTCCCCCGAACGCCCGCGCGATCAGCGTCGGCATAAAAGACCGCAAGCGGGAGCAAATCGACCGTCACCAGACACACAATAGGGGGCGGCCCGAAGGCCGCCCCCTAAACGGAGAACCAACTCAGATCAGGCCGAGACCGCGAACCGCGTCGCGCTCCTCACCCAACTCCGCCACCGACGCGTCGATCCGCTCCCGCGAGAACGCATCGATCTCCAGCCCCGGCACGATCGAGAACTTCCCGTCCTTCGCCGTCACCGGGAACGACGAGATCAGACCCTCCGGCACACCGTAGGAACCGTCCGACGGAATCGCCGCCGACGTCCAGTCACCCTCGGCCGTCCCGTTCACCCACGTGTAGACGTGGTCGATCGCCGCCGACGCGGCCGACGCCGCCGAGCTCGCGCCCCGCGCCTCGATGATCGCCGCACCACGCTTGGCCACCGTCGGGATGAACGTGTCTCGCAGCCACGCCTCGTCCACCTGCTCGGCCGCGACCTTCCCGTTCACCTCCGCGTGGAACAGGTCCGGGTACTGCGTCGCCGAGTGGTTGCCCCAGATCGTCAGCTTCTTGATCGCCGTGACCGGCACGCTCAGCTTCGCCGCCAGCTGCGACATCGCCCGGTTGTGGTCCAGCCGCGTCATCGCCGTGAACCGCTCCGCCGGCACGTCCGGCGCGTGCGCCTGCGCGATCAACGCGTTCGTGTTCGCCGGGTTACCGACCACCAGCACACGGATGTCGTCGGCCGCGACCTCGTTGATCGCCGCGCCCTGCGGCTTGAAGATCCCGCCGTTGGCCTCGAGCAGGTCGCCGCGCTCCATGCCCTTGGTGCGGGGGCGGGCACCCACCAGCAGCGCCACGTTCGCGCCGTCGAACGCCACCCGCGGGTCGTCGGAGATGTCGACGCTCTGCAGCAGCGGGAAGGCGCCGTCCGCCAGCTCCATCGCGGTGCCCTCGGCCGCCTTCAGAGCGGGGGTGATCTCCAGCAGCCGCAGCTTCACCGGAACGTCCGCACCGAGCAGCTGCCCGGACGCGATCCGGAACAGCAGCGCGTAGCCGATCTGGCCCGCTGCACCGGTGACCGTGACCGTCACTGGTCCCTGCACCATTACGCCTCCCACTGTCGTCAATATCAGTGTTTGACGCTACCGCTCCTCCCCTGCGCGGGGGCGGACCGGTCCCTCCGGTGTGAGCTGTTGCGCTTTGGAGGCGCGTGTTCGGGCGTATGGGCTTGTTACTACGGACCTAGGATTCGAGCAGTTCCAGCATCTCGGGGATGTCGAAGAAGCGGGCCGTGTCCAGGGCCGAGGGCGCACCGGCCTGGGGGTCGGCGCCGGCGTCCAGGAGCGTCCTGACGTTGGCCTTCGAGCGGCGGAACACCGCCGCCGCGAGCGGGGTCTGGCCTTTGTCGTTGGCCCGGTTGACGTCCGCGCCGCGGCTGACCAGCGCCGAGACCGTCGACGGGTGGTCGTAGTACGCCGCGAGGATCAGCAGCGTGTCGCCCTTGTCGTTGGTCAGGTTGGCCGGCAGGCCCGCGTCGACGTTCGCCGCCAGCACGTCGGTGTTGCCGTCCCGGGCCGCGTCGAACATGCGGTGGGCGAACGCGAGCGTTTCCGCGTCGATTTCCTCGGCCATGCCGCACACCCTAGCGCCGCCGCGGGCGGCCCTCCCCCGCTCGGGTGCGTTTGGGCAGTGGGGTTGGGGCGTGTTCGAGTGTATGGGCTTGTTATTACTAGTCCTGTCGGTGGGATGGTCCAGACTCGCCGTATGAACATCGGGCTGTTGGGCCCGCTGGAGGTGCGCGACTCCGCGGGTCGTTCGGTGGCCGTCACCGGCGTACGTCAGCGCGCACTGCTGTGCCGGCTGGCACTGGATCCGGGGCGGCTGGTGACCGTGGACCGGCTCGTCGACGACGTGTGGGACGCGGACCCGCCGGCGGCGCCGGGCAACACGTTGCAGTCGGCGATCTCGCGCCTGCGCCGTGATCTGCACCGGGCCGGGCCACCGGGGCGTGACGCGATCGGGTCGCACCCGGCGGGGTACCGGCTGGCCCTCCCCCCGTCCCGGGTGGACCTGCACGAGTTCGGGCGGCTGGTCGCGGCGGGCACGTCCGCGCTGCGCTCCGGGGACGCCGCGCTGGCGGCCCAGTTGTTGCGCGACGCGCTGGGGTTGTGGCGGGGGCCCGCGCTGGCCGACGCCGGCGACGCCGCGTTCGTGGTCGCCGCCGCCGCGCAGGCCGAGGAGCTGCGTCTCACCGCGCTGGAGGGCCGGATCTCCGCGGACCTGGAGCTGGGCGCCGATCCGGGGGCGCTGGTCACCGAGCTGAGCGCGGCGTGCGCCGCCCATCCCCTGCGCTAAGGGCTCGCCGCGCGGCTGGTGCGGGCGCTGGTCGCGGCGGGGCGGCGGGCGGAGGCGCTGGAACGGTTCGCGGTCGTCCGCCGGGAGCTCGCCGACCGGCTCGGCGTCGACCCGGGGCCGGAACTGCGCAGCGCCCACCTGGCGGCGCTGCGCGAGGAGGCACCACCGGTGCCCGAGGGGCGCGGGAACCTCCCGGCGGCGCTGACGAGTTTCCTGGGGCGCACGGAGGAACTGGCGCGGATCGGCTCGTTGCTGGATTCGGGCCGGTTGGTGACGCTCACCGGGCCCGGTGGGGTGGGCAAGACCCGGCTGGCGCTCGAGGCCGCGTCGGCGGCGACACCCGGCGGGGCGTGGCTGGTGGAGCTGGCCGGGGCCGGGGCGTCGCCGGGGGCGCTCGCATCGGCGGTCCTGGCGGTGCTGGCCCGGCCCACGGTGGTGCTCTCGTCCACGGTCGGTGCACCGGAGGAACAGCTCCTCGAGGTCCTGCGCACCCGCCGGGTCCTGCTGGTGCTCGACAACGCCGAGCCGGTGGTGGAGCCGCTGGCCGTGCTCCTGACGCGGGTCCTGCGGGCGGCGCCGGGCGTGCGTGCGCTGGTGACCAGCCGGGAGCCGCTGGGGGTGACGGGTGAGGCACTGTGCCCGGTGGCGCCGTTACCGGATTCGCCGTCGGTCGCGTTGTTCGCGGCCCGCGCCGCGGCGGTGCGGCCGGGGTTCGAGGTCACCGCGGAGAACGCGGCCGAGGTCGCGCGGATCTGCCGGGCGCTCGACGGGCTGCCGCTGGCCATCGAGCTGGCCGCGGCGCGGCTGCGGTCACTGAGCCTGGCCGAGGTCGCGTCCCGCCTCGACGACCGGTTCGCGCTGCTCGGTCGCGGAAGCCGCGGTGGGGCGGCGCGGCACCGCACGCTGCGCGCGGTGATGGACGGCAGCTGGGAGCTGCTGTCGGGCCCGGAGCGGGCGTTGCTGCGGCGGCTCGCGGTGTTCGCCGGTGCGGCGTCGCCGGCCGCGATCGACGCCGTCTGCGGTTTCGGGCCCGACGTGGTCGCCGACCTGGTCGACCGGTCGCTGGTGGTGCCGGTCGACGGCCCGGACGGGCGCCGGTACCGGCTGCTGGAGACCGTCCGCGCGTACGCCGCGGAGCGGCTCGCGGAGGCCGGCGAGGGTGCACTGGTCTCCGCGTCCCACACCACGTTCTTCCTCGACGTCGCCGAGCGCGACGAGCCGGTGCTGCGGAGCGGCGAGCAGCTCGGGGCGATCGCGCGGTTCCAGGCCGGGTACGCGGATCTGGATGCGGCGACGGTGCGGGCGCTCGAGGTGGGCGAGGTCGCCGTGGCGCGGCGGCTGGTGGCGGCGCGGCTGTGGTTCTGGTGGCTGACCGGCCAGCGGCGGGCCGCGGCGACGTGGGCGGAACGGGCTTTGGGGGAGGTTACTGGTCCGCTCGACACCGCGACCGGGTTGTGTCTGCTGGCAGCGTCCGCGGTTCCGGCCGGGTCGGCCGGGGCCGCCGGGGCTGCCGGGGCTGCCGGGGCTGCCGGGGCTGCGGAGGAGACGGCCGGGGCGTGGTTCGCCCGGGCGGCGGAGCTGGCCGGGGGTCGGGCGGAGCTGTGGGAGGCCGTGTCCGGGCTCGATCATCCGGCGAGCATGGTCGCGGCGGCGTGGCTGGGGGGTGGCGACCCGTCCTGGATGGCGGCGGCCGCGGCCCGGTTCGCGCACCACCCCGACCCGTGGTGCCGCGCGGCGAGCCGGGTGCTGGCCGGTCACGCGGCCTGGGACGCCGGTGACGCCGACCGGGCGCACGCCGCGTTCGCCGCCGCCCGGGCGCTGTTCACGCCGCTGGGCGAGCGGTGGGGGTTGCTGCTGGCCGCGTCCAGCATCGCGATGGTGACCGCGGCCGAGGAACCGGCCGCGGCCCTGGCCGCGCTCCGGGAGGCCGAGGCACTGGCCGAGGAGCTCGACGGGCTCAGCGAGGTACCGGAGCTCCTGGTCCAGATCGCGACGCTCGCGGGTCGCCTCGGTGACCAGGAGGGAGCGGCCGGCTCGCTCCGGCGGGCCGAGGAGTTCGCGGCCCGCGCGGAGGATCCCCTGCTGGGGGCCCGGATCGCCCACGCCCGCGGCGAGATCGCCCGGTACGGCGGCGACCTCGAGGCCGCGTACGCCCACCACCGGTCGGCGCTGGCTCTCCTCCCGGGAGCGGGCGCCGATCAGGCCCGTGGGGGGCCGGCGGCGGGGCGGTTCGCGGCGCAGTTGCACTCGTGTGTGGCTCGAGTGGAGGCGGAGCGGGGTTCTCCGGAGGCCGGTGGCCGGCACGGACGTGCGCTGCTGCTCTCGGCGCGCACGGGGGATGCTCCGCTGCGCGCTGACGTGCTCGAGCGGTTCGCCGCCTGGTGCGCCGGTCCCGCCGTCGCTGCGACTGCCGGCCAGCGGGTCGGCGGAAGGACAGCGGTCGGGGCCGGTGGTTTCGAGGCCGGCCAGGCCGCGTCCGACACGAGGGTGGACACGACAGATGGGGACGCGGTGAGGGCCGACACCGCGGGAAACGGCTCGATCGGGGTGCCGCGCGAGTTGGATGAGGCGTTCGGCGGGACGGTCGGTTCGGCGGTCGCGGGAGACGGGGCCGCGAGGACCGGTGGCCACGCGTCGGGCGCGCCGGGCGAGCAGGGGCGCGTGGCCGAGGCACGCGCTCGGCGGGGCGCGCGGGCGCTGGGAGCCGCATGGGCACTGCGCCACGGCGGCACGCGGAGGGGCGGTGAGCCGGCGGCGGGTGGAGCGGCTACCTCGGCACCTGGGGCCGAGCAGCTCCTCCACGCGGAGGACTCTCCGCGGGCGGTGGAGGAACCGGTGGTGCCGCGGGGTGGGGTACCAGAGGCGGCGTGGGCCTGGGAGACACTTCGGGGTGTGCTCGAGGCAGAGACGTTCGCCGCGGAGTGGCGCGCCGGGTCGACGTTGACGGATCCGGAACGGACGCTGGGAGAGTGACCACACCCCCGCCGACCGCGACCACGCTTCCGGCCGAGCTCCGCCCTGATTGCGCGAACTGCGCCGCGCTCTGCTGCGTGGCGCTGCCGTTCGCACGGTCCGCGGACTTCGCCGTCGACAAGCCCGGCGGCCGACCCTGCACGAACCTCACCAGCGACGACCGCTGCTCCATCCACGCGCGCCTCCGCCCCTCCGGGTACACCGGCTGCACGGTGTTCGATTGTCTCGGCGCCGGGCAGCACGTCACCCAGCACACGTTCGGTGGCCGCTCCTGGCGCGACGCACCGGACGTCGCGGTGGGCATGTTCGAGGTGTTTCCCGTGGTGCGGCGGTTGCACGAGCTGCGCTGGTACGTGGCGGAGGCACTGGGGCTGGCCGCGTCCGCGGAACTCCACCCGCAGCTGGGTGACGCCGCCGAGCGTCTCCGCGTGCTCGCCGACGGCTCCCCCGATCAGCTCCGCGACTGCGACACCGATGCGCTGCGGGCCGAGTTCACTCCCCTCCTCCGCGCCGCGAGCGCCCTCGCCCGCTCCGCAGCCGTGCGCACCAACTCACCCGGTGCCGGCACACCCGACGCGGTCGCACCCGGCGCAGGCGACGGTGCCGCAGCCGGGCGGCGCGGCGCTCGCGCGAGGCAGGCCCGGCGAGGACGGGACGGGGGGCGACCACGGCCGCCCGGTGGCCGGGGCACGGAGCACGGGCCCGTCGAGTGGGCGGGAGCCGATCGGATCGGAGCCCGGCTGGGTGGGGCGAAGCTGCGGGGAGCCAACCTCCGCGGCACCTATCTCATCGCCGCGGACCTGCGGGGGGCGGACCTGCGCGACGCCGACCTCACCGGCGCCGACCTGCGCGACGCCGACCTGCGCGGAGCAGACCTCACCACCGCGCTGTTCCTCACCCCGTCCCAGCTGGCCGCCGCCCGTGGCGACCACACCACCGTGATCCCCGCCCGCCTGCCGCGCCCAGGGCACTGGGGCACCTGATCGCGTATCCGCCCCGATGACTCCCACCGAGCCCCCACGGCCGCCGCAGGCCTCAACATCCCCACGACGGCAGGCACGACCCGAATTGGTTCCGGCTACAGGGTCGCCGCCCACTCAGTGAGGATCTTCGCGTACCGGGCCGGTTCGAACTGGTGCATCATATGCAGCGCGTCGGGCACCGACTCGTAGGCGACGGGCACCCCCGCCGACTCCATCAACCGCCGCGCCTGCGCCGCCTGTTCGTCGGAGAGGGCGCCGATCAACGATCCCGTCTCCGGATCGACGGACCGGGCGTGGTGCGTGAGGAGAACCGGCGTCTTGACCTGCGTCAGCATGAGTTCGTGCGGGCAGTGCAGCGCGACGGTGCCCTCGTAGAAGACGCGAGCCCACTCCGGGTCGTATTCCTTGAGGTGCTGCGGGATCTCGTCGGCGCGGAAGAAGCCGGCCATCGGCGACGAGGACGTGTTGGCGGCGTCGCAGTAGCCGACCCAGTCCCCGATGCTCCACTGGTCGCCCAGGTGGTCGCGGAGCAGCGCGAACAGTGGCCCGGCGGCCTGACGGATCGAGTGCCCGTACGCGGGGACGAGTTCGGACGCGAAGAACGGCGGGTCCTCGCACAGCGCGCCGCGGACCTGTCCGGGCATCGCGTACGCCGAGAGCCACGAGGCCAGCACGCCCCCGGACGAGTTGCCGGCCACGACGGCCGGGCGCCCCACCACCAGCGCGAGGAACCGCACCAGGTCGTTGCCGAAGTTGTCGAGGCTGTAACGCTTCGGAGTCCAGGTGCTGCGGCCCTGACCGCGCAGGTCAACAGCGTAGACGTGGAAGTTCTCGGCGAGGATGCCCATCGCGTCCTCGTAGACCCACCAGGAGCCGGTCTGCTCGGGGATCAGCAGTAGCGCCGGGTTGTCCGGCGAGCCGGCGGTCGCGTAGTTCAGCCGCACCTCACCGAGGTCGGCCTGCTGTTCGGGGTAGGAGTGGGGAACGAAAGTAGGCGTCATTGCGTACTCCTCACACGGAGTGGGCCCCGGTCATCAGGGCCGCGAGGTCGTCGGGGGCGAGGAACGACGGTGGGGGCGGTGGTCCCCACTGGTAGAGCGAGCGGACGCCCTCCCAGACCTCGGGTGTCCACAGCGCGTCGTCGACGATGCAGTCGAGGTCGGAGTGGTACTCGGCGAAGTTGCCCGCCGGATCTTTGAGGTACCAGAAGAAGTTCGAGCCGATCGCGTGCCGGCCGAGCCCCCACACGTGACGGGCCGGGTCGGCCTCGAGCATCGCCGAGGCGCCGCGCCCCACCTCGTCGACGTCGTCGACCTGCCACGAGGTGTGATGCAGGAAGCTCACCGGGGCGCGCTGGACCAGCACGTTGTGATGGTCGGTCGAGCAGCGCAGGAACGCCGCGACCCCGGGCACCGTGTCGCTGACCCGGAAGCCGAGGCCGTCGGTGAAGAACCGGTGGGAGGTGTCGTGGTCGGTGGAGCCGAGGACGACGTGCCCGAGTTTGCGGGGCCGGACGGGACCGTCGCGGAGCACGGCGTCGGCGCGGGCATCGGGGCGGGCCACGTCGCCGGGGCGGTTGACCGCCGGTGGCGGCGTCGGTGTCGCCGACAGCCGCGGGGCGAGCGAGACGGTGACCACCACCTGGGTGCCGCGGTCCGTGGCCCGCACCGTGGTCGCCGTCCGCTCCGCGGCGATTCCCAGGCGGCTCAGACCGTGGGCGGCCCGGTCCAGGTCGTCGGGGTGGTCGGCGCCGACGCCGAGCGCGATCAGCCGGCGCCGGGCGGAGGAGGTGACGGTCAGCTGTTCTCCCCCGTCCGCGGTGGCGAACCGCCCGCCGCCCAGCGGGGTGAGCCCGAACTCGGTGTAGAAGGTTGCCGCCGCGGCCACGTCGGGCACCCCGAGCGTGACGCCGGTGAGGCGGTGCAGGCTCATGAGGTTGCCACGCAGCGCTGACGCAGCGTTCCGATGCCCTCGACGGAGGTCTCGACGACGTCGCCGGGGCGTAGGAACCGCGGTGGGGTGCGGGTGCCGCCGACACCGGCGGGGGTTCCGGTGAAGATCACGTCACCCGGGTACAGCGGCACGACCGCGGACAGCCGCTCGACCAGCTCGGGGATCCCGAAGATCAATTGCGACGTGGTGCCGCGCTGGACGGTCTCGCCGTTGATCGTGCACGTGATGGTGAGCGAGTCGGGGAGTTCGTCCGGGCTGACCAGCCACGGGCCCTGGGGCGCGAACCCGCGGTAGGACTTGCCCAGGGAGAACTGCGGGGGCACCCCGGCCAGTTGCAGGGTCCGCTCGGAGTAGTCCTGGCCGACGGTCAGACCGGCCACCCGCGACCAGCCGTCACCGGCCGGGACCCGGTCGGCGCGCCGGCCGATGATCACGACGAGTTCGGCTTCCCAGTCGACGGTGTCCGCGGGGAGGGCCAGTTCGCCGACCGGGCCGGCGAAACTGCCGACGAATTTGGTGAACACCGACGGCGACGCCGGGATCTGCAGGCCGGACTCGAGCACGTGGTCGCGGTAGTTCAGGCCGATCGCGAACACCTGGCGCGGATCGGGTGACGGGGGGCCGAGTTCGTCGGGGCGCAACGGATCCCCCGCCACCCCGGCGACCGAGGCGGCCCAGGCCACGAACTCGGGCCAGGCGTCGTACACCGACCGCGGATCGGGTCCGAACGCCCCGTCGCTGGCCTTCGCGACGTCCACCGCCGTGGCGCCGTCCGGGGAGACCAGGACGGTCCGGCCGGCGCGAGTGGCTATCCGCATGACAGCAGTCCTTTCAGATCGACGGCAGTGAGGTCGTGGCCGCGCCAGGCGATGTGCTGGTCGGGCCGGACGAGCAGGTAGGGGCCCTCGCCGGGTAGCACGGTGAGCGGGACCGCCGCGGCGAGGGCCGCGACGTCCGGCCCGGGCGGACCGATCAGCGTGAACCCGCGGCCCAGGTCGTCGTAGAGGGCGTGGCCGGGCGCCACCCAGGTGTGGGGCAGGCGCGCGCCCGGCCGGGTCGACGGCACGTACCGGCGCACGTCGAGGGGGGCCGGGTCTCCGTAGGAGTACCCGAGCACCAGGCCGAGGGAGTGGAACTCCTCGGCCTTGGTCTCCTGCAGCGTGGTGGGCGTCAGATCGGCGCGCAGGTTGCGGACCGCGGACGCGATGGTCTGCTCCGCGACGCCGCGCCGCTCGGGCTCGTAGGTGGCCAGCAGGCCGGGACCGGCCCAGCCCTGGAGTACCGCGGCGACCTTCCAGCCGATGTTCACCGCGTCGCCGACGCACGTGTTGAAGCCGTGCCCGCCGTAGGGCGGGTTGACGTGGGCGGCTTCACCGACCAGGAACACCCGGTCGGTGGCGAACCGGTCGGCCAGCAGCATCCGCGGTGTCCACGGATCGGTCGACAGCAACTCGATGTCCGGGGTGAGCGAACCGAGCAGACCCGCGATCAGCGACCCGAAGTCGCCGACCCCGGCGAAGCTCGCCCACCACGTGCCGTCGCGATCGAGCGGCCCCACCGCGCCGGGCACCGTGGCGCCCAGCACCCAGTAGTGCAGCGCGTCGCCCAGGGCCGGTCGCAGGTCCTTCGACCGGAACACCGCGTTGAGGTTGGCCCGCGGCGCCGAGTCACCCACGAGTTCCACGCCGAGCCCCGCCCGCACGGTGCTGCGCCCGCCGTCGCAGCCGAGCAGGTACTCCACGTCGACCCGGTAACGCGACCCGTCGGCGCGCTCGATCTCGCCGGTCACCTGCTCACCGGACGCGGTGAAGCCCACGAGCCGGGAGCCGAGGCGCAGGTCGGCCAGTCCCCCGGCCCGCAGGTGGTCACGCAGCACGGTTTCGACGACCGGCTGCGCCACCTGCTGGCCCGACTCGGCGGCCAGCCCGTCCTCGGCCGCGGTCAGGCCGAACACGTCGTCGAACTCGGTGAGCACGGACCCGGACAGCGAGTCGCAGAACACCACCCGCCGGCACCAGCCGGCCGACAGCGGCGCGGCCCGGCGTACCGCCTCGGCCACACCCCAGCGGCGGAACAGCTCCATCGTCCGGGCACTCGTGGTCTTCGCGCGCGGCCGGGCCCAGCTGATCTCCGCGCGCGGCTCGACGACGATCGACGCCACCCCGTGGTGGGCGAGTTCAGCCGCCGCGGCCAGCCCGGACGGGCCTCCACCGGCGATCAGTACGTGGTGTGTCACGCCGATTAAGGTGCGCGAGGTGACCCGTGACTCGCAGCAGGCGTTCCGATGAGTGGTACGCCGCCCCGCCGCTCGGGGCGGCCGGCCCAGGGCGAACCGATCCTCGAGAGGGCGTTCCGCATCCTCGGCGCTTTCACCGAAGCCGGGCAGGCCCTGCCGCTGGGCGCGCTGGCCGCGCGCGCCGCGCTCCCGAAGTCCACGACGTCGCGGATCGCCACGCAACTGGTCGCCGTGGGTGCCCTCGAACGCCGCGGCGACGGCGATTTCGTCGTGGGGCTGCAGTTGCTGGAGATCGCCTCGCTCGCGCCCCGTGGCCACGGGTTGCGGGCCGCGGCCCTGCCGTTCCTCGAGGACCTGCACCAGGTCACCCGCCAGCACATCCTGCTCGGCGTCCGCGACGGCCGGCAGGCCGTGCTGGTCGAGCGCCTGTCGGCGCGGGACGCGACCGCGGTGAAGTACCGCGTCGGCGGGCGGCTCCCGCTCACCGAGACCGGCATCGGCATCGCGCTGCTCGCGTACGCCCCCGACGACGTGCGCGACGAAGCGCTGGCGGCGGCGGCCGACCCGCCCCGCATCCGTCAGCTGCTCGCGACCGTGCGCTCCGCCGGGGTCTGCGCCGTGACCGGCCCCAACCCGGTCGGCCGCGGCCCGGTCACGGTGTCGAGCGTCGCCGCCCCGATCCTGAGCCGCACCGGCGATCTGCTGGGGGCCATCTCGCTGGTCGCCCCCGACGACGAGGGCGTGCAGGTCGCCGCCCGCGTCGCCGTGCGCACGGCGAGCCTCGCGATCGCCCGCGCGGCCGAGAGCTGAACGTCGTGGTCGCCGACCGGCCACCGAAACGTTCAGCCCTCAGAGCGTGTCCTTGATCGGCGTCACCCGCAGCGGCTCGACCACCCCGACATACGTTTTGAAGTTCTGCAGCCGCACCCGCACCGTGTCGGTCACCCGGTCGCCCTTGCGCACCAGGATCGCGCCGTTCGTGGCCTTCACGTCACGGACGAAGCGCATGCCGACCTTGAGCTGGTTGATCGACACCGAGATCGCGTCCGGGGCCGCGTCACGTTCCAGTGCGGTCTTCAACACCGCCTGGATCGCATCCGTCCGGTACCGGCCGCCGCCGGTCAGCCGGGCCGCGCACTCCGGTGGCCACTCCCCGATGTCCTTCGCCGCCAGGAACTCGCAGGCCACCAGGAAGATCTGCCGCTGCAGCTCGGCCCGGTCGTCCGGGTCCGGGTTGCCGCGCGGGGGCGGCGCGGTCGCGTCCGCGGTCTGCTGCCCGATCCAGTCCGCCACCCGCTCCAGCCGGGGAATCCCCGCCAGCAGGTTGCGCGCCACGTCCGGGTGCGCGCGGTACATGGCCTTCTCCCCCGCGCTGCCCTCGATGCCGCCCTCGACCCGCTGCAGCACC
Source organism: Cryptosporangium arvum DSM 44712 (assembly GCF_000585375.1). Lineage (NCBI taxonomy): Bacteria > Bacillati > Actinomycetota > Actinomycetes > Cryptosporangiales > Cryptosporangiaceae > Cryptosporangium > Cryptosporangium arvum. The sequence goes on from NZ_KK073874.1 coordinate 4,841,223, forward strand.
TCGGCCGGGATCGACACCAGCCCCAGCTGGGAGAGGCGCGCGGCCATCCGCAGCTCCCAGCTGTGCGACTGCCCGAGCTGACGCGCGGCGCCGCCGACCAGTTCGGTGATCGTCGTGATCCGGCTGCCGGTCTCGGGGCTGGCCATCGCGAGGGCCTGCGCGAGCACCTTCACCGACTCCGACAGGGTCTTCTCGAGCAGGTCCGTGCCGGCCTTGCCGGCCTGGTACTGGCGCAGCGCGTCGTCGATCGCGGCCTGCAGGTCACGGGGGCTGCACGGCTTGGCGATGAAGCGGAACAGCCGGCCGGTGTTGATGGCCGGGATCGTCGAGCGGACGTCGGCCTTGCCCGACAGCAGGATCAGCACCGCCTCGGGGGCGATCTCCGACGCCGCGCGCAGGAAGTCCGCCCCGGTCATCTCGGGCATCATCATGTCCGAGACGACGACCGCGAACGGGTTCGAGCCGCCGCGGCCGTGTTCGAGCTTCCTCAGCGCGTCCGCGGGCTTCAGCACCGCTTCGACCTGGTATTTCGCGGACAATGTGCGGCGGAGCCCGTCGAGCACCCCCGGCTCGTCGTCCACCAAGAGGATCCGCTGCGCCACTGCGCCCCCAGTACGCCGTTTTATCCCGGATGACCTACTTTAGCCAGTATCGCGGTCCACGGATAGGCGAGGTGGGAGTGACCGCCGTACGCGTGCTGTTCGCCGACGACGAGCCGAACGCCCTGGCCGCCCTGCGCCGTGTCCTACGCACCGCCCGGCCCGGCTGGGAACCGGAGTTCGCGAGCACCACCGCCGACGCACTGGCCCGCTTCCCGGTGGACGTCCTGGTCTGCGACGCCACCCAGCCCCCGCTCGCCGGGCTGCTCGCCGCACCCGGCACGCACGCCCGCCTCGCGCTCTCCGCCCGCACCGACCGCGACACGCTCCTGACCGTGCTCGCCGACGCCCACCGTTTCCTGGTCAAACCCTGCCCGGTCGAGGACCTGCTGGCCGCCGTCGACCAGGTCGCCGCCGCCCGCGGCACCCGCTCCTTCCTCGCCACCGCCCGACTCCCCCGGCCCCCCACCGTGTACACCGACCTGATCGCCGCCGGCCCCGACAGCGACGCCGCCGACCTCGCCGCCATCGTCGAACGCGACGTCGCCACCACCACCGACGTGCTCAAACTCGTCAACTCCGGCCTGTTCTGCCCACCCAGCCACGTCGAGAGTCTCGAGGAGGCCGTCGTCCTGCTCGGCGTCGACACCCTCCAGGCCCTCGCGCTGGCCAGCGGCGCCTACCGCACCGACTCACCGCTGCCCCCGGGCTTCGACCTCGCCGCGCTCGCCGCCCGCAGCATGCGCACCGCCGCACGGGCCCGGCGCCTCGCGTCCGCCGAAGGCCTGGACCGCGGCGCGAGCAGCGCGGTCTTCCTGGCCGGCGTGCTCGGCGACATCGGGCTGCTGGCCCAGGTCAGCGCCCGTCCCGCGGGGTGGGCGGCACTCCGGGACGCCCCCGCCGGGCCCCGGGAGCGGGCCGCCGTCGAGGTCGCCGCGTTCGGGTGCACGTCCACGCAGGCCAGCGCCTATCTGCTCGGGCTCTGGGGCTTCCCCGACGCGGTGCTCGAACCCGTCGTCGCCCAGCCCGCGCACCCGCTCGCCTCCCCGGCCGCGCACCTGCTCGCCTACGCCCGCGGCACCCCACCGGCCGACAGCGAGTACCTCACCACCGCACGCCGCGCCCGCTGGGACGCGGCCTGCGCCGACCTCACCTGAGCGTCACCGCACCGGCCCCGGATGCCGGCCGACCCGGGCGCCGGCCGACCCGGGCGCTGATCGCCGCGGTCCGTGCGTGGCCGACACGATGCCCGATACCTCGCAACCTGGTGATGCCCCCCCCGGCCGGCTGCGGCCGAGGTCCGAGAGCCGAGGCCCGAGACCCGAGCCCGAGCCCGAGCCCGAGCCCGAGGAATGGTCTCGGCCCTCTCGCCCGCTCAACCAGGGTCATCTGGACCGTTCGAGCGCCGCCGCCGCGACGGAAAACGCGGTCCACTCGGCGCTGAGCGCCTCACCGGGACGCGGCGACGCGCACCCGGGCCAGGTCGCCGCGCTCGATGTCCAGGCGCAGCACCGCCGGGCACCAACTCCACCCCAAGAATCGATTATCTTCGTATAATCGATCTTAGACCCCGCGACAATCTTCGGAAGGACCCGAGGCGATTCTGGTGAGTGAGCTGTTCAACGCGAGGGAGACCTATCTGCGCGTGATCCTCGAGCTGGAGGAATCGATCGTCCCGCTGCGTGCCCGGATCGCCGAGCGGGTCCGGCAGAGCGGCCCGACCGTCTCGGAGACCGTCGCCCGGATGGAACGCGACGGTCTGCTCACCGTCCAGGTCGACCGGCGCCTGGAGCTCACCGAGCCGGGCCGGCGGCGCGCGGTCACCGTACTCCGCAAACGACGCCTCGCTGAACTCATGCTGGTGAACATCATCGGGCTGACCAGCGCGAACGCGCGCGCCGAGGCCGGGCGCTGGGAGCACGTGCTCACCACCGAAGCCGAAGGCAAGGTCCACCAACTGCTCGGCCGTCCGCACCTCTCCCTCTCCGGGAACCCCATTCCCGGGCTCGCGGACCTGGCACGGCATCCCGGAAAGGAGTAGATCCATGGCAACCGTCTTCCTCACCGGCGCCACCGACGGCCTGGGCCGGGCGGTCGCGCACCGGCTGGCCGCCGAGGGCTTCGACCTGATCCTGCACGGCCGCGACCAGGCCCGTCTCGACCGGGTCGCCGCGGAGATCGGCGGGTCGCCGCGCACCGTGCGGGCCGACCTGTCCCAGCTGAGCCAGGTACGCCGGCTCGCCGCGGACGTGTCCGCCGCGACCGACCGGCTCGACGTCTTCATCAGCAACGCCGGCCTCGGCTCGCCCGACCCGGAGCGGCGGGTGAGCGCCGACGGCCACGAACTGCATTTCGCCGTCAACTACCTGGCCGGCTTCCTCCTCGCTCGGCAACTCTTACCGCTGCTGCGTCGATCGGCACCGGCCCGCATCGTGTTCGTGGCGTCGCTCAGCCGGGCGCGGCTGGACTTCGACGACCTGATGCTCGAGCGCGGATACTCCGGCGACCGCGCGTACGGCCAGTCGAAACTGGCGCAGGTCATCTCCGGCTTCGAGTTGGCCGGTCGGACCGACGCCACCGAGGTGACCGTGAACAGCCTGCACCCGGCCACCCTGATGCCGACGAAGATGGTGCCGGCCCACGCCACGATCGACACCCTCGAGACCGGTGTCGCGGCGACCGTGCGACTGGCCACCAGTCGCGAGCTGGCCGGAGTGACCGGCAGGTTCTACGACCGGCAACGCGAGACGCACGCCGACCCCCAGGCCTACGACGACGACGTACGAGCCCGCCTGTGGCGAATCAGTGAGGAACTGGTGTCGCACGTCTGAAGCGCGCCCGCCCCCGTCGGTGCTCGAGGTTCGTCGGCGGCTGCGGATCGGTGTATGGGCTTGTTATTACGCTGTTCCGCGAACCACCGTGGGTGGGTGGCCGCCCCGGTCAGGGCGAGCGGTCCAGCGGAACGTCGGGGCCGCTGGAGGACTCCAGCCCGGCGACGATCGGCGCCACCAGCCGGTCCATCCCCCGCGCCAGCACCGCCACCGCCCGATCGGCGTCCTGCTCGAATCCCTCGACGGGCCCCTCCGGCGCCTCGGGCAGCCCGGTCAGCGGCAGCGGCCCCTCCACCAGCACGCTGGCCCGCAGGAACGGGCCGCGGGCCAGGTCCCGGTCGGCCGGGGTGACGAACTGCCCGAACGTGTTCGGCCAGCCGCGCCAGGCGCCCTCCCCCTCCTCGCGAATGCGGTCGTCGCCGAACGGGCTGGTCGGCGGGGTCTCCGATGCCACCGGCGGGAGCGCACCGAGGTTCACCGGCGACGGCGCGACCAGCTGCACCCGGGCGATCAGCGTGCCGTCCCAGGAGTTGCGCACCACCTCGGCCGAGAGCACCCGGCGGTGCCAGCGCACGTACGCCCGGGTGGCGGCCAGCGGCGGGGTGGCGATCCGCCAGGCCACCGCGGCGAACTCGACCGGGGCGATGTCGCCCCAGGTGTCGGCGAACAGGTCGTGGTGGAACCGCACGAGCTGTCCGTAGCGTTCACGCGTTCCGCGGTCCAACCGGAACACGGTGGTCATGTGCGACCTCCACGCCGTAGTCACTGCCGGAGGCATCCCGGCCGGCTCCACAGTAGGCCGCTCCGGTCCGGATCGGCGTCCGCCGCTACCCGCGGGCGCGGAGGCGGCGGAGCATGCGGGCGTCGGTGAAGCCGACCGAGCGGGCCGCGGCGTCGGCGGTGCTCCCCTGCCCGATCAGGTGTTCGGCCCGCTCGACGCGCAGCAACTGCTGGTACCGCAGGGGCGTCAGGCCGGTCGCGCGGCCGAAGATGCGGGTGAGAGTGCGGTCGCTCACACCTCCGGCGTCGGCGAGCGCGCGCAGCGGGAGCGGGTCGGCGAACCGGGCGTCGATGAGGTCCTGGACGCGGTGCACGACGTCGGACAGGTGCCCGCGGTGGCGCAGCGACGCGCTCTCCTGGGGCTCCTCGCCGTTGCGCCGGGCGTAGACGACCATCTCGCGGGCAACCCGGGCCGCGAGGCCGGGGCCGTGCCAGGCGGCGACCAGCCCGAGCGCGAGGTCGATGCCGCTGGCGATCCCGGCCGAGGTGGCGACCCGGTCGTCGACGACGTAGAGCACGTCGGGCACGACGGTGGCGCGCGGGTGCCGGCGCGCGAGCTCGCGCTGGATCTCGTGGTGGGTGGTGCAGCGCCGCCCGTCCAGCAGGCCCGCCCGGCCGAGCGCGTCGGCCCCGGAGCAGACGCTGGCCACCGTGCCGCCGGCCGCGTGGTGCGCACGTAGCCGCCCGAGCGTCCCGGCTCCGAGGTGCGGCGTGGTCCACCCCGCCCCCGGGTGCGCGTGGACGCGCCAGCCCGGCACCACGACCAGGTCGTCGCGGGTGAGCGCCGGCCAGCCGGCCTCCGCGCTCAGCGGCACGCCCTGGGCGCTGGTGACCTGCGGGTGCTCGGCGACGTAGTGCAGCGTGACCGGGTGCCCGTGGCCGGGCAGGGCCGAGAAGACCTGCGCCGGGCCCGCGAGGTCGAGCAGGTGCAGGCCCGGCACGAGGAAGAAGACGATCCGGCGCACGATCCGGTCAGTTTGCCACGAGCTCGCCGGTGGACGCGATCCGGGCGAACCGGCCGGCCAGCGCGTACTCGGTGCGCTCGAGGATCGCGTCGACGCCGAGCGTGCGGGGGTCGGCCAGGATCGTGTCGAGGTCGCTCGCGGTGGCGTCGCGGTGGGGGATCGGGAACGTCGCCGTGGCGTCGGTGACGAACGTGACGTCGTAGCCGTAGTCGGCGGCCAGCCGGGCCGTCGTCTCGCAGCACTGTTCGGTCTGGATTCCGGTCACCACGAGCCGCCGTATCCCGGCTTCGGTGAGTAGTTGCTGCAGGTTGGTGGTGGTGAACGCGTTCCGTGACGTCTTCGTGAGGACCGGCTCGCCGGGGCGGGCCGCGAGCGGCGCGATCAGCCGCACGTGCCCGGAGGCGGGGTCGAACGGCGTGTCGGAGCCCGGTTCGGCGTGCAGCACCCACACGACGAGGTCCCCCCGGGAGCGGGCCGCGGCCACGAGCGCGGACACCCGCTCGACGATCGCCGGGTTGCTCACCGCGGCCCACAGCGGCCGCTGCCGGAACGATTCCTGGACGTCGAGGACGATCAGTGCGCTGGTCATGGAGTCATCCTGGGGGTGGGACCGGGCGGCGGAGAAGACCCGATGACGCCGCGCGGCGGAACGATCCGGTCACTGCGGCCCGGGTCCGATAGGAATTCCTGGGAACAACAAGACTGTTCTTCGACGTTGGGGCCGCGCACCATCGAGCGCGCACCACCGCATTGACCGGCGACACACGAGGGTGGACTTTTGTCTCTCGCGGACAGTGACACGACGGCCAGGGGCACGACCGACCTGGACACCGAGCAGGACCGCTTGACCCGGCTGTACACGCGGCTGGACGAACTGCGGGGCGCGACGCGTTCCCGGCTGGCGGAGGTCGCGGCGCAGACCGGCGGCACCGCCCAGGCCCGCTCGGAGCGGGACTCGGCGTTCACCGAGTACGCCTCCCGGCTCTCCCGGTTCGACGCCGCCGAGCACGGGCTGTGCTTCGGGCGGCTGGACCTGAGCGACGGCGGGCGGCACTACATCGGGCGGGTGGGGCTGCCGGCCGAGGACGCCGACGCCGACCCGATGCTGCTCGACTGGCGCGCGCCGGCCGCCCGGCCGTTCTACGTCGCGACGAGCGCCGCGCCCGAGGGCGTCCACCGCCGGCGGCACATCGTCACCCGGGGCCGGCGGGTGGTGTCGCTCGACGACGAGGTGCTCGACGGGGCACCCGACGCCGGGCGCGAGCAGCTCTCCGGCGCGGCCGCGCTGCTCGCGGCGGTCGACAGCAGCCGCACCGGCCGGATGCACGACATCGTCGCGACGCTGCAGGCCGAGCAGGACGCGATCATCCGCAGCGACCAGACCGGGGTGCTCGTCGTGCAGGGCGGGCCGGGCACCGGCAAGACCGCGGTGGCGCTGCACCGCGCCGCGTACCTGCTGTACCACTCCGGGCGGATCGCCGGGCGGGGTGTGCTCGTCGTCGGGCCCAACACGACGTTCCTGCGCTACATCGGGCAGGTGCTGCCGGGGCTCGGCGAGACCAGCGTGCTGCTCTCCACCGTCGGCGGGTTGTTCCCCGGGGTGGTGGCGAGCCGGTCCGAGCCGGCCGCGGCCGCGGCGGTGAAGGGGCGGCCGGTGATGGCGCAGGTGGTCGCGCAGGCGGTGCGTGATCGCCAGGGGCCGCCCGGGGAGCCGTTCGACGTGCGCGTCGGCGACGACGTGGTGACGCTCGAGCCGGGCTTCTGGACCGAGGCCGCCGACCGGGCCCGCGAGACCCGGCGTCCGCACAACCGCGCCCGGTCGACGTTCGTGCGCCTGGTCGTCGACGAGGTCGCCCGGCAGCTGGCCGCGCAGGCCCAGGGGCTGGCCGACCGGCTCGAGGCGGAGTCGGCCGAGCTGCTCGGGGGCATGGACCTCGACGGCGCGGCGCGCGGGGACCTGGAGCGGCTCGGGTTCGACGCCGCCGACGGCGACGCGGACCCGTACGCCGAGACCGCGCTGGACCTGCGGGCGATCGCGGCGACCGACCCCCGGGTCGCGGCGGCCTGCGAGGCGCTGTGGCCGCAGCTGACGCCGCAGCGGCTGCTCTCCCAGCTGTTCCACGACCCGGCGCGGCTCGCGTCGGCGGCCGCGGGTCTGCTGACCGACGACGAGCAGGCGCTGCTCGTGCGCCCGGCGGGCATCGGGGCGCCCGGGGGGTGGACGGTGGCCGACGTGCCGCTGCTCGACGAGGCCGCGCAGCTGCTCGGCGAGGACGACCGGGCGGTGCGGGCCCGGGCGTCGCAGGCCCGGGACGAGGAGATCGCCTACGCCCAGGGTGTGCTCGAGGTCGCCGCCGGGTCGCGCACCGAGGACAAGGAGGTGCTCACCGCCACCGACCTGATCGACGCCCGGCGGCTGGCCGAGCGCAGCCGGGTCGCCGACCGGCGCACGGTCGCCGAACGCGCGGCGGTCGACCGCACCTGGACGTTCGGGCACGTGATCGTCGACGAGGCGCAGGAGCTCTCGCCGATGGCGTGGCGGGTGTTGATGCGCCGCTGCCCGACCCGGTCGATGACGCTCGTCGGCGACGTCGCGCAGACCTCCAGCCCGGGCGGGCTCGACTCGTGGGGTGAGGCGCTCGACCCGTTCGTCGGGGACCGGTGGCGGCTGGCCCGGCTGTCGGTGAACTACCGGACGCCGGCCGAGATCATGGCGGTCACGGTGCCGCTGCTGGAGACGCTCGACGCGGACTCGGAGCCGCCGTCGGCGGTGCGTGCGGTCGGGGTCGGGCCGTGGGAGTGCGTCGCGGGCTCGGCGGCCGAGGTGGCCGCGGTGGCGCGCGCGGAGCGGGCCGGTCTGGGCGACGGGCGGCTGGCGGTGATCACGCCGGACGCGGCGGCGGCGGAGGTCGCGGCGGCGCTGCCGGAGGCGTCGTCGGGGCCGGATCCGGACCTGACCGCGCCGATGGTGGTGCTGGGGGCCACCCAGGCCAAGGGGCTGGAGTTCGACGTCGTGCTGGTGGCCGACCCGGTCGCGATGATCGACGCGTCCCCGCGGGGGCGCAACGACCTCTACGTGGCGCTGACCCGGGCCACCCAGCGCCTCGGGGTGCTGCACCGCGGCACGCTCCCCCCGGAGCTGTCCGAGGGCCTGGTCCCCCGGGCGGCGATCGGCACCTAGGCGGCGGCCAGCAGGTGGTTGGTCCAGCGCAGGGCGTTGAACTGCGCGTGGACCAGGTCGGGTGGGGCGAGCACGCCCGGGAGGCGGTCGACGACGCCGCCGGCGTAGCGCACCGCGGTGCGCAGGACGGCGCCGAGCACCCCTTCGCCCGCCACCAGGGCTCCGACCAGCGGCTCGGCCAAAGGCAGCGCGGCCACCAGCGGCGCCACCGGGGTCCCGAGGATCTCGGCGAGGCCGGAGAGCAACCCGACGGTGAACGCGCTGTCCGGCGGCGCGCCGAACGCCCCCGCGAGGTTCCGGCAGAACCGGGCCCGCCCGAGCACCACCGACGCGGCGTGCTTGTCCAGCGCCGCCCCGACCGCGCCGTCGGCCAGCAGCATCAGCGTCACCCAGCCCTGGATGCGGTCGAGGCCGAGCAGCATCACCGCCTCGCGCAGCGAGATGACCCGGGTGGTCTGGCCGGACGCCGCCGCCCCGGCCGCGTGCAGCAGCCGGTAGCTGACCGCCGGGTCCTGCTCGACGGCCGCGGTGACGTCGTCGATGTCGACGTCCTCGCGGCTGAGCGCCGCGATCAGCCGGAGCCGGGCGGTCGCGGACGACGACAGGCGGGGCCGGGACACCACGCCCGGCCCGTGCCCCTCGAACAGCTCGAAGCCCAAGGCGGCGGCGCGGCCGGGGTCGCCCTCGGTACCGGGGGCCGCGATCAGGTGCACGCCGGGGAACCGGGCCCACCGCGCCCGGAAGCCGGCGTCGTCCTCCGGTACCGCGAGCGTCACGTACGACACCAGCCCGAACAACGGTTCGAGCAGCGGCCCCCACTCCCCGCCCCGCAGGTCCACCGCGAGCGAGAACCCGCGCCGCGCCAGCGTCGCCGCGCCGGCCAGCGTCGCGTCGTCGAGGACGAACGGTTCGGCGAGCAGCAGCGCGGCCCGCCCGGGCGCGAACGGCACCGGCACCGCTCCGGTCAGGAAGTCCCGGTTGACCGTGACGAAGCAGCCCGCCGGCCCGACCAGCTCGTCGAGGCCGTACTCGGTGAACGCCGCGACGATCAGCTGGCTGAGCGCGGCCGTCCGGGCCGGTGTCGTCTCGGCGCCGTCGGCGGTGTCGCGGAAGCGCAGCCGGTAGGCGACGAGAAGTCCGTTCCGGTCGTACACCGGTTCGCGGCCGACGTGGATGAGCGGCGGCGCCGACGCGTCCGGGAACGGCTTCAGCATGCCCTCTCCACCCTTTACGCGACGATTGCCCGGATAATACTGAATCGTCAGGCGAACCTCGGATAGTCGGCGAAACGGCGCGAAGCCTCCAATGCGTCGCGGCGACCCCAGTGGTCGCACCCAGCGCAGAAGGTACGCAGCGGCCCGGAAGCCCCGCGGTCCGGCGCCGACCCGACGTTACGGTAGGTAGCGGACAGGCCAACGAGATGGTTCCAGCGCATTCCGGGTGCCGGTACCGGACCGCCGGGGTGCGTCATCTGCGGCTCTCGTCCCGGTACGTCCCGCCGGACGTGGGAACCCACGCATCCGGGAATACCAGAAGTGACCCTCGAATGACCCCCTGCAACGGGTGCGTCCGGTCCCCACACACGCCAGGGTTAGCTCCGGCGCCCCCGAACGACGGAGCAGTCACCGCGGACGCTCCCACCCCCGACAGCAACTTCGTCGTCGATCCGGCACGCACACGGTGCTTCCCGGGCGGCGACTCGCGACGGAGGCTGTGTATGGACGGCTATTTCGCCACCGACTCCCACGACCGGATCCGACACGAGGTGCGGGCCTTCGCCGAGACCGAGGTCCTCCCCCGCGTCCCGGCGATGGAAGCAGATCGGGGCGTCGCCCACGAGCTCTCCCGGCTGATCGCCCGCCAGGGCTGGATCGGCGCGGCGATCGACGCCGAGCACGGCGGCATGGGCGCCGGCCACGTCGCGAAGACGATAATCATCGAGGAGCTCTCCCGCGTCAGCGCCGCGATGGGCGCGATGGCGCAGGCCTCCCAGCTCGGCGTCGCGAAGATCATCCACTTCGGCACGCCCGCGCAGAAGGACCGGTGGCTGCCCGCGGTGGCCGCCGGCGACTGCCTGCCGACGATCGCGGTCACCGAGACCACGTCGGGCAGCCACGTGCTCGGCATGTCGACGACCGCCCGCCGCGACGGCGACCACTACGTCCTCAACGGACGCAAGGCGTTCGTCGGCAACAGCCACGTCGGTGACCTGCACGGGGTCGTCGCGCGCACCGGCGAGCGCGGGAGCCGCAGCCTGTCGGCGTTCCTGGTCGAGGCCGACCGCCCCGGGTTCTCGCTCGCGCCGCACCGACCGGCCGTCGGCCTGCCCGGGTTCAGCTTCGGCGAGCTGATCTTCGACGACTGCCGGGTGCCGCTGGCCAACCGGCTCGGCGCCGAGGGCGACGGGCTGGACGTGGCCTACTCCTCCAGCATCCTGGTCGGGCGGCCCAACCTGACCGCGGTCTCGCTCGGCATCCACGAGGCGCTGGTCGCCGAGACCGTCCGGTTCGCGCGCTGGCAGCGGCGCTACGGCAAGCCGGTCGCCGACCTGCCGACCGTCCGCGACCAGATCGGACGCATGCAGTCGCAGCTGATGACCGCCCGGCTGGCCGCCTACCACGCCGCGCACCTGCTCGATCAGGGCATCGCCTGCGACGCCGAGCTGCAGAACGCGAAGCTGATCAACGCCGAGTACGCGCTGGACTCCGCGCGGCTCGCGGTGGAGATCCACGGCGCGCACGGGCTGTTCCCCGAGGACTCCCCGATCGCCCGGTACCAGCGCGACGCGTTCCACATCCTGCCGCCCGCCGGGACGTCGGCGGTGCAGCGGCTGCGCCTGGCCGAGTACGCGCTCGGCACGGTGAAGGGCGCACCGTGGTCGACCCGGTTCACCCCCGAACCGGGCGAGGTCGTGCCGCTGCACGCCGAGGCGCTGATCGAAGCCGTCTGACCGGAGCTGGTACGGGTTTCCGGGCTCGTGGGCCCGGAAACCCGTCGTCACCCCGGACGGGTGTCAGCGGCCCAGTTCCCAGATCCGGGCCTCGATCTGCGCCACCGATTCCTTGATCAGCTTCAGTCCGGCCCGCCCCCAGGCCCGCCGGTCGGTGTCGACGATGCACGCCGTCCCGAGCACGATCCCGGTACGCGGATCGTGCACCACGTCCCCGAGGTAGGAGCGGATCCCGATCAGGTCCACCACCTCGTTCGACTCGAACCGCGGGTGCGCGCACACGTCGTCGAGGACCAGGGCTTTCCCGCGGCCGACCACCTCCGGGCAGTAGCCGTGCTGCAGATCCATCACCCGCGACACACCGTCGCCGTCGCCGGAGGGCACGAGCTCGGCCGGCACGTGCAGACCGGCGAAGAACTGGTGCCGGTCGGTGCGGAAATTCACCATCGCGTACGGCGCGTACTCGATCCCGGCCAGGCTCGCCCCGTCCTGCGCGAGCTTCGCCGCGAGCTCGTCGAACCCGTCGTCGGGGGTGTCGTAGAGGCCCAGCTCACGCAGCCGGGCGACGCGCTGGGGCGCGTCGGCGTCCTCCCGGGGCAGGTCGAGCCCGGTCTCGTCATCGAAAGGCATGTCAACTCCCGTTCGCAGTAGCGGCGGCGGTGGCCAGCGAGTGGCGCACGACCGCGATCAGCACATCGGTCACCGAGCGGGCCAGGCGCGCGTCGCAGTGGACGACGGGTACACCCGGGCGCAGCGCCAGCGCTTCGGTGATCTCGTCCGGCGTGTAGCGGTACGCGCCGTCGAACTCGTTGACCGCGACGACGAACGGCAGGTCGCGGTCCAGGAAGTACTCCACGGCCGGGAAACTGTCGGCCAGCCGCCGGGTGTCGATCAGGACGATCGCGCCGACCGCCCCCAGCGCCAGCTCGTCCCACATGAACCAGAAGCGGTCCTGGCCGGGGGTCCCCCACAGGTACAGCTTCAGCTGCTGGGCCGGGAACGAGATCCGGCCGAAGTCCATCGCCACCGTGGTGGTGTTCTTCGACTCGATGCCCTCGAGCCGGTCGAGGGCGGCGCTGGCCGTCGTGATCAGCGCCTCGGTGGTGACCGGCGTGATCTCGCTGACCGACTTGATCAGCGTGGTCTTCCCGACGCCGAACCCCCCGGCCACCAGGACCTTCAGCGGCACGAACGGAAACGCGGCGTCCGGGTCGTCGTCAGAGATTTTCGAGGCCATCGAGCAGTTTCTCCAGGAGGCGTTCGTGGGTGTGTCCACCGATGGCGGCCACGGGCGTCCGCATCCGCACGGCACCCAGCCCGATGAGGTCAGAGATGAGGATCTTGGTCACCTGGACCGGCCGGCGCAGCGTCGCGGCCAGCTCGGCCACCGTCCGCGGCTCGCGCGCGCAGGCGTGCACGGCGTAGAGCTGGTCGGGGTCCAGGTGGTGTTCCGGCACCGACCCGGTGGCCCGGACCAGGGCCATCAGGTCGACCGGCACGCTCGGGGTGGTGCGCCCGCCGGTGACGGCGTAGGGGCGCACCGCTTCGGTCTCGTCGTCCTCGACCCACGGCCGAGGACGACCCTCACCCGGCGAAGTCATCGATTCGATGGCTGCCCACCCGGGACGCGGTGGCGAAGTAGTCGCCGACGCGCCGCGCCAGCAGCGTCATCTCGTAACCGACGATGCCCGCGTCGGCGTGCGGAGCGGCCAGCACCGCGAGCAGCGTGTTGCGCCCGGCCGCGGCGACGAAGAACAGGAGTTTGTCCAGCTCGGTCACCACCTGACGCACGACCCCACCGTCGAAGTGGGCGCCGATGCCCAGCGCGAGGCTGTGGAAGCCGGCCGTGATCGCGGCCAGCCGCTCGTTGTCCGCCACCGACATCCCGGTGTTGGCGTAGGTGGAGATCCCGTCGACGCTCACGGCGATCGCCGTGCGCACGTCCGGGGTGTCGCGGGTGAACTCGTCCAGCAGCCAGGTCAGGTTCGCAGGGGCGGGGGTGGAGTACATCTCGGTCATCGCGGAGCACTTTCTCGAAGGGTGACGAACGCGCCGGTGGTACTCAGTTGCCGTTCGGCGGTTCCTCGGTGTCGGCCCGCTCGCGTCCGCGCTGATAGGACGCGAACAGGCCCGGGTTGTGCGCGCCGGGCTCCGGCCCCTCGGCGCGCTCGGGGTTGCCCCGCAGTTCCGGTGCCATGTGCTGGCCGTCGCGGCGCGGCAGCGGCGGCCGCGACGGATCCGGGCCCCGGTCGCCGGGCGGGTTCACCGACGCGGTGCCGCGGGACGCTCCCGGCCGGGCGCGGTCGGGGTCGCCGAACGCGGCCCGTCCCAGCTCGGCCAGGCGCTGCCGGTCGGCCTCGGTGAGACCGATCCCGCCGGTGTCGTCCCGGTCCGGGCGCGGCGCGGGGGTCTCCACCGGGTGCGTGCCGGTGGGGACGAACGGGCTCAACCACGAGCCGCCCGACGCGGACCCGGCCGGGGCCGGTGACGCCGGGGCGGCCGGGTACCGGCCGGGCGCGGGCGGAAACTCCTCGGGCGCGGACGACGTCGGCCCCGACGATGCCGACCCGGTCGATGCCGGCCCGCTCGGCGCGTAGTCCGCCGGGGCGTGCCGGACCGGCGACGACGCCGCCGCGACGGCCTCGGGTGCGGCGGCCACCGCCACCGGGGCGGCGGGCAGCGCGGACGGGCCGAGATCCGGCCGGCGCAGCGGCTCCTCGGCGAGCAGCTTCGCCGGCAGCACGACGAGCGCCCGGTTCCCGCCGCGCTCGTTGCGCTCGAGCCGCACCCGGATCTGGTAGCGCCGGGCGATCGCGGCCACGACGATCAGCCCGATCCGCCCGTCCTTGAGCTGCTCCCCGACGTCGAGGCGCTCGGGCGAGGTGAGCAGCTGGTTCATCCGCTGACGCACGTCGGCCGGCATCACCAGCCCGAGGTCGTCGATCTCGATCGACAGCCCGTCGGGCACCAGGTCGACCTGGACCTGCACCCGCGAGTCCGGCGGGGAGAACACGGTGGCGTTCTCGATCAGCTCCGCGATCAGGTGGATGACCTCGGTGACCGCGTGCCCGGTGACCATGCCCTGCACCGGACGCAGCACCTTGACCCGGCCGTAGTGCTCGATCTCGGCGATCGCCTGGCGCAGCACCGTGTAGACCGGCACCGGCTTGCGGATCTGCCGCGCGGTCGCCCCGCCCAGCACCGCGATGCTCTCGGCCTGCCGCCGGGCCCGGGTCACCAGGTGGTCGAGCTGGAACAGCGCGTTGAGCATGTCCGGGTCCTCGACCTGGTTCTCCAGCGCGTCGAGCTCCTTGATCGCGCGGTGGATCAGCGGCTGCAGGCGCCGCGCGAGCGTGATCAGCACACCGACCGGCTGATGCGACGCGGTGAGCGTCGCGACGCCGAACGACGCGTGGAGCACGTCCTGCACCCCGGTACGCAACTCCACCAGCGACGCCGGCCAGCCCTCGGCCGACACCGCGGGGGGCTCGGCGTCGGGCGCCTGCCCGTCCCGGATCGCGTCGGCGACCCGGACCAGTTCCCGCACCGACTCCGCGAGCGCCGCGTTGACCTGGGCGACGGCGGCGGCCGTACCGCGCTGGTGCTCCTCCATCGCGGTGCGGTTGGTGTTGTCGCGCCACTGCGCCTCCCACGCGGCGCGCTCTGCGGTGGCGCGGGCGGCCCGCTCGGCCGCGAGCTGGGCGCCGATCGGTCGCACCGCCGCGTTGACGCCGAGCAGCGCGCCCAGCAGCACCAGGAGCCAGCCGCCGGCCGCGCCGACCGCGACCCAGATCGAGGGCTCCAGCGCGGCCGCGACGACCGCGGCGCCGGCCCCGATGAGCGCGACGACGACGAGCGCGAGCACGACCGTCCACCAGAGCCGCGCCCGCAGACCGCCCGGTGTGCTGGTGGCCTCGTGGACGCCGCCCGGCGGGTGGGGCGAGGCCTCCCGGGCCGGGGCGTCGCGGGGGGACGGGGTGTCCGGCCGGCGGGCCTCGGAGAACGTCGGCGCGTCCCCGGGGACCGCGTCGGCCGGAGCGTCGCGGTGGGCGGAGGAGCTGTCATACATCGGGGTCCAGCTTTCCGAGGAAGGCCAGGACCCGGTCGGCCTGGCTCAGCGTCAGGAGGCGGCTGCGGGGCCGCAGCATGTCGGCGAGCCCGTACTCGCTCAGTTCACGGGCCCGCCGGACGGTCCAGGACCAGTCCAGGTCCAGGTAGTCCGCGAGCGCGCGCAGCCGGGCCACCGCGGTGGTGCCGGTGGCGACGGTGTGCGCGCGGGCGTGCTCGACGGCGTCTTCGTAGGTGCGCAGTGCGGCTTTGCGGTCGGTCACGTCGACCTGGCAGACGTCGGGGGTGCGCAGCCAGTTGCCGACGACCGCCCGCCGGCCCGGAACCAGCGCGAACGCGTCGACCTGGCCGTACTCCGGCTCGGCGCAGACCCACGTCGCGACGCCGTGGGACTCGGTGAGCGCGATCGCGGCGAACAGCAGCAGCCGTTCGAAACCGGGGCTGTCCTTCACCACGGCCTCGGGCAGGCAGTGCGCCGCGACCGTCTCGCCCGCGGTGCGCCGCAGCCCGGCGACGAGCACGTCGTGGCGGAAGAACAGCCGCGCGGCGGACTCCTCGCCCCGGCACTCGCGGTGCCAGAACGCCAGCGCGTCGGGCCGCTCGGGCAGCCGGCGCACGGTGTGGCGGGCGCAGTGCCGCGAGCCCAGCCAGGTCGCGCCGACCGACGAGAGGCCCGGCAGCGCCGCCCGGGCCACCGCGGTGAGCGGCCGGGCGAGCTGGGTGTCCAGGTCGGCGGCGCCGGCCCGCAGCGCCGCGTCGTCGGTACCGAGCCCGTCGTCGAGGTTGGTCAGCGCCCAGATCAAGCCGTAGGTGAGGTCGTCGAGGCGGTACGCGGCCGGGATCGGCAGCACCTCGACCGGCCGGTCGAGCGTCAGCTGACGCCGGACGTGGGCGGCGTCCTGCGCGTAGAGCCCGGTGCCGGCCGAGGCGTGCCGCGCGGCCAGCACCAGCGCCGGACGTAACCGGCGCACGAACGCGCGCAGGTGCGGGTGGTCGTCGCCGCCGATCCCGACCAGGTCGTCGGTGAGCGCCACCCCCTGATAGGCCTGGACGGCGATCGCCGTGCCGTCGAAGAGGCCCAGCCCGTCCATCCGCCAGGAACCGTCCACACCGGCCGCGGGCGACGTCGGGAAGAGCAGGGAGTTGCCCCAGCGGGCGTCCAGCGCGAGGGCTGCGGCCCGCTCGCTGAGCCCCAGCGGGCGCGGGAGGACGACGTCGTGGCTGGGCGCGGGGCGGAACAGCAGCTCGGTCTCGACGCCGAGCATCTCCTCGAGCACGACCCCGGCGAGGCTGCGCGGGTCGCGCTCGCCGGAGAGCCACCGCTTGAACGTCGCCTGGGAAATGCTCATCGGGGCGGCCGCGGTGCGCTCGGCGACCCGGCGCGCGGCCCCGGCGAAGTGCATCTCGAACACCGGCCAGCTCGCCCAGCCGCGCTGGTCGAGCACGGCCCGGAGCAACGTGCGCTCAGCCATCGCCGGGAGACCTTCCGGCACACGTCGCTACGCGTCGTCGACTCATGAGCCCCTTCGAGGTCACGACGGATCGTCAGTGCGGAGCGGGGACGGTCGAGACACCCGGCGTGCCATCCACCACAGTGGAATATACGGAAGTCACGGGGGCGTGCGTACGCACTGTCCAGTAGCTCAAGTCACATCATGAAGATTTGGTCACCCGAAGTGATCAGGCCGCTCCGGAACGCGAAACAGCCCCCACGCGGCGGTGCGTGGGGGCTGTGGCCGTACGGGTCGGGGTCTAGCGGCGCCGGGCCTCGCGCCAAGCCTCGGTGTCGGGGTCGACGTGTCGCGGCCACCTGCCCGCCGGCGGCGGCACCTGGCCGTGCGTCTGCACGTGCCCCTCGGAGCGACCGTCCCGGTAGCCCGGCTGGTACCGGGACGCCGGCTCACCCGGGGCCGGGACACGGTTCGGTGCGGCCGACGGGACCGGGCCCCCCGCACGGGGGTTCGCCACCGGGGCCGGGCCGGTGTCGGAGCCGCTGAGCGCCACCGACATGCACGCGACGATCACGCCGATGATCGCGATCGCCGCCGGAACGGCGATGTTGTCCAACACGACGTAGCTCGCCACGGCAAGAGCCGCGCTAGCCACTAACAGGAGTGCCGCCTTCACCCATCGCATGCCCGAAGAGTGCCCGTGACCAGCGAGAACGGAAACGTTCCTAGCAAGACGCGGAGCGAGTTCCGAGCGTCCGTTTAACGTGCTCACAGATATCGGTACCCTGCGCCACGCGGTCGTCGCGCACGGTGATCAGGACCTGATCCCGGGGATGCGCGGCTCGACGCCGCTGTCGGCGCAGTGGCCCAGCGCGTTGTCACGCATCGTCGCGAACCGCTCCGGGGTGGGCCGGTCCCCCTCGCCGGCCGCCGCGACCCGCCGCCAGTACACGTACCGGGGGCGCGTTCTTGAGCAGGAACCCGCTCGCGCCCGCCTGGAGCGCGGCGAACGCGTCCTCGTCGGTGTCGAACGTGGTCAGGGCGAGCACCCGGGGGCCGTCCGGGCGGGCGCAGATGCGCCGGGTCGCCTCCACGCCGTCCGGCACCGGCAGCCGCCTCCGGTGCGCGGCCCGGCTGCGAACTCCCCGCCGTGCACCGCCACCCGCTCCCGCATCCCGATCAGACCGTTCCCTCCGGGTTCCTCCCCCACGCCGTCATCGGTGCCGTCGTCGGTGACCTCGACGATCAGGCGGCCTGCGGCGCGGGTCAGGTCCACGTCGACATGGGGCGACGGGCCGGCGTGGCGCAGCACGTTGGTGAGGGCTTCCCGCACAACCCGGTACACGGTCAGCTGCACCGCCGGGCTCACGGCCCCGACGGCGCCCACCGACAGCCGCACGTCGAGCCCGGCCGCCCGCGACCGCTCCACCAGCGCCGCGAGCTCAGCCACGCCCGCCGGCCGGCGCGACGGGTCCGGCTCCCCCGTCCCGCGCAGCACCGCGACGATCCGGCGCATGTCCTCCAGCGCGTCCCGCCCGGTGCCCGCGACCGTGCGCATCGCCTCCCGCGCCCGCCCGGCGTCCTTCTCGATCGCGTAGCTAGCGCCGTCGGCCTGCGCGATCATCACCGCCAGGCTGTCCGCGACGACGTCGTGCAGTTCACGCGCGATCGACGCGCGCTCGTCGGCGGCGGCCAGGCGCGCGAGGTGGTCGCGCTCGCGTTCGGCCGTCGCCGCCCGCTCGGCGAGCACCGCGCCGCGCTCCCGGTTGGCCCGCAGCACGTACGCGAGCAGCCACACCGCCGCGCACCCGGCCGGCCCGGCGAGGTACTCCCCGAGGTAGGGCTCGTCGAGCAGGTCGCCGTCCGGCGCAGCACCAGCGCGGCCGGCCGCCATCGCGAACCCCACCAGCACGTCGGCCGAGGACTGCCCCCGGTACTGGAACGCGATCGTCACGACCACGCCGCCGGACCCGGCGACTATCCGCGTGCCCAATCACTGGATTTCCGCGCGCGGCTGCCGATCTTCTCCGGCGAGGAGTCGGCGCACCGAGCGCGGGGACCAGCGGCTGTGTCCAACAGAGCGACGAACGGCAACGGGGCGGGGCACGGCGTGCGCGTGCTCCGGACGCTGCACGCCCTGCTCGTGCTCGCCTACGGCGTCGTGGCCTGCCTCCCGCAGCTCAAGGCCCAGCTCCCGCTGACGGTCAGCGCCGGGCTGTCGATCGGCGCGTACCTGACCACGACCGCGCTGCTCACCCACCGGGCCCTGCGGACGCCGGAGGCGCGACGGTCGTGGGGCTTCGTCGCGGTCGGCTTCGCGGCCTACACCGCTGGGTCGACGTACACCTGGGTCGCCACCTGGAATGGCTCGCCGCTCGGCTTCCCGTCCCTGGCCGACGTCGGGTGGCTCGCCGCCTACCCGTTCGTCTACCTGGGCATCTTCCGGTTCATCCGGATCAGCACCGCGTCCGGGCTGACCCTGCTCGACGGCGCGATCGCCGGGGTGGGCGGCGCCGCGATCTTCTCGACGGTCGTCGTCGACCTGCTCGCCGGTGGCGTGCACGCGGACGGCCTGGCGGGCGTGCTCACGCTGGCCTACCCGTTCGCCGACGCGCTGATGGCCGGCACGCTCTGCTGCCAGATCGCGGTGGGCACCTGGAAGGGCCGGCGCGACCTGATCGTGTTCACCGCCGGGATCGTCGCGCTGACCGTCGCCGACACCAGCTACGTGCTGCGGGGCAGCTACCAGCCGGGGTCCTCCGTCGACCTCGGGTACGCGGTCGCGCTCGGCGTCATCGGCTGCTCGACCTGGCTGGGCAGCGTCGGGGAGCACAACCCGGCCCGGCCGACGCTCGTGCGCGCCGGGCTGGCCGCGTCCTCGGCCGCCGGGGCGCTCCTCGTGCTGCTGGCGGCCAGCCGGATCGAGCTCTCGACGCCGACCGTCGGCCTCGCCGGGACCACGCTCGTGCTCGTCCTGGCCCGGTTCCGCTGGTCGTTCCGGGAGCTGACCGTGGTCGGTGAGGCCCGCCAGCGGGAGGCGCGCCGGGACCCGCTGACCGGCCTGGCCAACCGGCGCGGCTTCGCCGAGTACTTCGACGACCTGCGCGCCTCGCCGGCCGACCGAACCGTCGTCGGGCTGCTCCTCGACCTGGACCGGTTCAAGCAGGTCAACGACTCGTTCGGGCACCAGGCCGGCGACGAGCTGCTCCGGCAGGCCGCCGACCGGCTCCGCGAGGTCACCCGGGACGGCGACCTGCTGGCCCGGCTCGGCGGCGACGAGTTCGTCATCGTCTGCGCGTCCCGCGGTTTCGCCGACGACGCGGTGGTCGCGCTGGCCGAGCGGGTGCGCGTCTCGCTGCGGCGGCCGTTCGACATCGCGGGCGTCCCGATCGAGATCGACGTCAGCATCGGCATCGCGAGCGCCGACGGCGACGCGGTCTCCGCCGAGGTGCTGCTGCGCCACGCCGACATCGCGATGTACTGCGCCAAACGCGCGGGCGGCGGGCACGCGTTCTACCGCGCGAACGACGACGAGGCCGCCCGCAGGCACCTGCAGCTGGCCCAGGACCTGCGGCGCGACGTGGCCGGCCCGGCCATGGTGCTGCACTATCAGCCCAAGCTCGATCTGCAGACCGACGCGGTGAGCGCGGTGGAGGCGCTGGTGCGCTGGCAGCACCCGGTCCACGGCCTGCTCTACCCCGACGCGTTCCTGCCGATCGTCGACGAGATCGGCGCGATGCCCGAGCTGACGCACAACGTGCTGGTGCAGGCGATGGACCAGTGCGTGGCGTGGCGCCGGGCCAACCTGAAGCTGTCGGTGGCGGTCAACGTGTCCGCCGCCGATCTGGAGTCGGCCGGGTTCACCGACCTGGTCGTCGGCATCCTGCGCGACCGAGGCCTCCCGGCGACCGCGCTGACGCTGGAGATCACCGAGACCACCGCGATGGAGAACTCCGAACCCGCCCACCACACCGTCCGCGAGCTGCATTCGCTCGGCATCAAGGTGTCGATCGACGACTACGGCACCGACCACTCGACGCTCGCCCACCTGCACCGGCTGCTGGTCGCGGGTGAGCTGAAACTGGACCGGCGGTTCGTCATGCACCTGGAGACCGAGGAGCGGGCCTCGGCGATCGTGCGGTCGAGCATCCAGCTCGCGCACGCGCTGGGCATGGCGGTGGTCGCCGAGGGCGTGGAGAACGCCGGGTCGCTGGACATGCTGCGCCAGTGGGGCTGCGACACCGCCCAGGGCTACTTCATCAGCCGGCCCCAGACCGCCGGCGACGTCACCGCGTGGCTCACCCGACCGGCGGCGTCCCGTGAGTATGGAATGACTCGATCGTCTTGAGGCCCCAGGCCTGGCCCTTCGCGCGTTCGGCCGGGGTCCACGAGATCACCTCCCAGTCCGGGGCGAGCACCAGCCGCGCCCCGGCGTTGCACAGCTCGACGCGGTTGCCGCCGGGCTCGTAGACGTAGAGGAAGAACGTCTGCTGGATCGCGTGTTTGTGCGGCCCGGTCTCGATGTGGATTCCGTTGTCCAGGCAGACGTCCGCGGCCCGGAGGATGTCGTCGCGGGTGTCGGTGGCCAGCGCGACGTGATGCAGGCGGCCGTTCGACCCGGTCCGGTCGGTGGTGTAGACGAGGTCGTAGGACTTGTCGGACACCGTGTACCAGATCGCCGCCGGCACCCCGTCGTCACGGACGATCTGCTCGGTGGCGCGGGCCTTGAGCCGCTCGGCGAGGAACCGGCCGCAGGCCGGGGTGTCGGCCGCCAGGTAGTTGACGTGGTCGAGCCGCCGCACGTTGGCGCCGCGGCCGGGAAACCGGTCGGCCTGGTTCTTCAACGCCGGCGGCCGCACCGGCGTGAACCGCTCGGTCTCCCAGTACAGGCCGATCTCGTGTCCGTCCGGGTCCTGGCAGAGGTAGACCGGGCCGAGGCCCGGTTCGTCCTCGACCCACCGGCCCGGGATCTCACCGGCCCGGCGCCGCAACGCCTGCGGACCGGCCGCTCGCAGGTAGGTGCGGCCGATCCCGGCCCGGTCCCGCGCCGTGAGCTTGATCGTGAACCGCTCGTAGTCGTCCCAGGCGTGCAGGTAGACCGAGTCGCCGCGGCGCCCGGTCTCGCTCATGCCCATCAGGTCGACGAAGAACGCCAGGCTCTCGTCCGGCACCGGCGTGAACAGCTCGACCGAACCGACGTGAGCCACGTCGCGGACCCGCTCGGTGAACATCTATGCCTCCCTGGGCCAGGCGATACCGTCGGCGATCTTGCGGGCGCTGCTGACCACCGCGAGCCCGTCGGGCGTGCTCACGGCCTCGAACGTGCCGGTGGGGTGCTCCAGGCGGACGCGCCCGCCGGACACCGGGCCGGCCGCGTCGGCCGCCACCGACCCGGGCATCCGCACCGCGGCGGCCACGCTCAGGCCCATCAGGACACCGATCGCGGGATGCACGCGGTGCGGGATGAACGTGCGTGTCGTGAGCGTGCCCCCGGCGCGGGGCGGGGACACCAGCACCAGCTTGGGCACCGTGGCCGCGGTGACGTCGCCGAGTCCCATCCGCAGGCCGGCGCGGGTGCGGAGGCGCTCGAGGCTCCGGCGGAGCGTGGAGTCGCGTTCCAGTTCGGACGGCGCCTCGTCGCCGTCGAGACCGAGCGCGTCGGCCGGGACCACGACGACCGGCATGCCGTTGTTCACCAGCGTCACCGGCACGCCGTCGAGCACGTCGCGCTCCTGGCCGGTGGGCAGCAGCGGCCCGGGGGCGTCGGCGAAACGCAGCGTCACCCCGGCGGCGGGGAACGGGACCCCGGCGACCTCGACGTCCCCGGCGTAACGCACCCGCCCGCCCGGCGTGGGCACGGTCGCGACGGCCAGGCCGCCGGTGTTCACCATCCGGATCCGCACCGTCGTGGTCTCCGGCCCGGCCGCCACCAGGCCCCGCTCGATCGCGAACGGCGCGACGCCGGCGAGGACGTTCCCGCACGGCTGCCGCGCCGACACCGCCGCGCGGTCCGGGACGACCTGCAGGAACAGGTAGTCGACGTCGGCGCCCGGGTCGTCCGTGCTGCGGCTGACCACCGCCGCCTTGCTGGTGAGCGGATGCCCGCCGCCCAGCCCGTCGACCTGGCGCTCGTCCGGCGAGCCGAACAGCCGCACGAGCAGGTCGTCCCGGGTGCCGGGGTCGGCCGGCAGGTCGTCGGCGAGGAAGTAGACGCCTTTGGACGTGCCGCCGCGCAGGAGCAGGAACGGGATACCGTCAGTACCGCTCATACGTGACGCCCAGCCTCTCCAGGAGCGGCCGCAACCGGTACCGGTCGAGCCCGAGCTCGCCGGCGTCCAGCGCCGCGCGGGTGGCGTCCTCCGTGGCTTCCCGCTCCCGGGCCTTGATCACGACCGTCTCGGCCGCCGCCCGGGGCACCACGACGACCCCGTCGTCGTCGGCGACGAGCGCGTCGCCGGGGTGGATCAGGGTGGCGCCGACGGCGACCGGGACGTTCACCGCGCCCGCCGTCGCCTTCACCGTGCCCTGGGCGCTGACCGCCGCCGACCAGACCGGGAACGGCATCGCACGCAGCGCGGCGACGTCGCGGACCCCGGTGGTGAGCACTGCGCCACGCACTCCGCGACGGCGCAAGGAGGTGGCCAGGAGCTCTCCGAAGAGCCCGTCGCGGCAGGGTGAGGTGGTGGTGACGACCAGGACGTCGCCGTCGGCGCACTGCTCGACGGCCGCGTGGATCATGAGGTTGTCACCGGGCCAGCAGACCGCGGTGACGACCGACCCGGCGACGTGCGCCCCGGGGACGCGGGCCACCAGGTCGGGGCCGAGGTAGCCGGTGCGGCCCTGGGCTTCATGGACGGTCGCGACCCCGACGGTGGCCAGGGCCTCGAGGGCGGGCCGGGGTGGGCGCGGCACGTCGGTCACGATCACGGTTCTCACGCGGCCGGTCCGCGGTGCGGGGTGGCGAGGACAACGGGTAAGGGCGGCGTCACGCTTCCTCCCGGTGTTGTGCACGATAATGTTAACAATCTGGAGGAGCGGAGGTGTTGTCAAGGGTGGGGCCGGGCGCGGTGGGGTGGTGTTGGGCGCGTGCCTAAAGTGACTAGCAGTTCACACGAGACCTCGGAGATCACCACGTGACGCCGGAGACGGACCCGCCCGTGACGGCCGACGCGGTGTCGGATCCGGTTACGGCCGACGTCGGCTCGGGCTCGGCACCGGCCGATGCCGATCGGGTGGCGGCCGCGATCCGGAGCGCGATCCTCGCCGGGGACCTCGTCGGCGAGCAGCGGCTCGTCGAGGCCGAGCTCTCCGAGCGGTACGCGGCCAGCCGCGGAGCCGTACGCACCGCGCTGCTGATGCTCGCGCACGAAGGACTCGTCGAGCGCATCGCCAACCGGGGCGCCCGGGTCCGGGCGGTGAGCACCGCCGAGGCGGTCGAGATCACCGAGGTCCGGATGGTCGTGGAGGGCCTGTGCGCCGCCAAGGCCGCCGAGCGCATCACCGACGCCGGGATCACCGAGCTACGCGACCTCGGCGAAGCGATGCGCGAGGCCGTCACGACCGGAGACGTCGTCACGTACTCGCACCTCAACCAGCGGCTGCACGATCGCATCCGCGAGATCGCCGATCAACCGGTCGCCGCCGCGGTGCTGTCCCGCCTGCGCGCCCAGAACGTCCGCCACCAGTTCCGCCTCGCGCTCCGCCCCGGCCGCCCCCAGGTCTCCCTCCCCGAACACCTCGCGATCATCGACGAGATCTGCGCCCGCAGCCCCGGCGGCGCCGAACGGGCCGTCCGCCGCCACCTCGAGAGCGTCATCGACGCCTTGCGCGCCGGCACTCCCTAGGCCCGGCCCGGGCGACAGAGCCCAGGCCGGAAAGCCGAAGCCCGGCCGCGACGCGCCGGAGACGTCGAAGCCGGGCCGGGCCACACCTACCCGGCGGCACCGCCGGGCGGACCGATGAGGTCTAGTCAGCGGCGATCCGGTCGCTCGCGCGGGCGCCGCGGACCGACTGGGCCGCGGCGGCTGAGCTGCCCAGTTCGGTCTCGGCACCCGACGGGGGCTCGGTCATCGCCGGGTCACCCTGGGAGCGCTCGACGTGGGACTCGCCGCTCTTCGTCCGCTCCGGGTGGGTGTGGGTCTCGTGCAGGGCGCTGTCGTGCTCGGCGGCACCCACCGCCTCGGCGACGTCGGCGCCGCTGCGCTCGTGCACGGCCGGTTCGTTCGGAGTCTCGGTCATCACACGCTCCTCTCCGGACGCTCCTCCCGTGGGAGCACCACGCGAGCCACGTACCCACCCGACCCCGGAACTAGTCGTAGAGTGCCGCCATGACGGCCCGCTTCGCGTACTGGATGAACGTCTCGCTCGACCTGCGCATCGAGCGGACGCCCGGCGACGACGGGGGTGGCGACTGGCTGCGGATCGGCGAGCCGCTGCACCGCGAGTTCAACGCGCGGGCGAAGGCGCTGACCGCGATGGTGCAAGGGCGCGTCATCTACGAGACGATGGAGCAGTTCTGGCCCGCGGCCCGCCACGACGAGTCGCTTCCGGACTTCCTGCGGGAGTACGGGGAGATCTGGACCAACACGCCCAAGGTGCTCGTCTCGCGCACCCGCCGCACCGCCGGGCACGACACCCGGATCGTCGGCGGGGACGACGCGATCGAGCAGCTCGCGGCGTTCCGGGCGGGCGCCGAGGGCACGATCGGCGTCGGGGGCGCGACGGTCGCCACGCAGCTGCTCCGGGCCGGGCTGCTGGACGAGCTGCTGCTCTTCACCCACCCGGCGATCCTCGGTACCGGGCGCCCGCTGTTCGACGACCACGACGTGACGGTCGAGCTCGACCTGCTCGAGCAGGGCACGTTCGACCAGGGCGTCACGATGCACCGGTACGCGGTCCGCGCCGGGTAGGCGCATGAGTTCCGGTGAGGTGAACCCCGGGGTTCACGGCGGCATCGGGATAATGCTGGGGTGCCGAATGAACTCGACATCGACGAATGGGCGGCCGAGGTCGGTCTGCCCGAGGGCCGGCCACGCCGGGTGACCGTACACGGCAGCCCGGTGCTGCACCGGCCGTGCCAGGAGGTCACGGACTTCGGCGACGAGCTGAAACAGCTCGTCGCCGACATGCTGGAGAGCATGGACGCCGCGGAGGGGGTCGGGCTCGCCGCGAACCAGATCGGCGTGGACGCGCGGGTGTTCGTCTACGACTGTCCCGACGAGACCGGTTTCTACCACGTCGGAGCGATCGTCAACCCGGTGCTGCTGCCGCCGGAACCGGGCGTCGAGGAGGACAAGGACGACGAAGGCTGCCTGTCGGTACCGCTGGAGTTCTCCCCGCTGGCCCGCCCGGCGACGGCGTCGGTGACCGGCCAGGACATCGAGGGCCGGCCGATCCGGGTGGACGGCACCGGGCTCTTCGCCCGCTGTCTCCAGCACGAGACCGACCACCTCAACGGCATCCTCTACGTCGACCGGCTCGAGCCCGACGCCCGCGAGGCGGTGCTGGCCGAGAACACCCGCCGCATCGAGGCGCACGAGATGCCCCCGTGGTCCGAGGGCGCACCGCGCGACTAGTCCCGGCCCGGTGGGCGGCCCGCCGGCCGCCCACCGGGCACCGACCTCCCACCGGGCGTCCGCGGCGGTCAGGTGAGCGAGCGGTCCCCGGGGTTCCAGGAGAACGCCGCCGTGGCCGCACCCGGGGCCACCTCGGTGAAGCCGGCGTCGTGCACCACCGGGCCGTCGGCCGCCGCCCACTGCCGCGCGGTCGCCACCCGCACCGCGAGGGGGAAGCCGTCCGCCGCCCAGGCCGCGGCCACGGCCGGTTCCAGCGACCACAGGCCCAGCTGGGCGGCGTGCCCGGCCTGGGCCATCGCTTTGCCCGCGGTCATCTCGACGTCGGGCGCGAGCAGCACGAGCGGGGTGCCGGCGGCCGGCGGGGGCGGCGGGGCCGCGTCGTCGAGTTCGGTGCCGCTGACCTGCAGGCGCGCGAGGTCGCGGGGCCACTCGTCGAGCGGGATCGGCGGGTAGACACGCACCTCGGCCGAGCCGGTCGTGACCGTGGTGCCGGGCAGGGCGAGCGCCCGCCGCCACTCCGCGCCGCGGGCCCGGCGGACCACCTTGCGGATGCGGTTGCCCGCCCACGCGTCGACGTCCTCCCGCCACTGGGGGTCGTCGGTCGTCACCATCAGCAGCACGGCCCGGGCCGCGGCCTCCAGCGCGTCGGTGCGGGACGGCGGCGCCGCCTTCTCGACACGGACGACAAGCGGCAGGACTCGTTCGGGTTGCACGCCGACCAGACTATTTCCCGCCCAGCACCCGTAGCACCGCGGTTTCCACCGCGGGTTGCGCGGCCAGCACATTGGGCTCGTCGTGGCCGAGGCGGTCCAGCGTCGCCCGGATCGACCGGCCCTGCTCGTAGGCGGTGATGATCCGCGGGTCGACGTACGACGCGCGCGCCACGGTCGGGGTGTTGCCGAGGTAGTCCGACACGTCCTCGACCGCGGCCCGCACGACCTTGTTGCGGGCCCGCTCGGCGTCGGGCGGGTCGCCGGCGAGCGCGAGCTCGACCGCCATCAGCACGGTCGCGTGCCAGGTCCGGAAGTCCTTGGCGCTGAGCGTGACCCCGGCGTTCTCGCGCAGGTAGTCGTTGACGTCCTCGCTCTTGACGTCGTACCAGCGCCCGCCGCTGCGGTAGGCGAGCAGGTCGTCCTCGTCGTCCTGGTGTCGCCGCAACGCCATCACGACGCGGCGCACGGCGTCGTCGCGGACCTCGATCGTGCGCTCGATCCCGCTCTTGGCCGGGTAGCGGAACTGGATCGTGCCCCGCTGCAGCGCGACGTGCTTCTTGCGGATCGTCGTGAGGCCGAAGCTGCCGTTCTCCGCCGCGTACACCTCGCCGCCGATGCGGAACAGGCCCAGCTCGAGCAGGCGCACGCCGGCCGCGAGCACGCGCTGCCGGTCGAGTTCCCGGTGGTCGAGGTGCCGGGCCACGGTGCGGCGCAGCTTCGGCAGGCGGCGGGCGACCTCCAGCACGCGGTCGTGCTTGGCCTCGTCGCGCTTCTCCCGCCAGACGTCGTGGTAGCGGTACTGGCGCCGCCCGGCGTCGTCGGTGCCCACGGCCTGGATGTGGCCGTTGGCGTGGGGCGAGATCCAGACGTCGCGCCAGGCCGGCGGGATCACCAGCGCCTTGACCCGCGCGCGCTCGTCGGCGGGCAGCGGGCGCCCGTCGGGGTCCAGGAACCGGAAGCCGGTGCCCGAGCGCCGGCGGGTGTAGCCGGGTTTCGAGAGATCGCTGCGCCGCAGTCGCACTGTCGCCATGCGGCGCCGGATACCCGGACAATCGACGCACAACCCGTAGCGCTTTGCTTATATAAGCGATCTGTTACGCTCACCCCGTGTCCGTCTGGGAGGCGCTGGCCGATCCGGTGCGCCGCGAGATCCTGGCCGGGCTGCGCGAGGGCGCGGCCACGGCCGGGGCGATCGCGGCGCGCTTCGCGATCAGCCGGCCGGCGGTGAGCAGGCACCTGCGCGTGCTGCGTGACGCCGGGCTCGCGTCGTCCGAGGTCCGCGGGCAGGAGCGGGTGTACCACCTGGCCGCCGCGCCGCTCGCCGAGGTCGACGCCTGGCTGCGCCGGGTCACGCCCGCACGGAGACCGTCCCCGGCCGAACGCCTGGACGCGTTGGAGACCGAGTTGCGCCGAGGGCGGCGCGGGAACAAGGAGGTCGGCGATGGTCACCGGTCCGCAGGGTGAGGTGCGGCGCAACGACGACGGCACCGAGACGATCGTGCTCCACCGCGCGTTCCCCGACCCGATCGAGGACGTGTGGGCCGCGATCACCGAATCCGACCGGCTGGCCCGCTGGATCGGCCGCTACGAGGGCACCGGCGGTACCGGCGGCACGGTCGAGTTCACGTCGACCGGCGAGCTCGACGCCGGCGGTGAGGAGGGCAAGCCGGAGACGGTGGAGATCGTCGAGTGCTCACCCCCGCACCGGCTGATCGTCGACATGCCGTCCTACGACGGGGGCGTCTGGCACCTGGCCGTGACGCTCAGCGGGCGCGGCTCCGGCACCACGCTGGTGTTCGAGCAGCGCCTCACCGCCGGGACGCCGGCCGGGGACATCGAGACCGGCTGGCGCTGGTACCTCGACCGGCTCGTGGCCTCGATCGCGGGCGAGCCCCTGCCCGCCTGGGACGACTACGCCTGAGGCCACCGGGGCCCGGACCCCGGTGGCCTCCGGGCTCAGGCCGCCGGGTCCGCGGCCTGCGCCCGGTCGGCGATCTCGTGGACGGTGCGCCCGTCCACGGTCTCGTGCTCGAGCAGGGCGCCGCTCAACTCGTCGAGCGCGGCGCGGTGGCGGGTCAGCAGGTCGATCGCGCGGCTCTCGGCCTCGCGCAGCAGCCGGGCGACCTCCTCGTCGACCACGCGCTGGGTCTCCTCGCTGTACGCGCGGTCCGGCCCGCCGACCCCGAGGTACTGGGGCTGGTCGCTGGCGTACCCGACCGGGCCGAGCTTCGGCGAGAGCCCGAACTCGCGCACCATCCGCGTCGCCAGCTCGGTGGCCTTCGCGAGGTCGTTCGACGCCCCGGTCGAGCCCTCCCCGAACACCACCAGCTCAGCCGCCCGTCCGCCGAGCTGCACCGACAGCGTCGTCGTCAGCTGCAACTGCGAGTACAGGTGACGCTCGGCCTCGGGCAGCTGCTCGGTGACGCCGAGCGCCATCCCGCTCGGCAGGATCGTGACCTTGTCGACCGGGTCCGCGGCCGGGGAGAGCGCCGCGACGAGCGCGTGCCCGGACTCGTGCACGGCGACGCTCTGCTTCTCGTTCGGCAGCAGGAAGTTCGACCCGAGACGCTGGCCGAGCAGCACCCGGTCGCGGGCCTGCGAGAGGTCGGCCGCCCGCACCTCGGCCCGCCCGTCGCGCACCGCCACGATCGCCGCCTCGTTGAGCAGGTTCGCGAGATCCGCGCCGGAGAACCCCGGGGTGGCGCGCGAGGTCGCGTTCAGATCGACGTCCGGAGCGAGCTTCTTGCCCCGCGCGTGCACGGCGAGGATCGCCTCCCGCTCGGCCTGGTTCGGCAGCGGCACCGCCACCTGCCGGTCGAACCGCCCGGGCCGCAGCAGCGCCGGGTCGAGCGTCTCGGGCCGGTTGGTCGCCGCGATCACCACGACACCGGTCGACGGGTCGAACCCGTCCATCTCGGCCAGCAGCTGGTTGAGCGTCTGCTCGCGCTCGTCGTTGCTGGCGAAGCCGCCGGTGTTGCGGCGCTGGCCGATCGCGTCGATCTCGTCGATGAAGATGATCGACGGCGCCCGCTTGCGCGCGTCGGCGAACAGGTCACGCACGCGGGACGCGCCGACGCCGACGAACAGCTCGACGAACGAGGAGCCGGTGACCGCGAAGAACGGCACCGCGGCCTCGCCCGCGACCGCGCGGGCCAGCAGCGTCTTGCCGGTGCCGGGCGGCCCGGCCATCAGGATGCCCTTCGGCCCGACGGCACCGGCCGCGGCGTACTTGTCGGGCTGCTTGAGGAAGTCGACGACCTCGGTGACGTCCCGTTTCACGCCCTCGTACCCGGCGACGTCGGCGAACGTGGTGTCCGGACGCTCGGAGTCGATCACCTTCGCGGTGGACCGCCCGACCCCGCCGAACATGCCGCCGAGGCCACCGAGCTGGGCGCCCTTGCGGGCCTGCCGCCCGATCCACCAGAAGTACGCGATGAACAGCAGCAGCGGGGCGAGCGAGAGCAGGATGCCCCAGAACGAGCTGCTGGCGCCGGTGGCGGTGAAGTGCGGCACGACGTCGGGGTCCTTCACCGCGGCGAGGAACGCGTCGTCCGGGCCGTTGAGGCCGGTCGGGTAGTGCGAGGTGAAGTCGGCGCCGTCGTCGAAGTTCGCGCGGTACGTGCCGGTGATCGTGCCGTCGGCACGCAGTTCGAGCGTGTCGACGCGCTTGGCGGCGATCTGGTCGCTGAGCGTGCCGTACTCGACCGTCTTCACGCCCATGCGTCCGAACGGGAAGAACAGCAGGAACAACGTGAGTGCGACGCCGATCGGGATGAGGTAGCGGCGCCAGGCCGGAGGCGGGGGCGGTGCCGGAGCGGGAGGCTTGTCCCTCGGGGGTCCGGAACGCGCGTTAGCGGTCATGAAAACGGAGGTTACTTCTCGGTTCTGGGTCGGGTGAGCAACAACCCCGCGATGACCGCGAGCGCGGCCAGCAGACCGCCGATCAGCACCCACTGCCACCAGCCGGTCGCCCGCGGGTGCTGCCGGTAGAACTCGGCCCGGGCCTCCTCGCTGGTCATCGGCGTCGGGGCCGCGGTGGTGACCCCGGCGGTCGGCGACGCGGTGACCGTCGCGGCGGGTTCGTCCCGGCCGACCCAGGCCGCGCTCAGCGTGCCGACCGCGGCGAGCAGGCCCACGGCCAGCAGCGCGATCAGCAGGAGGCGTCCGCGGGTCTTTTTCTCCGCCACGCTGGCAGCCTAGCCGGGGCCCCCGGCACGAGCGTCGCTAGGCTGCCCGGCGTGAACGCCGGAATCCTGCTCGTTCTGCTGGCTCT
The DNA here is from genome assembly GCF_000585375.1 of Cryptosporangium arvum DSM 44712. Classification (NCBI taxonomy): domain Bacteria; kingdom Bacillati; phylum Actinomycetota; class Actinomycetes; order Cryptosporangiales; family Cryptosporangiaceae; genus Cryptosporangium; species Cryptosporangium arvum. The sequence goes on from NZ_KK073874.1 coordinate 4,872,609, forward strand.
GGGAGCTATCGCGATCTCGGCGTTCGGGCGTCGCGTCAACGCCCAGCCCGGCCTGCTGATCCTGATCGCGGCGGCCGCGGTGTCGTTCGTCCCCGGGCTCCCCCGGCTGGAGCTCGACCCGGAGCTGATCCTGGGGCTGGTCGTACCGCCGCTGCTCTACGCCGCGGCGCTGGAGTTCTCGTTCTTCAGTTTCCTGCGCAACCTGCGCGCGATCCTCGGCCTGGGCGTCGTGCTCGTGCTGCTCACCGCGTGGCTGTCCCGGATCGCGGTGGACCTGATGATGCCCGCGCTCGGCGCGAGCGTCGCGCTGCTGCTGGCCGCGATCGTCGCGCCGCCGGACACGGTGACGATCACCGCCCACGGCCAGGAGCTCGGCCTGACCCGGCGGGTCACCGCGATCCTCACCGGCGAGAGCCTGGTGAACGACGCGATGGCGCTCACCCTGTTCAGCATCGCGCTCGCGGCCACCGGCGGCGAGGAGACGTTCATCGACAACGGGGCGCTGCTGTTCGCGTGGTCCGCGCTGGTCGGGGTCCTGATCGGCTTCGCGCTGGGCAACCTCGCCACCGCGATCCGCCGCCGGCTCGACGACCCGACGCTCGGCACCGCGGTCGGGCTGGTCGTGCCGTTCGCCGCGTACCTGGCGGCCGAGGAGGCGCACGCGTCCGGGGTGCTCGCGGTCGTCGTGGCCGGGTTCAACGTCGCGGTCGAGTCCGAGTACGGCAACCGCAGGCGTGAACGCCTGGGGTTCCGGACCCGGATGACCGAGCGCGAGGTCTGGCCGGTACTCGGCGCGCTGCTGGAGTCGTTCGTCTTCGCCTACACCGGCCTGCAGATGAAGTTCGTCATCGATGACCTGCGCGAGTCCGGGGAGCCGCTGGGGCGCACCCTGCTCACCGGCGTCGTGCTGCTGGTCGTCGTCATCGCGGTCCGGTTCGCCTGGGTAGCGGTCGTCTTCGGGCGACGGCTGCTGGCCAACCAGTCGTTGCAACGGCGGTTGCAGGACCCGCTGTTCCGCAAGCGCTGGGACGAGCGCCTGCAGCAGGTCGCCGAGCGGCGCGGGCGGGCACCGGAGATCCCCGAGGCGCTCGGCTGGAAAGAGCAGACGCTGCTGTCCTGGACCGGGATGCGCGGCATCGTGACGCTCGGCGCCGCCGGCGGCATCCCGCTGCTCACCGAGGACGGCGCGCCGTTCCCGCACCGCGACACGCTGCAGTTCCTGGCCTACTTCGTGGTGTTCGGCACGCTTCTGGTGCAGGGCCCGACGCTCGCGCTGCTGGCCCGCAGGCTCCGGATCGACACCAGCGAGGAGGACCGCGTCGCGCTGGAGCAGCTCGCGCTGGCCGAGCGGATCGCGGCCGACGCGGAGGCCGGCACCGTGCCGTCGCTCCCCGACGACGCCCGGCCCGGCCGCCGCCGTCGCGACGGCCGGCCCCGGCGGCGGGTCCGGGGCGGCCGGCTGGTGCGCGGCGAGGTGGCGACCCCCACCGACCCGGCCACGCTCGACCGGTTCGACCGGCAGCGCGAGGCGCTCTCGATCTCGGTGATCGCCCGCACCCTCGACGACGAGGCCGCGCAGGTCGTGCTGGCCCGGATCGACCGCCAGCAGGCCGCCGAACAGGTCTAGACCTGGTCCAGGTAGCGCTCGGTGAACGCGTTGCGGAACTTGCCGTCCGGGTCGTACCGGCGGATCAGCGCCTGTGCGTCGGCGAAGCGCGGGTACCGGGCCGCCACGTCCGCGGGCTCCATCGAGAAGACCTTGCCCCAGTGCGGGCGCGCGCCCAGCGGGGCCAGCCCCTCCTCCAGCGCGGTGACGACCGGCCGGGCCGCCTCCGGATCGGGCCGCCAGGTGAAGTGCAGCGCGATGCTGTCCTGCCGGTAGGCCTCCGACAGCCACAGCTCGTCGGCGGCGACCGTCCGCAGCTCGCAGACGTAGAGGTTCGGGGCGAGCCGGTCGGCGAGAGCGCTGAGCACGTCGAGCGCCGGGACCGCGTTCTCGATCGGCAGCAGGTACTCGGTCTGCAGCTCCTCACCGGCGCTCGGCGTGAACTCCAGCCGGAAGTGCGGCAACCGGGTGTGCCAGGGCCCGGGGGCGCCGCCCTGCTGGGTCGCGAAGCCCGGGTCCTGACCGGGAACCGGGTTGCGCTGGCCGGGCGCGAGCGTGGCACCGAGCCAGTCCCGCCCGTGCGGCCACTCCCCGGCGTCGGTGCGGTGCTTGACCCAGACCTGCTCGGCGAACGGCCGCCGCCAGGTCAGGAACACGCTGACGCTGTACGCCGCGGTCAGCACGTCGCGCAGGTTGACCCGCAGCGCCGGGAGGAACATGCGGTCGTAGACGCGCTGCTCGACCTCGTAGCGCGGCTGGATGTCCAGGCCGAGCGCGGTGACGACGCCGATCGAGCCGAGCGTGACGACCGACCCGTCGAAGTTCTCGTCGCCGCGCGCGAGGTGCACCAGCTCGCCGCTCGGCGTGACCAGCTCGATCGCGTTCACCGCCGACGCCAGGCAGCCGTTCGTGGCGCCCGACCCGTGGGTGCCGGTGGCCACCGCGCCGCCGATGCTGATGTGCGGCAGCGAGCCGAGGTTGTGCAGCGCCCACCCGGCGGGGTCGAGCACCTGGGCGAGCTCACCGAACCGCGTGCCCGCGCTGACCGTCACCGAGCGCCGCTCGGCGTCGATCTCGATGCGGCGCGGGAGGTCGGCCACGGTGAGCAGCGCCCGGTCGCTGTCGGCGACCGCGCTGAACGAGTGCCCGGTGCCGAGCACCCGGAGGTGCTCGGCGTCCGCGACCACCTCACGGACCTGGTCGACGCTGGTGGGGCGGTGCAGCGTCCGGGTCGAAAAAACGACATTTCCGGCCCAGTTGGTGATGGGTTGATCGGTGACCATGGGGTTATCTTCCACGCATGGCCGCCACTTCCGCTCGTCAGCGTCATCGTCGTGTCCCGGCCGCGGTGGCCCTGGCCGGTTTCCTGCTGGCGGCGTTCGCGGCGGCGGCGATCGGCGGCGTGGCCAGCGCGGACGCCGGAACGTACTACACCGGGCTCGACCGGCCGGCCTGGGCTCCGCCGAGCGGGCTCTTCGGCCCGGTGTGGACGGTGCTCTACACGATGATCGGCGTGGCCGGCTGGCTGGCCTGGCGACGGGTGGGGCCGCGTCCGCTGCCGTTCGGGCTCTACGCCGGCCAGCTCGTGCTCAACGCGGCCTGGTCGTGGCTGTTCTTCGCGTTCGAACAGCCCGGGGCGGCGTTCGCCGAGATCACGATTCTCTGGCTGGTCATCGCGGCCAACGCGGTGGTGTTCGTCCGGATCTCGCGGCTCGCCGGACTCCTGCTGGTGCCGTACCTGCTGTGGGTGGGCTACGCCGCTGCCCTGAACCTGACACTCTGGATACTCAATTGATTACCGAGCGCGACAGGTTTGCTCCGATCGTCTGAGGACACCCCAGCGGTGACCCCATCCCCCGAACGCCCCCAGGGGTAACGATGACGAGCACACCCAGCACGACGGACCGTGCCCGCGAGGCCGCGGGCTCGGCGCAGCACGAAGGCTCGGCGCTCGCGCAGAGCGCTAAGGAGTCCGGCGCCCAGGTGGCGCAGACGGCCGGTTCGGAGGCGTCGCATGTGGCCGCCGAGGCCAAGGCCCAGGCCGGCGACCTGCTCCGGACGACCCGTGACGAGGTGAACACCCAGGTCGACTCGCAGCGCCGCCGCCTGGTCGACGCGCTCCGCACGACCGGCGACGAGTTCGGGTCCGGTGGCGGCCAGTCCGCGCTGACCAACGAGCTCTCGCAGCGTGCCTCCACGTACGCGCGGACGTTCGCCGACTACCTCGACGAGAAGGGGCCGGACGCGATCCTGGCCGACGTGCGATCGTTCGCCCGCCGTCGCCCGGGCACGTTCCTGTTGCTCGCCGGCGCCGCCGGGGTGGTGGCGGGGCGGGTGTTCCGCAGCGTGTCGGCCGCGTCGGACGACTCCGGCTCCGGCTCCGGCTCCGACCGCCGCTCGGCGGTCGACGACCAGCCGCGCTACTCCGACGAGACCTACCCGGCCCCGGTCTACCCCGACCCCGTCCCGGCCTATTCGGACCCCGCTCCGGCCTACCCGGATTCGACGTACTCCGGGCTCGGTGTCGGCGCCACCGAGCCGCTTCCGCCGGTGCCGGCCACGCCGCGGCACGCCGCCGACGACACCGCGGTCGGCATCGCCGAGGTACCGGCCAGCGAGCCCTACCCGCCGGCCGGTCCCGGCTACGCCGAGGGTTACCCGGCCGCGCCGCCCGGAGCTCCGGCCGCCACGCCGTCGTCGCCTCCGCCGCCGCCCACCCCGCCGGTGGACGACCCCTACGCCGACCCGCGTTACCGCGAGGACCGGCGATGACCGCTGGTGTGCCGGGCGAGCCGACCCATGAGGTCGGGAACGCCTCGGTCGGTGACCTGGTCAAGAACGTCGCCAACGACCTGACCACGCTCGTCCGGCAGGAGATCGCGCTCGCCAAGGCCGAGACCAAGGAAGAGTTCACGAAGGCCGGGAAGGCCGGCGGCGCGTTCGGCGGCGCCGGGCTGGCCGGTTGGCTCGCCCTGCTGTTCCTCTCGCTCGCGGTGATGTACGGCCTCGGCGAGGTCATCCCGGTCGGGTGGGCCGCGTTCCTCGTCGGCGTGCTCTGGGCCGTCGGCGCCGCCGCGCTCGCCGCGTACGGCCGCAGCAAGGCCAAAGAGGTCAACCCGGTTCCGAAGCGGACGGTCGAGACGGTGAAGGAGGACGTGCGTTGGGTACAGAACAGGAACGCATAGAGCGCGACATCATGCGGCAGCGGATGCGGCTGGGTGACGACGTCGACGCGCTCGTCGAGAAGGTCAGCCCGCGGCAGGCCGCCCGGCGTCAGGCCGGCCGGGTCACGGACGCCGCGACGACGGTGAGGGAGCGGATCATGGGCACGGCGTCCGAGGTCACCGGCACGGTCCGGGACAAGGCGGCCGACGTGGCGCACGGAACCCACGACCGGGCCGCCGGGGCCGGGCACGGTATCGCCGACGCCGGGCACGGCGTCGCCGCGCAGGCCGGGAACGCCAAGGACTCGGTGGCCTCGGCCGCCGGGAGCACCGCACAGACCGCGCGGCGCCGGACCGAGGGCAACCCCCTCGCGGCCGGGCTGATCGCGTTCGGTGTCGGGTGGCTGGCCTCCAGCCTGTTGCCGGCCACGCCGCCGGAGCGCAAGGCCGGTGCGGCGCTGCGCGAGCGGGCCGAGGAGCCGGTCAAGCAGGCCGGTCAGGCACTCGGCGAGAAGGCCAAGGAGGTCGCGTCGCACCTGCAGGAGCCGGCGCAGCAGGCCGCTCAGCAGGTCAAGGAGACCGCCACCGAGGCAGCGCAGCACGTCCGGGACGAGGCCCAGGACCACGCCCAGGGGCTGCGGGGCGAGGCGAAGGACCGCGCGGGATCGGTGCAGGACACCGCCCGCCCGTGACCGGCCACGCCGGGCCCGGGCTCCGGCCCGGGCCCGGCGTGCACGTCACGGCAGGAAGTACGTCGGGTTCGGCAGCTTGAAGCTGCGGTTGGCGTAGCCGCCCTTGAGGTCGCTCCACTGGTCGCCGAAGTTGGCGACGATGTCGAAGCCGAGCGACTCGATGTGCGCCCGGGTCGCGGACTTGTAGTGGATCGTCGTGCAGGTGCCCTTGGGGTCGTTCGCGCAGGCTTTCTTGAGGTAGGCCGGGTAGTCCGCGACGGCCGGCTTGGTGAACAGGCCGTCCTCCCCGTTGCCCAGCGGCGTCGGCTTCGGGTAGCCGGCGTCCACGCCGGTGCCGTCGGCGGTGAGGTTGCCCAGCGTCGCGGCCTCCTGCGCCGCACCCCGGCCGGTCAGGAAGAAGATCGCGTACCCGTGCCGCTCGGCCGCCTTCGCGAGGCCGACCATGCCCGGCACCGCCGGGAACTTCTGCCCCAGCACGAACTCGGCGTTGCTCGCCGGGGTGAACGCGAAGTTCACCGCGATCTCGTAGTTCCAGGTGTTGAGCGTCGTGTCGTCGACGTCCATCAGGATCGCCTTGCGCTTCCCGCCCCGGTAGGGCTGGCCGAGGTACTTCGTCCCGGCCGCGGCGACCCGCTTGGCTTCCTTGGCGTAGTTGCTGCTCGCGCCGAACGTGCCGGTGCCGAGCGGATCGCCGTAGTAGTTCTTGATCTGCTGCCGGACGACGTCGATGTTCGGCACGCCGTTCTCGGTCCGGGGCGTCCGGGTCTTGATCGACGGCTCCGGGGTGTCCGCGATCGCGATCCCGCCCCCGACCAGCGTGAGCGCACCGACAATCGCGGCCACCACGACGAGCACTCTTCTACCGCCCACAACAGCCTCCGCACGTTCATCATGAACAGTTGGCGGCTGCGAGGTTAACGCTCACTCGAGGTGCAGCGCCTGCAATGGGCACGAATCGACGCCGAGCCGGGCGATCTGTTCCTTGCCGGGCGGAACGTCCACGCCGGTGCCGAGCGTGCTGTACCCGTCGTCGTCGAGCGGGAAGAGGTCTTCGTCGACCATGTTGCACTGACCGTGCGCCTCGCAGCGCTCGTTGTCCACCCGTACCTTCATGGGATGCCACGTTAGGACATCGGGGGTCACGAGGGGGCGAACTCGCGGTCTCCACTGTGGTCGCGTTCCAGGGCGGCGCCTTCGACGTCGAGCTCGGGTAGCCACCGCAGCCAGCCCGGCAGCCACCAGGCCGACGACCCGAGCAGCGTCAACGCGGCCGGCATCGCGATCATCCGCACCACGATCGCGTCGAACAGGATGCCGAGGGCGAGGGCGAACGCGATCGGCTTGATCGTGCGGTCACCCTCGGGGATGAAGCCCGCGAAGACCGCGAACATGATCGTGGCCGCGGCGACGACCACCGGTCCGGCCTGCCGGAACCCGGTCACGACCGCCTCGCGCGGCGCGGCGCCGTGCGCGTGGGCCTCGTGCATCCGGCTCACCAGGAACACCTGGTAGTCCATCGCGAGCCCGAACAGGATGCCGACGACGATGATCGGCATCAGGCTCAGCAGCGGCCCGGTGACGTCGGTGTTGACCAGGAACGTCAGCCAGCCCCACTCGAACACCGCGACGGTGGCGCCGAACGACGCGCCCACGGTGAGCAGGAAACCGAGCACCCCGGCCACCGGGACGAGCAGCGAGCGGAAGACCAGTATCAACAGCACCAGCGCCAGCCCGACGACGAGCAGCAGGTACTCGGGCAGCGCCTGGTTGAGCTTCTGCGAGACGTCGACGCTGACCGCGGTCGCCCCGGTGACGTAGAGCCTGGCCTCGCCACCGACCTGCGCCATCGCGTCGCGCAGTGCGTGCACGAGCGCCTCGGTCTCGGCGCTGTCCGGCCCCGACTTCGGGATGACGGTGACCAGCGCCGCGTCCGCGTCGGAGTTGAGGCTCGGTCCGGTCGCCACCGCGACGTCGTCCAGGGTCCTGGCCTTCTCCAGGGCGGTCGCGGCGACGGTCCCGGCGTCCGGCCCGTCGGCGAGGATAACCAGCGGCCCGGTGAACCCGGCGCCGAAGCGTTCGGAGAGGATCGCGGTGGCCCGCGCCTGGGTGGACCCCGGAACCGGTTCCTGGTCGAGGGTCGTGCGCATCGCGGTGACCGGGATCGTGATCACGCCGAGCACCACCACCGCGGCCAGCAGGCTCAGCGCCGCGTGGTCGGTCACCACGCGGGCCCACGCGGCGACGAACCCGCGCGAGTGGTGCAGCGGCGCGGGGCTCCCCTCGCGCACGGCCGGGCGCACCTTCCGCGGGAGCGCGCGCAACCCGATCAGCCCCAGCACGGCCGGCACGAGCGTCACCGCCACCAGCACCGCGACGACGATCGTCGCGGCCGCCGCGAGGCCCATCTCGGTGAGGAACGGGATACCGGCGACCGCGAGCCCGGCCAGCGCGATCACGACCGTGATCCCGGCGGTGACGACCGCGGACCCGGCGGTGCCGACCGCCAGCGCGGCCGCCTCGCCGACCGCCCGGCCGGCGAGCAGTTCCTGCCGGAACCGCGTGAAGATGAACAACGCGTAGTCGATGCCGACCGCCAGCCCGAGCATCACCGCGAGGACCGGGGTGGTGGCCTGCAGGTCGACGAACCCGGTGAGCGTCGTGATGCCCAGCGCGCCGATGCCGACGCCGACCAGCGCGGTGAGCAGGTTCATCCCGGCGGCGACGAGCGAGGAGTAGGTGATCGCCAGCACGATCAGCGCCACCACGACACCACCGGCCTCGGCCGGCCCGCCGACCTCCCCGCCCTGCTCCTGGGCGGCCTCGCCGGTGACCTCCACGGTGAGCCCGGAGCCGGAGGCTTCGGCCACCGCGTCCAGCAGCGCTTCCCGCTGGTCGGCGGTGATCTCGGACGCCTGGACGGCGTAGGTGACGGTGCTGGCGGCGGCCCGCTTGTCGGCCGAGATCACCGGCGACGCCGGGTCGAGCGGATCGGTCGCGCCGACCACGCCCGGGAGCCCGGAGAGCTCCTCCACGACCGCGGCGATCTGCGGCGCGGCGTCGGTGATCGACCCGGGGGCCTCGAACACGACCCGTGCGGTCGCGCCGTTGGCGCCGCTCCCGAAACGCTCGCCGATCTTCTCGAGCGCGGTCGTCGACTCCTGCCCGGGGATGCTGAACGTGTTGACGGTCCGGCCGGACAGCGTCGCCGCTCCGACGCCGGCCCCGGCCAGCGCGAGCACCCACACCACCGCCACCAGCACGCGGAACCGGCAGGCCACTGCTCCCAGGCGGTACAGCACTGTTGCCATACATCCGGTTTTGCCGGTAATTACCGTTTTTATTCCAGAACGCCGCGAGCGGGACCGGCGAACCCTGGGTTCCACCGGCGCGTGGGTTAGGTGGAGAGGCACACCACAGCCCACAGCGCGGACCAATTAGTTAGGGTTGCCTAACTGCGACGCGCGGAGGAGAACGGTTCCTGATGACAGTGCACGCCCGCCCGGTGCCGGTGACCCGTGTCCGCTCCGGCCGGGCCGCGGAGCCGGACCGGTCGGCCCGGGTCACGGTCGAGATCGACCTCGCCGGAGGCGGCGCCCCCGGGGTCGCGTCCGCGCTCTGCGCGGAGATCAGCGACCTGCTCGCCGAGCACGCGCGCTCCGGGGACACGTCGGTCTCCGCCTCGGTCTCGCTGGGGTTCGGCGACGCCGCGACCCGCCCGGCGGCATCGGCCACACCCCCGGCGTCCCCGGCCTTTCCCGGTGACGACGGCGCGGCTCTGCGGATCGTGGCCGGACGGCGGATCGCCGTGCAGGACGGGGTCGAGGTGCCGCTGACCCGCCGGGAGTTCGACCTGCTCGCGTTCCTCGCGCGCAACCCGCGCCAGGTGTTCAGCCGCAGTCAGCTCATCGACGCGGTCTGGGGGGCGCGCTACCGCGACAGCGAACGCACGATCGACGTCCACGTGCGGCGCATCCGCGTGAAGCTCTCCCCCACCGGCCCGCGGATCGTCACCGTGCGCGGCGTCGGCTACCGCCTGGACCACCCCGAGCGCGTCGCGGTCGTTCCCGGCGTCGAGTGACGTATCAGCGGGTGATTTCGCGGTTCTGTCCTCGCAGAGAAGTCATCCGAGGAGGACACCGATGGTGCACGCATTCGACGACGCGAGCCTGTCCCAGGTGATCGCGGTGTTACGCACGACGACGCCGGAGATCCACACGCTGGAGATGCTCGACGACGTCACGATCCGGATCAACAACGAGATCGTGGTCGAAGGTGACTCCCCGGCCGAAATCGCGTCCCTGCTGGAGTTCTTCATCGCCGAAGACCTGTGGATTCGCAGCACGGAACCCGATCAGACCGCATAATCGACCCCTGTTTTTGTCACTGTCGTTAGACTGAATCAATTGAGGAGGCGCCTTTCGGCGCAATCGGCGTGAGGCGTTCGTTACATCGGTATTCGGACCCACGGAATCCGTGTCAACATCACGCACGTCGTGGTCGCCGCACTGATCGGGGTCCTCGGAAACGTGCCGTCCGCTGCTCGCGGGCGGCTTTTTCTCCCTCGCCGGTCGCGCGCCGAAGGAAGGACGCGGAGTTGACAGAGTTGACGGAGTCGACGGGGTCGGCACAGTCACCGCAGACCCTCGGGGTGGTCGCCGAGTCGTCGCCCGGCGAAACACGCGTGGCCGCGACCCCGGCCACCGTGGGTCAGCTGCGCAAGCTCGGCTACGACGTCGTCGTGGAGTCCGGCGCGGGCGCCCAGGCCAGCTTCGCCGACGAGGCGTACGTGGCCGCCGGCGCCCGGATCGCTCCCGGCCCCGAGGCCTGGGCCGCGGACGTCGTCCTCAAGGTCAACGCCCCCTCGGCGCCGGAGATCGCCGCGCTGGCCGACGGCGCGACGCTGGTCTCGCTGATCAGCCCGGCCGCGAACCCGGCGCTCGTCGAGTCGCTCACCCGGCGCCCGATCACCGTCCTGGCGATGGACGCCGTCCCCCGCATCTCGCGCGCGCAGTCGATGGACGTCCTCTCCTCGATGGCGAACATCGCCGGGTACCGGGCCGTCATCGAGGCCGCCCACGCGTTCGGGCGCCTCTTCGGCGGCCAGGTCACCGCGGCCGGCAAGATGCCGCCGGCGACGGTGCTCGTCGCCGGCGCCGGGGTGGCCGGGCTGGCCGCGATCGCCGCCGCCAACAGCCTCGGCGCGGTCGTGCGGGCCACCGACCCGCGGCCCGAGGTCGCCGAGCAGGTCAAGTCGCTGGGCGGGGAGTTCCTTCCGGTCGGCGTCGCGCAGGAAGCCTCCACCGACGGGTACGCGAAAGCGACCTCGGCCGACTACGACGCCGCCGCGGCCGCGCTCTACGCCGCCCAGGCCGCCGACGTCGACATCGTGATCACGACCGCGCTGATCCCCGGCCGGACGGCGCCGACGCTGCTCACCGCCGAGCACGTCGCGGCGATGAAACCGGGCAGCGTCGTGGTCGACATGGCCACCGCGCAGGGCGGCAACGTCGCCGGGAGCGTCGCGGGCCGCTCGGTGGTGACCGCGAACGGCGTCACGATCATCGGCTACACCGACCTCGCCGGGCGCCTGCCCGCGCAGGCCTCGCAGCTCTACGGCACGAACCTCGTCAACCTGATGAAGTTGCTGACGCCGGAGAAGGACGGGCACGCGGTCCTGAACTTCGACGACGTCGTCCAGCGGGCGATGACCGTGGTGCGCGACGGCGAGAAGACGTGGCCGCCGCCCCCGGTGCCGGTGAGCGCGACCCCCGCCGCGCCACCGGTCGCCGCCCCGGTGGTGGAGAAGGCCCCCGCGAAGCGCAGAAGTCCCGCGCGGCGGGCGCTCGTCCCCGCGCTCGCGGCGGTCGCGCTGTTCCTGATCATCGGCTTCGCTCCGGCCGCGCTCACCGCCCACTTCACGGTGTTCGTCCTGGCGATCGTCATCGGCTACTACGTCATCGGCAACGTCCACCACGCGCTGCACACCCCGCTGATGTCGGTCACCAACGCGATCTCCGGGATCATCGTCGTCGGCGCCCTGCTCCAGATCGGGCACGACCACGTACCGGTGACGATCCTGGCCTCGATCGCGATCCTGCTCGCCAGCATCAACATCTTCGGCGGTTTCGCCGTCACCCGCCGCATGCTGGCCATGTTCTCGAGGAGCTGAGCGTGAACGTCACCTCCGCGGCCCAGGCCGCCTACCTGATCGCCGCGCTGCTGTTCATCCTCAGCCTGGCGGGCCTGTCCAAACACGAGACGTCCAGGGCCGGCGCCACGTCCGGCGTCGTCGGCATGGCGATCGCGCTGGCCGCGACCGTCGTGCTGGCCATCGACGGCGGCGTGGACGTCGTCGGCGGCGTGCTGCTGGTCGTGGCGGTCGTGCTCGGCGCGGGCATCGGGCTCTGGCGGGCCCGGATCGTCGAGATGACCGGCATGCCGGAGCTCATCGCGCTGCTGCACAGTTTCGTCGGGGCCGCCGCCGTGCTGGTGGGCTGGAACGGCTACCTGGAGCACTCGGACGCGCTGACCGGCTCGCTGCTCGGCATCCACCACGCCGAGGTCGCGATCGGGGTGTTCATCGGCGCGGTGACGTTCACCGGTTCGATCGTCGCGTTCCTCAAGCTCTCCGCGCGGATCAACTCGTCGCCGCTGATGCTGCCGGGCAAGAACGTCCTCAACGTCGGCGCGCTCGTCGTGTTCGTGGCGCTCACGATCTGGTTCGTGGCCGCGCCGAACCTGGCGCTGCTGATCGCGCTGACCGTGCTCGCGCTGGTGCTCGGCTGGCACCTGGTGGCCTCGATCGGCGGCGGTGACATGCCGGTCGTCGTGTCGATGCTCAACAGCTACTCCGGCTGGGCCGCCGCGGCCTCCGGGTTCCTGCTCTCCAACGACCTGCTGATCGTCACCGGCGCGCTGGTCGGGTCCTCGGGTGCGTACCTGAGCTGGATCATGTGCCAGGCCATGAACCGCTCGTTCCTCTCGGTGATCGCCGGTGGGTTCGGCATCGCCGCCGGCCCGGCCGACGACACCGACTACGGCGAGCACCGCGAGATCGGCGCGGAGGGCACGGCCGAGCTGCTGGCCGCCGCGAAGAGCGTGATCATCACGCCCGGGTACGGCATGGCGGTCGCCCAGGCCCAGTACCCGGTGGCCGAGCTCACCCGGACGCTGCGCGAGCGCGGGGTCGAGGTGCGCTTCGGCATCCACCCGGTCGCCGGGCGTCTGCCCGGGCACATGAACGTGCTGCTGGCCGAGGCGAAGGTGCCCTACGACATCGTGCTGGAGATGGACGAGATCAACGACGACTTCCCGGAGACGTCGGTGGTGCTGGTGATCGGCGCGAACGACACCGTGAACCCGTCCGCGGCCGAGGACCCGAACTCGCCGATCGCGGGGATGCCCGTGCTGCACGTCTGGGAGGCCGAGAACGTCATCGTGTTCAAGCGCTCGATGGCCGCCGGTTACGCCGGGGTGCAGAACCCGCTGTTCTTCCGGGAGAACACCCAGATGCTGTTCGGCGACGCGAAGGCCCGCGTCGAGGACATCCTGCGCGCGCTGAACACCGGCGCTCCGGCCGCACCGGCCCGCGAAGCGGCTCCCGTGCGCTGACCCGATCGGCTGACCGGCGACCGGAGCCGCGTTCGCCGTGTTCCCAGTACGCGTACATCTACGCCGGCCGGGGGCCGCTGTGGCGGATCGACCCCTTCCCGCTCCGGCCCGCCGGAGCCGCCGTCGGCCAAGGTGTCCCGGCAGCCGTCCCGGCTGCTCTCCGCGCCCTACCGGATCATCGAGTTCACCGGTCGGCACCAGGAACTGCGCCACCTGGCGGCGCGACGGGCCGGACCCGGTCGCGGTGCGGCTGGTCCACGGTCCCGGCGGGCAGGGAAAGACCCGGCTGGCCGCGCAGGCGGCGCAGGCGGCCGGCGCCGGGTGGGAGGTCCTGCTCGCCCGTCACATCGCGACCGACTCGGTCCCGCTGGGCCACTGGCCGACGACCCGGCCCAGCGCCGCGGGCTGTTCGACGCCGCGTGCGAGCAGTTCGCGCCGTTCGTCGGGCTGTCCGGACCCCCGGCGGTCGAGGCCCCGCCGCAACTGGAGACCGATGAGGACTACCGGCTGGCGTTGACCGTCCACATGGCCGCCCTGGCCGCCGTCGACGCCGTCGGCCGTGCGGGCGCGCCGGCACCGGCCGGCCCCGTCCGGGTCGCGGCCTACCTGCTGCGCCGCGAGCGCGAACACTGGACCCGGCTCTACGAGCACCACCCCGACCGGGCCCCGGCCGCCGCCCGGATCCACACCCCACCGGAGGTGATGGCCCAGGTCGTGCACACCGCGACGCTCACCGGGCCTCTCCCGCACGATCCCGCGGTCGCCGCGCTGGCCGCGGCCGGGGTCACCGGAGTGCAGACCCACCAGGCGGCCGGCGAGATCCTTCGCGACCACGCCCGCTGCTACCCCCGCCGGCGGAGGTGTCCGGCGACGCGGCGGCCGGCGGAACCTGGCTCGAACCGCTCTACCCCGATCGGCTCGGCGAGGACCTCCTCGCCCTGAGCACCCCCGGGCATCCGTGGGCGACGGAGCATCCCCCCGATCCCTGGGCCGCCGGTGCACCCCGCCGGCTGCTCACCGCGTCGGGTGAGGATCGTCCTCGGTGGCTCGCGCCCGCGCTCGGGGTCCTGATCGAGGCGGCCTCCCGGTACGAGCACCTCCGCGAGCACCAGCTGTACCCGATCGTCCGCGACCGTCCCCGGCTCGTGCTCCACACCGCCGGCGTCGCGGCCCTGACCACACTGGCCGGCTACGCCCCGGCGGAGATCCTGGCCGCGCTGGAAGCGGTCTTCCCCGTCCATCCGCACACCGGGCTGGACCCCGGGATCGCGGCGCTGACCGCCTCACTCACCGGCAAGCGTCTCGCCGTCACCACCGACCCGGGAGGCGGCGGAGGGCTACCGGGCGTTGGCCGGTTCCGACGCCGCCGCTCACCGGCCCGACCTCGCCGCGGCGCTGAACAACCTCGGGGTGCGGTTCTCCGCGCTGGGACGGCCGGAGGACGCACTGCCCCCCCAGCCGGGAAGCGGTCACGATCCGCCGGCAGCTGGCCGAGACCAACCCCGCCGCCTACCTGCCCGTGCTGGCCCGCGGTCTCTGGGGATTCGCCTGGGTGCGGGTCCGGATCGCACGGGAACTGCCGGAGGCCCTTCCGGCCGTCGAGGAGTCGGTCGTCCTCTATCGACGCCTCGCCGGGACCCTCCCCGCGGTCTTCGCCCGGGACTGGTTCTCGACCCGCCGGACCCACGCCGACGTGCTGGACGGCTCGGGGCGCCACGAGGAGGCCGCCGAGATACGCCGTCGGCTCGCGGAGCGGTCCGGCGGCGGGACCGGGGCCGGCTGAACCCCGCTGCTTCTCCGGTCCGGTCAGCGGGACCCGACGTGGTGGCGGCCGAGCGGCAGCATCAGCGGCTTGTCCGACGTCGGGTCGGTGATGATCCGGCTCTCCAGCCCGAACACCGCGCGCACGGTCTCCTCGGTCAGCACGTCCGCGGGCTCCCCCGCCGCGTGCAGCCGCCCCTCGGCCAGCGCGATCAGGTGATCGGCGTAGCGCGCGGCCATGTTCAGGTCGTGCAGCACCATCACGATCGTGGTGCCCCGGGAGGCGTTCAGGTCGGTCAGCAGGTCCAGCACCTCGACCTGGTGGCTGACGTCGAGGAACGTCGTCGGCTCGTCGAGCAGCAGCACGTCGGTCTGCTGTGCGAGCGCCATCGCGATCCAGACGCGTTGCCGCTGCCCGCCGGAGAGCTCGTCGACCGAGCGGTCGGCCAGGTCCGCGGTCCGGGTCGCGTCCAACGCCGCCGCGACCGCCCGGTCGTCCTCGCGCGACCAGCGCGCCAGCACCCGCTGGTGCGGGTGGCGGCCCCGGCTGACCAGGTCGGCGACCGTGATGCCCTCGGGCGCGATCGGCGACTGGGGCAGCAGGCCCAGCGTCCGCGCGAGCTCCTTCGGCGCGATCCTGTGCACGGCCTTGCCGTCGAGCAGGACGTGCCCGGCGCGCGGCGCGAGCAGACGCGTCATCGACCGCAGCAGCGTCGACTTGCCGCAGGCGTTGGCCCCGACGATCGCGGTGATCCGGCCGGGCGGCACGACCAGGTCGAGCGATTCGATCACCGTGCGGTCGCGGTAGCCGAGCGAGAGCGCTTCGACGGTGAGCGTGTGGCCAGCGGTCACAGGGAGCCTCCCACCCGGTTCGACCGGACGATCAGATAGATGAGGTACGGCGCCCCCAGCACCCCGGTGATGACGCCCACCGGGTACCGGGTGCCGAACGCGAACTGGCCGACGAAGTCCGCGACGAGAACCAGCAGCGCACCGACGAGCCCGGCCGGGAGCAGCAGCGTGCCGCCCGCCCCGAACAGGCGGGCCGCGATCGGACCGGCGAGGAACGCGACGAACGCGATCGGGCCGGTCGCGGCGGTCGCGAACGCGATCAGGCCGACGGCCGCGACGATCACCAGGAACCGGGTGCGCTCGAGCCGCACGCCGAGCGCGGCGGCCGCGTCGTCGCCCAGTTCCAGCAGCGTCAGGCCGCGGGCCGAGAGCAGCAGGACCGGGGTCAGGACGACGATCGCGACGGCCACCGGGACGACCTGCGCCCAGGTGGCGTTGTTGAGGCTGCCGGCGAGCCAGCGGGTGGCCTGCTGCAGGTCCCACTGCCCGGCCTGCGAGAGCAGGTAGGAGGTGACGCTGTTGAGCATCGACGCGATGCCGATCCCGATCAGCACCAGCCGGGTGCCGGCGACGCCGTCGCGGAACGAGAGCGTGTACACCAGCACCGCGACGACGAGCGCGGCGACGATCGCGAACGCCGAAACGCCGGTCTCGGAGAGGCCGAGCACGACGATCGCGAACACCGCCGCGGTGCCGGCCCCGGCGCTGATGCCGATGATGTCGGGGCTGGCCAGCGGGTTGCGCAGCATCGTCTGGAACGTGACGCCGCCCAGGCCGAAACAGAACCCGGTGAGCGCCGCGAGCACCGCGCGGGGCAGCCGTAGCTCGCCGACGGTGAACGAGGCGCCGGGCACGGCCCTCCCCGCGATCACGTCGAGGACGTCGGCGAACGGGTAGTAGGTGCGCCCGAAGCTCAGCGACACCAAGAACGCCGCGACGATCAGCGCCGCGAGCAACGTCAGCATCGCGCGGCGCCGGAGCACGCGGCGCTTCCGGCCGCGGACGACGGTGTCGATCGTGCTCACAGCTCGCGCACTTTCTGTTTCCGGACGATGTAGATGAAGAACGGTGCGCCGATCAACGCGGCGAGGATGCCGACGTCGATCTCGTCCGGGCGGTTGACGATCCGGCCGAGCGTGTCGGCGACCGCGAGCAGCACCGCGCCGAGCACGGCCGAGAACGGCAGCAGCCAGCGGTGGTCGGTGCCGACGATCAGCCGGCAGACGTGCGGCGCGATCAGCCCCACGTACATGATCGGACCGGCCGCGGCGACCGACCCGGCGCACAGCAGCACCGCGCCGACCGCGGCGAGCGCCCGGGTCAGCGCGACCCGTTCGCCCAGCCCGGTCGCGAGCTCGTCGCCGAGCGCGAGCGAGTTCAGCGGCCGCGCCACGGCCAGCGACACGACGAACCCGACGATCAGGAACGGCGCGACCTGGCGGAGGCCGGTGAACGTGGCCCCGCCGACGCCGCCGATCTCCCAGGACAGGAACACGCCGGACACGTCGCCGCGGGGCAGGATGACCGCCCGGATCAGCGAGACGAACGCCACCGTGGTCGCGGTGCCGGCGAGCGCGAGCTTGAGCGGCGTGGCGCCGCCCCGGCCGAGCGAACCGACCGCGTAGACGAACACCGCCGAGAGCCCGGCGCCGACGATCGCGACCCAGACGTAGCTGGTGACCGAGGTGAGGCCGAACGCGGTGATGCCGATGACGATCGCCAGCGCGGCGCCCATATTGACGCCGAGGATGCCCGGGTCGGCGAGCGGGTTGCGCGTCACGCCCTGCATGACGGCGCCGGAGACCGCGAGGGCCGCGCCGACGACGACGGCCAGGATCGTGCGCGGGATCCGCTTGGTGACCGCGGCCTCGTTCAGCGTGTCCTGCTGACCGAGGAAGGCGTGCCAGATGTCGGCGACGCCGACGTGCCGGGAGCCGATCGCGACCGACGCGAAGACGGCCGCCACGAGCGCGGCGACCGCGAGCACGATCCAGAGTGTCCGGACCGGTGCCGGACGCCGTGTCACCACGGCGTCCGGCGCGACGGTCTGGGTCACTTCACTTTGTCGGCCGCCGCCGCCAGCAGCTCGACGTAGTCCTTGGTGACGTACGAGATCGACAGCGGGGTCGGGTTCGCGGCGGTGGCCAGCGGGCCGCTGCCGGGGAAGAACACGACCGAGCCGCGCTTGATCGCGGGGATCTTGCCGAGCAGCGGGTCGGCCTGCAGCTGGCTGAGCAGCTTGTTGTCCGCGTCACCGTAGGACACCATGATGTCCACGTCGTTCAGTTCCTGGATCTGCTCGGAGCTCAGGCTGCCGGAGAATTCCTTCGAGCTCTGCGAGGCCTTCTCGACCGCCGGGGCGTCGGCGAGGCCGAGGTCGCCGAAGAACTGCACGCGGGTGTCGTGCGCGGTGTAGTAGGTGACCTTGCTCAGGTCGGCCGGGTCGATGTGGGTGATGAACATCGCGTTCTTGCCCGCGATGCTCGGGTACTTGCCGACCTCGGCTTTGACCTGCTGCTCGATGCCGGCGATCAGCTTGTCGCCCTCGCTCTTGAGGCCGAGGGCCTCGCTCTCCAGCTTGATCGTGTCGCGCCAGGCGGTCGCCCACGGCGCCTCCGGGTACGCGACGGTCGGCGCGATCTTGCTGAGCGTGTCGTAGTCCTGCTTGGTCAGACCCGAGTACGCGGCCAGGATGACGTCCGGCCGGGTGTCGGCGACCGCCTCGAAGTCGATGCCGTCGGTCTCGTCGAAGAGCACCGGCTTGGTGTCGCCGCCGAGCTCGTCGAGCTTCGCCTTGGTCCAGGGCAGCAGGCCGTCGGTGTCGTCGTCGCCGAAGTTGGCCTTCGCGAAGCCGACCGGCACGATGCCGAGCGCCAGCGGAACCTCTTCGTTCGCCCAGTTGACGGTGGCGACGCGCACCGGCTTCTTCTCGATCGTGGTCGAGCCGAGCGCGTGCTTGATCGTGATCGGGAACGAAGCCCCCGAGCCGGCCGAGGCGTCCGCGGACGCCGAGTCGTCGTCCGCGCCACCGCAGGCGGCCAGAGCGACGCTCATGGCCACTGCGACAGCACCGGCGAGTAACCGGTTCAAGCGCATGGAAAAGCTCCAAACGGGTCGTGGGGGGATCAGGCGAGGCTAACCTAACAGGTCCCCCGGAACGGACAGGAGAGCGCCGGTGGCGGTAATGGCGCAGTTCACAGGGGCCTTTATGGACACGAGGCGACGCGACTTAGGCTAGCCTCACCTTATGAACTTCCCGTCCGCTGCGCTGCGCGGCTCCGGCCTCACCCTCGGTTACGACGGCCGCACTGTCGTCTCCGCCGCGGACCTGGACCTGCGGGCCGGCGAGGTGGTCGCGCTCGTCGGGCCGAACGGCTCCGGCAAGTCGACGCTGCTGCGCGCGCTCGCCCGGCTGCACGCCCCGTCCGCGGGCGAGGTCACGCTGGCCGGCGGGCAGAACGTCGCCGCGCTGCACCCCAAGGAGTTCGCCCGGCGCGTCACGCTGCTGACCCAGTCCCGTCCCACGCCCGGCGGCGTCCGGGTCCGCGACGTCGTCGCGTACGGGCGTCACCCCTACCGCGGGCGGTTCGGCGCCGGTGACCCCGACGGCCCGGAGAAGGTGCGCCACGCCATGGGCGTCACCGGCGTCGAGGCCATGGCCGAGCGCCCGGTCGACGAACTGTCCGGCGGCGAACTCCAGCGGGTCTGGCTGGCGACCTGCCTCGCCCAGGACACCGGCGTCATCCTGCTCGACGAGCCCACCACCTTTCTCGACCTGCGCTACCAGGTCGAGACCCTGGACACCGTCCGCGACCTCGCGGACGAGCACGACGTCGCGGTCGGCGTCGTGCTGCACGACCTCGACCAGGCCGCGGCGGTCGCCGACCGCGTGGTCCTGCTCGACGCCGGGCGCGTACGCGCGACCGGCACCCCGGCCGACGTCCTGACCGCCGACGCGCTGAGCGAGGTCTACGGCTTGCGCATCGAGGTCGAGACCGACGCCGACGGGCGGGTCCGCACCCGCCCGGTAGGACGCCACACCACCCGTGCCCTCACGTAAGGACACCCCGTTGAAGAAGCTGATCGCCGCGGCCGCGGCCGTCTTACTGCTCGCCGCCTGCGGCACCACCGAGGAGCCGGGCGACGACGCGAGCCCGGCCGCGGCCACGGAGGCCGGCCCGGTCCAGGTCACCGACGAGCGCGGCACCGTCAAGCTCGACGCCCCCGCGGCGAACGTCGTCTCGCTCGAGTGGGGCCTCACCGAGACGTTGCTGGCGCTGGGCGTGAAGCCGGTCGGCGCCGCCGACGTCAAGGGCTACAACCAGTGGGACACCAGCCTCCCGCTGGACGCGTCCACGCCGGACGTCGGCACCCGGGGTGAACCCAGCCTGGACGCGATCGCCGCGCTCAAGCCCGACCTGGTCGTGACCGTCACCGACCTGCCGGCCACCGTGATCGCCCAGATCGAGAAGACCTCGACGGTGCTCGCGCTGCGCGGCTCCGACGGTGCCGACCCGATCGGGTACCTGCGCCGCACGGTGAAGACCCTCGCGACGATCACCGGCACCGACGACGTCGGCACGAAGCTGCTCGCGGACTACGACGCGAAGATCGCCGAGGGCAAGGCCGCGCTGGCGAAGGCCGGCAAGGCCGGTGCTCCGTTCACGATGGCCGACGGCTGGGTCGACTCCGGCACGGTCTCGATCCGCATGTACACGCCGGGCTCGTTCTTCGGCGCCATCGGCGAGGACCTCGGCCTGACCAACCAGTGGCCCTCCGGCGGCGACAAGGACTACGGCCTGGCCCAGACCGACCTCGAAGGCCTGACCAAGATCACCGACGCGAAGACCTCGTTCCTCTACGTGGCCAGCAACGACGAGGCGAGCAAGGCGTTCGTGCGGGGGCTGACCGGCAACGCCGTCTGGAAGAACCTCGCGTTCGTCAAGGCCGGCGACAACGTCCACCGCATCCCCGACGGCATCTGGATGTTCGGCAGCACGCCGTCGGCCGCGAAGTACGTCGACGCGGTCGTCGCCGCGCTCACGTGACCACGACGCTCGACGCACCGGTAGCCCCCGGCACCACCGCCGGGGGCAAGCCGGTCCGCATCACCGTCGCGTTCGCCCTCGGGCTGCTGTTGCTGGCCGGGCTCTCGCTCTGGCACCTGACGCAGGGCACCGCGCGGCTGGGGCCCGGTGAGCTGCTCGCGGCGCTGGCGCCGGGGAACTCCGGCAGCGACGACCGCGCCGAGGCCGTCGCCGTGCTGATCGCCAGCCGGGCGCCGCGGCTGGCCGCCGCCCTCCTGGTCGGCCTCGCGGTCGGGGTCGCCGGCGCGGCGCTGCAGTCGGTGGCCCGCAACCCGCTGACCTCCCCCGACACACTCGCGGTGAACGCCGGCGCGTACGTCTCGGTGGTGGCGGTCGCGGCGGCCGGCGTCGCGCTGCCGTTCGGTCTGCGCGGGGTGATCGCGTTCGTCGGCGGCCTCGCCGCGTCCGCGCTCGTGCTGCTGGTCGCGCGCGGCGGCGCGGCCGGGCCGACCCGGCTGATCCTCGCCGGGTCGGCGATCGCGCTGGCGCTCAACTCGCTGACGATCGTCCTGCTCATGCTCTTCCAGCAGAACACCGTCGGCCTGTTCGCCTGGGGCAGCGGCACCACCGTGCAGTCCGGTGCCCGCCAGGTGACGATGGCGGCGCCGGTCGTTGTGCTCGGCGTGCTCGCCGTGCTGCTGCTCGCGCACCGGCTCGACGTCCTCGGGCTGGGCGACGACTCGGCCCGCGTGCTCGGGGTCGGGGTCCGGCGCACCCGCGTGCTCGCGGTCGTCCTCGCGGTGCTGCTCGCCGCGACCGCGGTGACCGTGGCCGGGCCGATCGGGTTCGTCGGGCTCTGCGCGCCGGTGATCGCCCGGCTGGTCGCCCGGCGCGTGCCCGGTCTCGGCAACCACCTCGTCCTGCTGCCGTTCGCCGGGCTGGTCGGCGCGGTCGTCGTCGTGCTGGCCGACGTGCTCCTGCGGTTGTTCGTGCCGTCGGACAAGGTCATCTCGGTCCCGACCGGCGTGCTGACGACGATCGCGGGCGCGATCGTGCTGGTGCGGCTGGCCCGGCGGGTCCGGGACGGCGGTCCGGCCGCGGCCCCGGCGCGGGGCGCGTCCGGCACGGTCCGGTCCCGACGGTGGGTCGCCGTGGTCGGGGTCGTGCTGGCCGGCCTGACCGTCGGCGCGCTGATCGCCGCGCTGCTGCTCGGCGACCGGCTCGTGCTGCTCGGCGACGTGGTGAACTGGTGGCGCGGTGCGTCCGGCCGGGAGGTCACGTTCGTGCTCGACCAGCGGTGGCCGCGGGTGCTGGCCGGGCTGCTCGGCGGGGCGGCGCTGGCCCTGGCCGGTTCGATCGTGCAGGCCGTCTGCCGCAACCCGCTGGCCGAGCCGTCGCTGCTCGGCGTCACCCCCGGCGCGAGCCTCGGCGCGGTCGCGGTCGCGCTCCTGGTCCCCGGTATCGGCATCTGGCCGGTGATGGGCATCGCGACGCTCACCGCGCTGGCCACGTTCGCGCTCGTCTACCGGCTCGCGGCCGGGCGCGGGCTCTCGTCGGACCGGATCGTGCTCGTCGGTATCGGCACCAGTACCGGCGCCACCGCGCTCACCACACTCGTCATCGTCGTCGCCCAGCCGTGGAACACCAACCTGGCGCTGACCTGGCTGGCCGGCTCCACCTACGGGCGCAGCCTGACCCAGGTCGCGCCGGTCGCGCTGGCCCTGCTGATCGCGCTGCCGGTGACGCTCGCCGGCGCGCGCACGCTCGACCTGGTCGCGCTGGACGAGGACGTACCGCGGGTGCTGGGGGTGCCGCTCAACCGGGCGCGGCTCGCGTTCCTCACGCTCGCGGCCGTGCTGACCGCGGCGGCCGCCTGCGCGGTCGGGGCACTGGCGTTCGTCGGGCTGGTCGCACCGCACGCGGCCCGGGCGCTGGTGGGGGCGCGGCACCGCCGGTCGGTGCCGGTCGCGGTGGCGCTGGGCGCGGTGCTGGTGAGCGTGGCCGACACGCTCGGGCGCACCGTCATCGCCCCGTCCCAGCTCGCGGCCGGTCTGATGACGGCGATGATCGGTGCGCCCTACTTCATCTGGCTGCTGTGGAAGGCCCGGCTCAGGTAGCGATGTCCGGATAGGGCAACGAGAGGTGCGACATCTGCGCCGCGTACTGCTTCACGTAGCCCAGCGGCTCGTGGTCGTGTTCGAACATCGCGATGAACAGCGTCAGCGTGAGGAAGGGGTGTGCGCCCATCTCGAACAGCTTCACGTGATCCTGGGCGGTCAGCGCCTCGCGCTCCTCGTCGGTGAACGCCAGCCAGGTCGACCGCTCCTGGGTGGTGACGTTCAGGATCTCGTTGGCCTTCTCGGCCTCCCACCACGCCACGGTGCCTGCCGGGTCGGTCTTGTACCGCTCCACCAGGTCCGGGTCCCGGTCCACCGTGTACAGGAACTTGTTCACCAGGTACTTGCTCACTTCGGCGCACCTCCGGGGTACCAGGTGAAGTAGGCCTCCATCGTGTGGAACAGGTCGACGGTCTCGGTGTAGTCGGCCTTCGCGCCCTCGCCGGCGACGCCCATCATCAGCATGAAGTCCATGAACCCGTGGGTGGCGTTGCCCGGCCGGTGCAGGCTCTCGAGCGTCACCTCGGCCAGGCAGCCCTCGATGTCGCCGGAGGCGATCCACTCGACGGCCTTGCGGTCGAACTCCGGGTCGGGGCCGGTCGGCCCGAACTGGCGCGGCCCGCCGAGCTCCAGCGACAGGTGACCGGTGCCGATCACCGCCACCCGCTGGTCACCGGGCATCGACTCGACCAGCTCCCGGATCGTCCGTCCGAGCTGGACGAACCGCTTCGGCTGCGGCAGCGGCGGCGCGAAGATGTTCGTGTAGATCGGCACGATCGGCAGGTCGGCCTCGGGGCGCAGCGTGATGATCGGGCACGTGACGCTGTGGTCGATGCGCAGCTCGTTGCTGAACGCCAGGTCGAAGCCCGCGTCCAGGCCCTGGCGCAGGATGTGCTCGGAGAAGGCCTCGTCACCGGCCAGGCGCATCCGGGGCAGCCCGAACTCGCGTTCCTCGTTGTACCAGTTGGCGTCGTAGGCCGGTGCCTTGCCGACGAGGAACTGCGGCATGTTGTCCAGCCAGAGCTGGTGGAAGTGGTCCGAACCCACCATGACCAGGACGTCGGGACGCGCCTTGGTGAGCGTCTCCCGGAAGTTCTGGATCTTCGCGATCCACTCGGCCGCGAACGGCGGACGTTCCTCCTCCGGCAACGTGCTGGTCTTGTAATAGAACGGGTGGTGGGTGGACGCGATGACCGCGACCAGTTCAGCCATTCTGGCCTCCGTAAGGCTCCGGTGCTACCGAGCGATTGTTCAGGTCCACTGACAGGAAAATGTCGTTGGCGACGGGGTTCCTGATCTCTTCGGCGAGTTGCCCGATCAGGCCGGCGGTACGGGCCAGCAGGGCGAACCCTCGCAGCAGCTCGAGGGGCAGGCCGAGGTCGGCCAGCGCGGCTCCGCACACCCCCGCCCCGTTCAGCGGCAGCGTCTTGCCGAGGATCTCCGGGTGCACGCGGCCGATCGCGGCGAACAGGTTCAGGTGCGGCCCGAACAGGTCCTCCTCGCGGGCGATCGCGAACAGGCGCGGGGTACGCGGGTCGCCGTCCTTGTGCACGTGGTGTCCGAGGCCGGGGATGAACCGGCGGGCTTCTCGCTGCTCGGCCACGACCGTGCGGGCGAAGTCGTCCCAGCTCTCGTCGGGCTGCTTGCCGGCGAGGGCCTCGTGCAGGAACCGCCCGCAGTCCTCGGTGACGCCGAGGAACCGGGAACCACCGCCGAGCAGACCGGCCGCGAGGGCCCCCTGGATCGAGTCCGGCGCGCTCAGGTAGGTCAGGCGGGTGACGATCGCGGTCGGCGTGAACCCGTGGTCGGCCAGCGCGGCCAGCACGGCCTCGAAGACGCGGGCCTCGCCCTTCGTCGGGCGCCGCTGCGTGGCCAGCCAGAACGCCAGCTCACCGAAGCCCACCTCGCCCATGACGTCGTCGGCGAGGCTGCGGCCCAGCAACGTGATCTCGTGCCGGCTGGAGGCGCCCAATGCCGTCGGGTAGCTCGGGGCGGTGGGGTACTCAGGCACGCGGAACTCCCAACCACTCGCGGATCTCGTCGCCGTGTTCATCCAACTCCGGTGGGGCCGACCGGTACGTCGGCGGGGTCGCCGAGAACCGGATCGGGTTACGCACCGTCGGGACGTCCCCGATCTCTACGACGGGCTGCAAGCCCAATCGTTCAGCCAGCTCGACACCTCCTTGCACGGAGTTGATCGGGCCGCACGGCAGACCGGCCTCGGTGAGGACGCCGAACCAGTCCTGCGCGCTCCTGGCCGAGAGCGCCTCGAGCAGCAGCGGGCGCAGGAGCTCGCGGTTGTCGTTGCGGCGGCCGACCGTGTCGAACCGCGGGTCGTCGGCCCACTCCGGGTGGCCGAGCACCTCGGCGAGCCTGCGGAACTGGCCGTTGTTGCCGGCCACCACGATCAGATCGCCGTCGCCGGTACGCAGCGGCTCGTACGGGAAGAGGCTCAGGTGCGCGTTGCCCATCCGGGTGGGCACCACTCCCCCGGCGACGTAGGCCGAGGTCTGGTTCACCAGGCTGCTCAGCGCCGTCGAGAGGAGGTTGGTCTCGATGTGCTGGCCCTCGCCGGTCTCGTCGCGGTGGTGCAGCGCGGCCAGGATGCCGATGACCGAGTGCATGCCGGTCATCACGTCGAACACCGAGATACCGGCCCGGAACGGTGTGCCGTCCGGGTCGCCGGTGAGGCTCATCAGGCCCGACATGCCCTGGACGAGCAGGTCGTAGCCGGGCAGCTTCGCGCCGCCGGCGCTGCCGAAACCGCTGATCGAGCAGTAGATCGTGCGCTCGTTGCGTGCTCGCACCGCGTCGTAGTCCAGGCCGAAGCGCCGCAGCCCGCCGGGCTTGAAGTTCTGGATGAAGACGTCGGCCTTCCCGGAGAGCGCGTGCGCGACCTCGAGGTCGGCCGGGTCCTTCAGGTCCAGCGCGATCGACCGCTTGTTGCGGTTGACCGACAGGTAGTACGTGCCGACGCCGTCCCGGGTGGGCGGTACCCAGCCGCGGGTGTCGTCCCCGGCCGGGCCCTCCACCTTGACGACGTCGGCGCCCAGGTCGGCGAGCAGCATCGTCGCGTACGGCCCGGCCAGGACCCGCGAGAAGTCCGCGACGAGCACTCCCGACAGCGGCCCCGCACTCTTGTCCTCGGTCACCGGCATACCCCCAACCACCATGCGGACACTTGTCCGCCAGCGTCCCGCCCCCTCGGCGCAGTGTCAAGAAGGCCCGCTACGCGGACTGGGTGCGCCGCTCGATCTCCGAGTGCGGACGCGACTGCCAGAGCGCCCACTCGGCGCTGACGTCACCCGCGGTGCGCAGGAGGCGGGGCAGGTGGGCGTCGAGGAGGGTCTGGAGCGACGTCTCGGCCGCGTGCACGGTGACGTTCATCGCCGCCCGCACCCGCCCCGAGCCGTCACGCACCGGCGCGGCGACCGACCGCACCCCCGGGGCGAGCTCCTCGTCGGCCAGCGCCCAGCCCCGGGCCCGCACCTCGGTGAGCTCGGCCGTGAACTCCGCCGCCGTGCGGCCGATGTACGGCGGGAGCCCGGCGCGGCTCGGTTCGGCCAGCACCCGATCCACCTCGGCCGGCGCGAGCCCGGCCAGCAGCACCTTGCCCTGCGAGGTCTGCGCGGCCGGGAACCGGGTGCCGATGTCCACCCGCAGCGTGATGATCTTCGGCACCGAGACCCGGGCCACGTAGACGATGTCGGAACCGTCGAGCTGGGCCATCGACGAGGACTCGCCGGTGGCCGCGACCAGACGCTCGAGGTGCGGCCGGGCGATCTCCCACAGCCCCTGCGAGCTGACGTAGGCCATACCGAGCGCGAGCACCTTCGGGGTGAGCGCGAACCCGCCGCCCTCGGCGGTGCGCACGTACCCCATCTCCTCGAGCGTCAGCAGCAGCCGCCGGGCCGTCGGGCGGGCCAGGTCGGTGGCCGCGGCGACCTCACTCAGCGTCATCACCGGCCGGCGCGCGTCGAAGCACGCCAGCACGTCCAAGCCCCGGGCCAGGGCCTCGACGAAGTCCGGCCCGGTTCCACGATTCGCCATCGCCCCAGACTAGCGGACGAACGTCCGCATCATGGACGACTTCCGGCGCCGACGGCTGACAGCAGCTGCATCTTGTCGTAGCTCTCGCTGCCCGGTATCGCGGTGTAGACGAGCAGGTAGTGCGACTGGCCCGGGTCGACGAGCGTCTGGCAGGCCAGGTCCAGCGCCCCGAGTTCCGGGTGGACGAACCGCTTGGTGTCGCCCGGGTACACGCCGACCTCGTGGCGCTCCCAGAGCTCGCGGAACTCCGCACTCTCGGCGAGCAGGAGCTCCACGTAGCCGGCCGCCCGGGAGCCGGGGCCGCGCAGGGTGGCGCGCTCGCGCAGCCCGGAGACCCACATGCGGGAGAGGAACGGGTGGTCCTCGGCGGCGTAGAGCGCCCGCGAGGCGGGCTGGGCGAACCAGCGGTAGCCGATGCTGCGCGCCGGGCCGGTGAACTCGGTCGTCACCCCGGTGAGCGCGACGCCGAGCGACGTCTGGCGCAGCGTCTCGCCGAGTTCGGTGACGATCTCCGCGGGAGTGTCGCCGAGCCGGTCGAACACGCGCAGCAGGCCGGGGCTGATGTGGTCACCGGACGGGCCGCGGGCCGGCGGGGTGTGCCCGGCCAGCCGGAACAGGTGGTCGCGCTCCTCCAGCGAGAGGTGCAGGCCCTGCGCGATCGAGGCGATCATCTGTTCGGACGGCTGCGGCCCGCGCTCGCGTTCGAGCCGGGCGTAGTAGTCGGCCGACATGTGGCAGAGCGCGGCGGCCTCCTCGCGACGCAGCCCGCTGGTGCGCCGGCGCTGCCCGCGCGGCAGGCCGACGTCCTCGGGCTGCAACGCTTCACGACGGCGCCGCAGGAACTCGGCCAGTCCGGTTCGATCGATCACGTCTCGTTTCTACCGCCCGGCTCCGGCGCTATCCACGGCTCACCGATCCGAGGATGCGCACGCTGCTGGCCTCTACGCGACCACTCCCTCACAATGAGTGTTCATCGACCACGGATCGGTGGGAGAGGCGGCCCGGCACGATGACCACTTCGCACCTCCCGTCGCGGCGGGTGTTCCTGTCGCACACCGCCGAGTTGGCGACCTTCCCGGAGCCGCCGGCCCAGTCGTTCGTCGCCGCCGCGATCGATGCCGTCAACCGCCTCGGTCACGTACCGGTCGACATGCGGTACTTCGCGGCCGCGCCGGAGACACCGGCCGCCGACTCCGTCCGGGCCGTTCGCGACTGTGACGTCTTCCTCGGGATCTGGGGCCACCGCTACGGCTCGATCGTGCCCGACGACCCGGAGCGTCGCTCCTACACCGAACTCGAGTTCGACGCGGCGAGCCTGACCGGGAAGCGGTGCCTGCTTTTCCTGCTGGACGGCGACGGGATGCTGCCGCGGCGCTTCTTCGATCCGGAGACCGCGGAACGGCAGAAAGCGCTACGGGACCGCGGCAGCCATCTCATCCGGAAAACGTTCGGCACCCCGGAGGAGTTAGGCCTGGAGATCGTGACCGCGCTGGCGACGTTGCCGACCGCGCCAGCGGGCCGCGGCACGCAGTACGGCGACGGCCGCGTCCAGGTCAACGTGTTCCCGCCGGCGTGAGTCCGGGGTGTTCATGGCTGGTGACACCTATCGGGCGTTCCTCGCCGCGGCGGTGGCCGCCGTCGCCCTCTCGGCCGGCGCGTGCGACACGGGGAGCACGACACACTGCACTGCCGGAGCCGCCCTGGAGAAGTCCGCGCACCTGGCCCGCGCGCTCGCGGAGTACGCGGACGCCGCCCGCGTGGACGAGGGCGACTGCGCCGAGGAGGGAACCGCGCGGGTCTCCGGTCACCGGGCCGAGGCGCTACGGGCGGTCGCGCGAGCGCAGGCGGCGGAGCGGGCCGGCGACCCCGGGTCCGCGCGGAAGGCTTATCTGTCCGCCTGGACGACGGACCGGGACAACGCGACCGCGGCCGCCGGCCTCGTCCGCCTGACCGAGCACCCGGCCGACGTCGATCCGGTATGGGCCGGTGCCCAGCGGCTGGCCGACGAGGGCTATGACGAGGAGGCCCGCGCCGAGGTGGTCGCGGTCCTCAAGGCCCACCCCGACCAGGTCGTTCCGCGGAGCCTGCAGACGCTCCGGCGGACGCCGCCGCCCTCGGCGCCGCCGACCGCCCGGGCCGCGGCCCCGCCACCGCGCGGGGGTCCGGGGTGGACGTGGCCGGACACGCTGATCGTGCTGGTAGTGGCCGGGTTCGCCGGTGTCGTGGGCTACCTGCTGGCCCGGCTCGATCGGCGCTCCACGATCGCGACGGCGGACCAGAGCCGCGCGCTCGCTGCTTCCGGCACGAAGATCGAGCGGCTCGGCCTGCGCGTAGCGGACGAGGAGAACCGCGCTCGTACCGCCGACGCGGAGCTGCGCGCCGAGTTCACCGGGCTCCGCCAGGAGAACCGACGACTGGCGCGCGGCGTCAACGCGTTGATCAGATCCGCCCGGCAGTCCGGAGCCGAGGGTGGCCCGTCACACGTGCGTTACCTCCGATCAGAGACCGACGACGAGGACGGTGCCCAATGACCACGTCCCGACTGGAGTTGAGCGTTTACTGGGTCGGCGGGGCGGCGGGCCGGTTGGTCATCCACCGCGCGGTGGAGCCGACCGGGCGCCCGGCGGACGACATCGTGCAGATGTGGGCGACCGATCGGTGCCACGAGACCGACGTCGTGACCGGCGTCGACCTCGGCCCGGCCGTCGGCGCACTGACGCGGGGCCGGGTCGTGGAACGGCCGGTTCGCATCACGCCGTCGATCGTCGCCCGGCGGATCGTCTCGGCCGGCGAGATCGACGCGCTACTGGCCGACCTCGTGGACACGGCCGGCGTCCAGTTGCTCTACCGGATGACGGGCACCGCGGACGACTCGACCGGCGACGATCGTCGCCCGGCTCTCACCGCCCTCGACATCACGTACTACGAGCGCGATCCGCTGAGCGCCCAGCTCTTCTCGACACTCGATCCCGGTACGGCCGGCATGCGACGCGCGGACCGGCCGCCGGGCCGCTCCGCGGAACACCGCCGGGCCCGGGGCGACGCCCACTCGCGCGGGCCGGGTCGACGCGACCACCCCGGCGCGGCCGGGCTCGACGACGACCCGGAGCAGAGGCTCCGTGACGCCCTCGACCGCCTACGGCTGCGTGATTGCCGCGGGGTGCAGGTCGGCGAGCACAACGTTCAGATCAACCGGTTCACGGCCGAGTCGGCCCCCGGCGAGACGCTCGACTTCGCCGGGGTGATCGACCGGCCGGGGGTTCGTGATCGGCTCGCCCGGCTCGCCCGCGACCCCGGAGACGACACGTTGCGCGCGGACGTGGTGGAGGCGCTCGGGCCGGGCTGGTGGTCGGCCGACCGTATCTGCCTGACCGTGCCCCGCCGGACGCCGGTCGGGTGGCTCGAGGGTCTGCTGATGTTCGACGTCCGAGGGCTGCAGGTCGGAAACGAGGCGACGCAAGAGAACCTGTTCGTCTACGCGCTGCCGCCGCTGCCGTCGGCCGGGAAGCTGCTGGAGGCGCGCCCGGAGCTCGCGAAGGCGCTCATCGATGCGGTGTGCCCCCCACCTGACCAGGGCTTCTTCGCTGCCGACGTCCATAGCCGGTTCGATCGCGAATTTCGGCAGTCGTTGGACGCCGTCGACGTGAACTGGGACGGCATCGGAACGCCTCGGGTCTTCGAGTTCCCCGGGCCGGGCCGGATGCTCCGCCTCGACTCCGTCGACGGCGCGACGATCGGCCCGCACGGACGGCAGCGCCACCACCGGTCCGAACACGTCCACGCCACGCCCGAATTCGGCGGCCGCGAGATGCACTACACCTCGATCGAGGACCTCACGGACTTCCTCGACGTCGACACCCGGCCGCACCGGCCCGGCCACCTCGACGACGATCGCATTTCGACGCGTGAACACGTCGAGGGAATCGGCCGAATCGACGGCGGACGGGGCGGGCGGTGAGCTGAGCGCCGCCGGGCCGGGGTCACCGGCCGACGCGGCGTCGATGCGTTCGCGGAGCAGGTCGGCGTGGCCGAGGTGGCGGGCGTACTCCTCGATCAGGTGGACGACGACGTCGCGGAGCCGGGGTTGGTACCTATAGGGGGTACCCGTATAGTCGAGGGTGTCGTCGAATGAGGGAGGCATCCGTGCGTACGTCGCTGCGCCTGTCCGCGTTCGTGCTCGGCCTGGTCGTCGTGTTCGCCGCGGCCACCGGGCTGGGGCGGTGGGTCGGCCCGGAGCCCGAACCGCCGCCGGCCACCGCGGCCGAGCACGGGGCCGAACCGCACGGCGAGCAGGCCGGGCACGCCGACGCGGTCCCGGCCGGGCTGCAGACCACCCAGGACGGGTACCGGCTCCAGGCGCTGACCCCCGCGCTCACCACCGGCGCGCCGCAGCCGTTCCGCTTCCGGATCCTCGGGCCGGACGGGCGGCCGGTCACCCGGTACGCCACCGAGCACGAGAAGGATCTGCACCTGATCGTCGTGCGTCGTGACCTCGCGGGCTTCCGGCACGTGCACCCGGTGCTCGGCACCGACGGCACCTGGGAGATCCCCCTCGCGGTGGCCGCGCCCGGCCAGTACCGGGTGTTCGCCGACTTCCGCCCGGCCGCGCTGGACGACGGCCTCACGCTCGGCGTCGACGTCCCGGCGCCCGGCGACTACCGGCCGGTACCGCTGCCGGCCCCGGCGCCCACCGGCACGGTCGACGGCTACACGGTGACGCTCACCGGCACGCTGACGCCCGGCACGGCGTCGACGGTGACCGCGGCGGTGAGCCGGAACGGGAAACCGGTCACCGACCTGCAGCCCTACCTCGGCGCCTCCGGGCACCTGGTGGCGCTGCGCCAGGGCGACCTGGCCTACCTGCACGTCCACCCGCAGTCCGGCACGACGTTCGTCGCCGAGGTACCGTCCGACGGCGCGTACCGCCTCTACTTCGACTTCAAGCACGGCGACGTCGTACGCACCGCCGAGTTCACCCGGGAGGCCGGCCGATGATCGAGCTCGAGATCGGCGGCATGACCTGCGCGTCCTGCGCGGCGCGCATCGAGAAGAAGCTCAACCGCCTCGACGGGGTGAGCGCGAGCGTCAACTACGCCACCGAACGCGCGACGATCCACACCGACGGCGGGCACAGCGCGGACGAGTTCATCGCGACCGTGGAGAAGACCGGGTACACGGCCGCGCTGCCGGCCACGGTCGTGGAGGAGCCGGAGTCCGACCCCGCGCGCACCCGGCTGCTGGTGGCGATCGCGCTGACGGTGCCGGTCGTGGTGCTCGCGATGGTGCCGGCCTGGCAGTTCGAGTACTGGCAGTGGCTGTCGCTGACGCTGGCCGCGCCGGTCGTCGTCGCCTGCGGGCTGCCCTTCCACACCGCGACGCTGCGTAACCTGCGCCACGGCGAAGCGTCGATGGACACGCTGGTGTCGCTCGGCACGCTCGCCGCGTTCGGGTGGTCGCTGTGGGCGCTGTTCTTCGGTACCGCCGGGATGCCGGGCATGACCCACCCGTTCAGCTGGAGCCTGGGCGACGAGGATCCGCGCGGCACCATCTACCTCGAGGTCGCGGCGGGCGTCACGACGTTCCTGCTGGCCGGGCGCTACTTCGAGTCCCGGTCGAAGCGCCGGGCGACCGGGGCCCTGCGCGCGCTGCTCGAGCTGGGCGCGAAGGACGCCGGTGTGCTGCGCGACGGCGTCGAGACCCGGGTCGCGGTCTCCGCGCTCGTCGTCGGCGACCGGTTCGTGGTGCGCCCGGGCGAGACGATCGCCACCGACGGCGTCGTCGAGGACGGCGCGTCCGCGGTCGACGCCTCGATGCTCACCGGCGAGCCGATCCCGGTCGAGGTGGGGCCGGGCGACGCGGTGACCGGCGGCACCGTGAACGTCGGCGGGCGGCTGGTCGTGCGGGCCACCGGCGTGGGGCGCGACACCGAGCTGGCGCGGATGGCCGCGCTGGTGGAGCGCGCGCAGGCCGGGAAGGCCCCGGTGCAGCGGCTGGCCGACCGGATCTCCGGGGTGTTCGTGCCGATCGTGCTGGCGTTGTCGGTGGCGACGCTCGGCTTCTGGGCCGGATCCGGCGCCGGGTGGACCACGGCGTTCACCGCGGCCGTCGCGGTGCTGATCATCGCCTGCCCGTGCGCGCTCGGGCTGGCGACCCCGACCGCGCTGCTGGTCGGCACCGGGCGCGGAGCGCAGCTCGGCGTGCTGATCAAAGGCCCGGAGATCCTGGAGTCGACCCGGCGCGTCGACACGATCGTGCTCGACAAGACCGGCACCGTGACGACGGGCCGGATGACCGTCCACGACGTGATCGCGGCCCCCGGCGAGGACCCCGCCGAGGTGCTGCGCCACGCCGCCGCGGTGGAGGCCGGCAGCGAGCACCCGATCGCGCGGGCCATCGCCGCCGCCGGAGTCCCGGCGACACCGGTCACCGGCTTCCGCAACGAACCCGGCCGCGGCGTCGTGGGCCGGGTCCCCGGCGGCGTCGGTGAGGTCGTCGTGGGGCGGGTCGAGCTCCTGCGCGAGCGGGGCTACCAGGTGCCCCGCGAGGTGGTGGACGCGATGCGCGGAACCGCGGTGGCCGTCGGCTGGGGCGGCGCGGCCCGGGGCGTGGTCACCGTCGGGGACTCGGTGAAGCCGACGAGCGCCCGCGCGGTCGCCGAACTGACGAAGCTCGGACTCACCCCGGTGCTGCTCACCGGCGACAGCGAGGCCGCGGCGCGGGCCGTCGCGGCCGAGGTCGGCATCGACCGCGTCGTCGCCGGGGTCCTCCCGGCCGGCAAGGTCGACGTGGTCGGCCGGCTCCAGGCCGAGGGGCGGGTCGTCGCGATGGTCGGCGACGGCGTGAACGACGCCGCCGCGCTCGCCCGGGCCGACCTGGGGCTGGCCATGGGCACCGGCACCGACGCCGCGATCGAGGCCGCGGACCTCACGCTCGTCCGCGGTGACCTGCTCGCCGCCGTGGACGCGATCCGGCTGTCCCGGAGCACGCTGCGCACGATCCGCGGGAACCTGTTCTGGGCGTTCGCCTACAACGTCGCGGCGATCCCGCTGGCCGCCGCGGGCCTGCTCAGCCCGATGCTGGCCGGCGGCGCGATGGCGTTCAGCTCGGTCTTCGTCGTCCTCAACAGCCAGCGGCTGCGTCGCTTCACGGCGCTGTCCTGAACCGCGGTCCCCGGCGGCGGGCGCCGCCGGGGACGACGAGGCTCAGCAGCGGGACTTGTACAGCGCGGCCTGGCCCTCGGCGCTGTTCAGGTTGTCCTTGGTGACGATCGTGAAGCCGGTCTGGATCGTCTTCTCGGTCGCCTCGCCCTTCAGCGCCTTCACGGCCTGGTCGACCCCGTCGGTGCCGATCGTGCCGGGCTGCTGGGCGATCAGCGCCTGGATCGTGCCGTCCTGCAGCGCCTTGACCTGGTCGGAGCCGGCGTCGAAGCCGACGATCTTCACCGCGCCCTGCTTGCCGGCCTGG
Source organism: Cryptosporangium arvum DSM 44712 (assembly GCF_000585375.1). Taxonomy (NCBI): domain Bacteria; kingdom Bacillati; phylum Actinomycetota; class Actinomycetes; order Cryptosporangiales; family Cryptosporangiaceae; genus Cryptosporangium; species Cryptosporangium arvum. The sequence goes on from NZ_KK073874.1 coordinate 4,906,953, forward strand.
CGGACGCCGGTCGCCGCACCGGTCGCACCGAACAGGTTCGTCGCGAAGATGCCGACGATGTCGGGGTCCTTCTGCAGCGCCGCGGTGACGATCTGGGCGGCCTTCGCCGGGTCGTTCTGCACGTACTGGACGCCGAGGTTCGTGTACTTGGGGTCGGCCTTCGCGGCCGAGTCGAAGCCCTGCGTCCGGGCGTCGGAGGTGCTGATACCCGGCTGGTTGTCGATGACCAGCACCTTGCCGCCGTTCGGCGCGAGCTGCTGGATGGCCGTGAACGCCGCCTTGCCGCCGCCGGTGTTGTCCGACGCGATCGAGCTCACGATGCCGTCGGTGTTCTCCAGTGTGGTGTCGACGAGCACGACCTTGATGCCGGCCGAGGTGGCCTGCTTGATCGGCTGCTCCATCGACTTGGCGTCGGTCGGGGCGATCAGGATCGCGTCGGGGCGGGACGCGATCACCGACTGGAGCACCGGGGTCTGCAGCGTCGGGTCGAACTTCTGCGCGCCCTGGATGTCGACGGTCGCGCCGGCCTTCTTCGCCGCGTCCTGGACGCCGCAGCCCATCGTCACGTAGAACGCGTCACCGGTCACGCCTTCGATGAACGCCAGCTTGTAGCCGCCGTCGCTGCCGCTCGCGGAGTCGCCGCCGCACCCGGTGGCCAGCAACGCGATCGCCGCCAGGCCGGCCACGGCGGCACCGGTACGAGTTCTGTTCATGACTGCTCCTTCGTTGGAGTGGAACGCGAAGAAAGGAAGGGAAAGCGAAAACCGGTGGGTTTCCCCCCGCGCAGCGCGCGAGCGCGCCGGGACTGGTCGGCGTAGACCGCCGCGATGAGCACCGCGCCCACGACGACCTGCTGCCAGAAGGGCTGCACGCCGAGGATCACGAAGCCGTTCTGCAGGACCGCGGGGATGAAGAGGCCGATGATCGTGCCGAAGATCGTGCCGACGCCGCCGAAGAGGCTGGTGCCGCCGATCACGACGCCCGCGATCACGTTCAGGTTGGTCTGCGTCTGCCCGCCGATCGTCGTCGACTGGTAGAAGACGAGGTTCAGGACGCCGGCGAACCCGGCGAGCAGGCCGGCGAGCGCGTAGACGCCGATCAGCTGGCGGTCGACCTTGAGCCCGACCCGCCGGCCGGCCTCGGCGTTCGAGCCGATCGCGAAGACGTGCAGGCCCCAGCGGCTGCGGTGCAGCAGGACACCGACGAGGAGGACGACGACGAGCGCGATCACCGAGATCCACGGCACCTGGCCGAAGACGTTGCCGAAGCCGATGTTGTTGACCAGCACGTCCGGCGCGTCACGCAGGTCGACGCCCTTGGTGATGATCTGCGAGAAGCCCAGCGCCATTCCGAGCGTCCCGAGCGTCACGATCAGCGGGGGGATGGTGAGTTTCGCGATCAGCACCCCGTTGAGCAGCCCCCAGCCCAGGCCGCAGGCGCAGGCCACCAGGACGCCCAGCGCGGCGACGCCCCAGCCCTGGCCACCGGCCGCGACCATGGTCTTCGACGCGATGACACCGCTGAACACCAGGACCGACCCGACCGAGAGGTCGATGCCGCCCGTGATGATCACCAGCGTCATGCCGGCGCCGAGCACCGCGAGGATCGAGGTGTTCACCACGATGCCGCGCAGGTTGTAGAGCGTCGGGAAGGTCTCCGGGCGCAGGATCGCGAAGATCGCGTAGATCACCAGCAGCACGAAGACGATCTGCAGCTGCTGGGTGGCCAGCAGCTTCGTGATCCGTTTCCGCCCGCCCGGTGCGGCCGGCGGTTCCGGCTTCCCGGTGACCGGAGGCGAGGTGGCAACGCTGCTCACGCTGTGCTCCCTTCGAACGCGCCCGTCATCGCCCCGACGAGCTGCTCCATCGACGTGTCGGCGGTGCGCAACGTCGCGACCCGGCGTCCCTGGCGCATCACCTGGACGCGGTCGGAGACGTCGATGACGTGCGGCATCGAGTGGCTGATGAACACCACCGCGATGCCGTTGGCGGCGGTGCGCCGGATCAGGTCGAGCACGTTCTTCGTCTGGACGACGCCCAGGGCGGCGGTGGGCTCGTCGAGGAAGATGACCTTGCTGGCCCAGGCGGCGGCGCGGGCGACGGCGATGCCTTGGCGCTGGCCGCCGGACATGCCGCCGACCGGGCCGTCGAGGTCGCGGACGGTCGCGCCGAGCGAGTCGAAGGCGGTCCTGCTGCCGGTCCGCATCGCGGCCTTGTCCATGAAGCCCAGCCGGCCCAGCAGGCCACGCTTCATGACCTCCCGGCCCAGGTACATGTTCTGCACCGGCGACAGGTGGGGCGCGAGGGCGAGGTCCTGGTACACGGTCTCGATGCCGAGCTCGCGCGCGGCGACCGGCGAGGACAGGGTCACCGGCTCGCCCTCGAACCGGATCTCCCCGGTGGTGGGGGTGTCGGTCCCCGACAGGATCCGGGTCAGCGTGCTCTTCCCGGCGCCGTTGTCGCCGATGAGCGCGACGACCTCCCCGGCCTCGACCTCGAAGTCCGCGCCGGCCAGCGCGGTGACGTGCCCGTATTCGCGGGTGATCCCGCGGGCCTGCAGCACGGGGGCCATCAGCGACGCGCCGCCTCGCGCCAGGAACGCGCGCGGCCGTCGACGGCGGCGAGCAGCTTCTCCAGGCGCGGCCGGGCCGAGTCGGCGAAGAACGACGACCGCTCCGCCGCGGACAGGCCGACCGCTTCCTTCCAGACCGACCGGCCGGCGATGAAGCCGGACGCGCCGCCCTCGTCGCAGGAGATCCGCACGACCTCCTGGAACTGATCGAACGCGACCCCGGCCGACAGCACGGCCCAGGGACCGGTCAGCGCATCGGCCAGGCGGCGCGCCCCGGCCGCCGAGCCCGGGTACTCGAGCTTGAGCAGGTCGGGCTCGAGCGCGTCGAGCAGGATCGCCGACTCGACGATCAGGTCCTCGCGCTGCCGCGCGGAGAGCTCCTCGCCGGGCTGGGCGTAGATGAGGTTCTCGACGACCGACGGGATCCCGGCGGCGCGGCAGTCGGCGACGACCTGCCGGACGACCTCGATCGCCTCGGCCTGCAGGTCGGGCTCCCCGGCGGCGGAGGTGCGGTGCGGGCGGACCTGGATCAGGAACTTCACCGCGTGCCCGCCGAGCGACCGGACCCAGTCGCCGCCCTGCTCGGGGTCGCGGGCGGCACGGGGCTCGCCGTTCCAGGTCGGACGCTTCTCCGGCTCGGCGGCGATCAGCAGGCCGCAGGAGCCGGCGAGCGCACCGGCGCGCCGCACGGCCGGCACGCCGATCGTCGGGTCGAGCAGGATGCCGCTGGCCAGCGGCGTCAGCGCGGCGGCGACGTCGACCTTGGCCCGGTCCAGGTCGTCGGCGCTCGCCTCGATGCCGACCGCGGCGAACATGCGGCGCAAGGTGTTGCGCTGGTCCATCGCGATGATCGAGAAGACGCCGTTCGGGTCCGCGATGGAGTCCAGCGTGGTGGTGGCAGCGACCGACTCGGTCGTCATGGGATTCCCTTCGTCAGATGTGGAGGTAATCGATTACCTCCCGAGCAAAAAAAGAGAACTAGGGGGCGAATACGGCGGTAGGGCGCAGGCCGGCGGAGAATTCCCCGAGGTCGCCGGGGCTCCCGGCGGCGGCCCACGCGGCGAGCACGGCGGCGCCGAACCCGCCCGGCTGGTCGATCGGGCTGAACGTCAGCCCGGGCAGCACCCGGCGTTTGCTCCGCCGGACCGAGGCGAGCCGCAGCCAGCCCCCCGCCCCGACGGCCCGGCCGTACGGCCCGGCGACCGGCGCGATCCGGGCGAGCAGGTCCCCGGTGTAGGCGGCGTTGGCGTCGACCGCGGCCGCCCAGACGTCCGCGGGGGTCGCGCCCTCACGCAGCGCGATCACCACGTCGTCGGCCTCGACGTCACCCCCGGTGACGGTGGCCCGGGACGCGTCGGCGCCCGGGTAGGCGGCGTCCAGCGCCCCCAGGTCGGTCGCGCCGAGCGCGGCCTGCACCCGGCGCAGCACGAGCCCGGCCCGCGACGGCGCGTTCACGAGCGTCGTCCCGGGGAGGATGTGCCGGCCGACCTCGACCCGCGCGCCGGTCAGCCGCCGCCGCTCGTCCGCGGTGACCACGCGCGGGATGGCCCGCAGCAGCGTGTCGGCGGTGCCGCACGAGTTGAACAGGTCGTCGCCGCCGACCGCGCCGGCGCCGAACGCGGCGACCGGGTGGTCGTGCCCGGCGACCGAGATCGTCGCGCCCCGCAACGCGGCGGGCGCGTCGGGGGTGCGGACGGTGCCGGCCGGCTCCCCCGCGTAGCGTCGCTCGGGCAGGAAACCCGGGCCGACGCCGAGCAGGTCCAGCGCGGCGCTCCACGGGCCGCCGGTGTCCAGGTCGAGCAGGCCGGTGCGGGAGGCCAGCGACGGCTCGGCGACGGGGTCGGCGCCGAGCGCGAACGCGACGTACTCGGGGACGTTGAGCCAGCGGTGGCCGGGCCCGAGCTCCAAGCCGTGCTCGCGGGCCCAGAGCAGCTTCGCGATCGTCCACTGCTGGTGGAACGGCAGGCCGGTGGTGACGCCGAACGCGTCCCGGAAGTCCGAGGGCACCCGGGCGAGCTGCTCGCCGCCGCGCGGGTCGTGCCAGGCGATCACCGGCGAGCAGGGCGCCCCGGCCCCGTCGACGACCACTCCGGACTCGGCCAGACCGGTGAGGCCGAGCGCCGTCACCCGCGGATCGTCGAGCGTGGAGAGCGCGTCGGTGACCACCCCGAGGACGCCGTCGAGCAGCGTGCGCGCGTCGGTCTCGACGCGGAGGCCCGGTAACCGGCGCCAGACCGTGGGACGGCGCCAGGTGCCGATCCGAGCGCCGTCGGACCGCAGGACGAGGACTTTCGTGTCCGATGTCCCGAGGTCGACCCCGAGGAGGAGCTCAGTCATGCGGTGGTCTCCGTTCACCGGACCCGCGCATGACCAGACGCAGCGGCAGGGTGCGGTCGGTCGAGACGGCCGGTTCCCCGGCCAGTCGCTCGAACATGGTGTGGGCGGCCAGCTCGCCGATGGCCTCCGGGTCGTGGTCGACGACCGTGACGCCCGGATCGAGGACGTCGGCCAGCGCGAAGTCGCCGAAGCAGACGAGCGCGACGTCGGTGCGGTCGCAGGCGTGCAGCGCGGCGACGACGCCCAGCGACGTCCGCGTGTTGGAGGAGAAGATCGCGGTGGGCGGCTCGGGCAGGGCGAGCAGTTCGACGGTGACCGAGCGGCCGTCGTCGGCGGTGTTGCAGCCGGTGCGCACCAGGGCCTCGTCGGCGTCGAGCGCGGACGCGGCGACCTGATCGCGGTACCCCTGCAGGCGGTTGCGGGTGGTGGCGACGTCCATCCGGCCGCCGACGTAGGCAACCCGGCGGTGGCCCTGCGCGGCCAGGTGCGCGAGCGCCTGCCGGGCACCGCCGTTGTCGTCGACGAGCACGGTCTCCCCGCCGGCGTAGCCGTCGGGGCGGCGGTCGACGAACAGCACCGGGCAGGGCGCCTGCGCGAGGTAGGAGTGGTCGGTCGCGGCGGGGGCGACGATCAGCCCGGCGACGCGGCGCGCCAGCAGGTCGTTGACCACTGTGGTCTCCAGCCGCGGGTCCCGGCCGGTGCTGGCGATCATCACGCGCAGCCCGCGGGCGATCGCGAGCCGCTCGATCGTGCCGGTCACGCTGGCGAAGAACGGGTCGGCGATCGAGTCGACGACGATGCCGAGCGTGTCGTCGGTGCCCTTGCGCAGCGAGCGCGCGGTCGGGTCGGGCCGGTAGCCCAGCTCGCGGACGGCGGCGAGGACGCGCACCCGGGTGTCCTCGGCGACCCGGGGATCGCCGTTGATCACCCGCGACGCGGTCTTCGTGCTGGTGGCGGCCAGCGCCGCGACGTCCTTCAACCGCACTGCTGTCTGCTTCACCGGGCACCGACCTTTGGTAGGAGTGCCTCGATCTTGCCGCGCAGCCCGGCAGCGCGCGCGGGGTCCACCCCACCGGCCAGCGACGTCTCGCACGACGCGCTCGCGGTGGCGACCCCGCGGACCACCGCGGGCAGCCAGGCGTCGTCGCCGAGCCCGCGGGCCAGCAGCTCGAGCGCGAGCCCGCCGACGAACGAGTCGCCGGCGCCGACCGCGCTCACGACCCGCACCGGGACGGCCGGGATCCAGGTCAGGTTCGACGGCGTGGCGAACGCGCTGCCGGCCGCCCCGGCCGTGACGACCGCGCGCCGGGCCCCCGCGGCCAGCAGCGACCGCGCCGCCACCTCGGCCCGCTCGCGCACGTCGGCACCGTCCGGGATCGGCAGCACGTCGACCGGTGCGCCGGAGAGCGTGGCCTCGGCCTCCTCCAGGTTCGGGGTGACCAGGTCCGGCCCGGCCGGTAACGCGGCGGCCAGCGCCGCCGGGGCGGCGTCGACGACGACGACCGCGCCCGCGGCGTGGGCGAGGTCGACCAGCTGCCGGTACCCCTCGTCCGGGACGCCGGTCGGCAGGCTGCCGGAGACCGTGAAGAGTTCCCCGGCGCTCAGCCGCGCGGCGGCGGCCTCGCGGTACGCCTGCCAGGCGATCGCCGGCACCGGGTCGCCGGGCTCGTTGACGACCGTGACCCGGCCCGCGGACGCCTCGCGGAACACCAGCGCCTGCCGGACCGTGCCCGGGGCCGGCACCGCGATCAGGTCGGCGCCCTCGTCGGCCAGCAGACCGGCCAGCAGCGGGCCGTCACCGGCGCAGAGCAGGCCGAGCAGCGGGGCCCGGACGCCGTGGGCCCGCAGGACCCGGGCGACGTTCACCCCTTTGCCGCCGGGCGACAGCTCGGTGCGGCGGGAGCGCATCACGGCGCCGGGCACGATCTCGGCCAGCGTGACCAGCCGGTCGATGGCGAGGTTGGGGTTTCCGATCAGCATGGCCGGCTGCTCCCTTCGCCTCGCTAGGTAATCGTTGTCACGAATCGCCGTGAAGCGCCGCCAACCGCCAGATCAACGGCTAGGTAATCGTTGTCACGACCGGACGCGGCAACTCTGCGCCCTGCACCGCGGGGATGTCAAGGGAGTGACGACAGAACGGTGTCGAGTTGAACGCGCGGGTCCAGTGTGGCGTCGACGCGGACATGCGGCACGGCCGGAGCGGCCAGCAGCCCGGCCCGGAAGTAGGCGGCGGCGTCGGCCAGTTTCCCGGCGTCGCGCTCCGCTGCCCGCGCGCCCATCCGCGCGACCAGGACGTCGGCCGGCGCGGTCAGCCAGACCAGCGTGGTCGACGCCCCGGCCGCGGCGAACCGGTCCACGAGCGCACCGAACGCGTCCGCTCGCGCACGCTCGGTGGTGAACGGGGCGACGAGGACCGCGGCGGTGCCGACCGACAGGCAGTCGCACGCGGTCGCGACGATCGACTCGTACCGGGCCGCGCGGAGCGCCCGGCCGGCCGGTCCGTCGAGATCGGCGCCGGCGACGAACGGCCCCGTCACGACGTCCTGGTCGAGGATCGCCGCGCGCAGGGCACCGGCCACCAACCGCCCGACGGTCGTCTTGCCGGTCGCGGGGGCACCGGTCATCAGAACAGCGTGCGACATGGTCGGCCAGCCTACGTCGCCGCTCTGAGCTGCGGGATCGCACCCGGGGTCTACCCTGGCCCGGCCGGCGTGACGATCCGTGCGCGTCGACCAGGTGTAGGCGATACGAAATCCGGGGTACCGCGCAGCCGTGACCACGAACGACGAGCGGCGCCGCCGCCGCAGGCGCTCCCCCCTCACCTGGGCCCGTCGCCGCAGCGACCTGAAGAAGCTGCGTGGCATCGCGGCCGACCTCTACGGCTGGAGCGAACTGCGGCCGGTGCAGGCCGAGTCGATGCTGCACCTGGCCAACGGCGTCGACACGCTGGTGGTGGCCCCCACCGGGTCCGGGAAGTCGGCGATCTACCAGGTCCCGGCCGTGCTCATCGACGGTCCGACGGTCGTGGTCTCGCCGCTCCTGGCGCTGCAGCGCGACCAGATGCAGGCGCTGGCCGAGCACGGCGCACCGACCGCCGTCGTGGTCAACTCCGACCAGACCGCGAGCGAGAACGAGGCCTCGTTCGAGGCGCTGCGGGCCGGCGGCGCGGAGTTCGTGTTCCTGGCGCCGGAGCAGCTGACCAAGCCCGAGGTCCTGGACGCGCTGAAGGCCGCCGCGCCGTCACTGTTCGTCGTGGACGAAGCCCACTGCGTCTCGGCCTGGGGCCACGACTTCCGGCCCGACTACCTGCGGCTGGGCGAGGCCATCGAGTACCTGGGCCACCCGACCGTGCTGGCGCTGACCGCCACCGCCGCTCCCCCGGTGCGCGCGGACATCGTCGACGTGCTGGGGCTGCGCGAGCCGGAGGAGGTCATCGCCGGCTTCGACCGTCCCAACCTGTGGCTCGAGGTGTCGCGACAGGTCACCGCGCCCGGCGTCCGCAAGGCCGTGATCGACCGGGTCGCGTCGGAGACGCCGACCGGACTGCTCTACGTGCAGACGCGTCGCGAAGCGACGGACTACACCGAGGCGCTGCGTGAGCTCGACGTGCCCGCGTTCGCCTACCACGCCGGGATGAAGGCCTCGGAGCGCGAGGCCGTGCACGACGCGTTCCGCAGCAGCGAGCCGGTGGTCGTGGTGGCCACGTCCGCGTTCGGGATGGGCATCGACAAACCCGACGTGCGGTTCGTGATCCACGCCGGACCGGCCGAGTCGCTCGACTCCTACTACCAGCAGATCGGCCGGGCCGGGCGCGACGGCGAGACCGCGATCGCCGCGCTGTACTTCCGCCCGGAAGACCTCCACATCCCGCGGTTCTTCAGCAGCGGGACGCCCGACGAGGACCTGCTGGTGCGGGTCGGCACCGGGCTCAAGCACCACCGCGGGCCGGTGCGGATCGCCGACCTGGTGACCGAACTGGACCTGACCAAGGCGCGGGTCACCCGGGCGGTGAACATCTTCGAACAGTCCGGTTCGGTCACCGCGACGCCCGACGGGCCGCGCTGGCACGCGCGCAGGACGGTCGAGAAGGGGGTCGAGGCCGCCGTCGAGTGGGCCGCGACCCGGCGGCGCATCGAGCAGACCCGGGTCGAGATGATGCGCGGGTACGCCGACACCGAGGGGTGCCGGCGGCAGTTCCTGCTGGGCTACTTCGGCGAGGACCTGAGCGAGCCCTGCGGGTACTGCGACACGTGCCGCGACGGCACCGCCGAGGAGACCCCGTCCGGCGACACCGGGTTCCCGGTGCAGTCGCGGGTGAAGCACAAGGAGTGGGGCGAGGGCACGGTGATGCGCGAGGAGGACGACCGCCTCACGGTCCTGTTCGACGAGGAGGGCTACCGCACGCTCTCGCTGGCCGCGATCACCCGGAACAAGCTGCTCACGCCCCTGTAGGTCCGCGGCGTCGTGACCTTCCCTGACTTTCGTCAGGGAAGGTCCTGCCGTTCGGCAGCGGTGCGCGGGCACCCGCGGTCCCTAGCGTTCCGGCCATGATCACGCTCCGACACCTCACCAAGCGCTACGGCGACCGCCTCGCCGTGGACGACGTCACGACCGACGTCCGCCCCGGCCTGGTCACCGGCTTCCTCGGCCCGAACGGCGCCGGCAAGTCGACGACGATGCGCATGCTGCTCGGGCTCGACCGCCCGACGTCCGGCGAGGCCCTGGTCAACGGTGTCCGCTACGGGTCGCTGCGGTGGCCGCTGCACGAGATCGGCGCCGTGCTCGACGCCGGCGGCGCGCACCCCGGCCGCACCGCCCGGGCGCACCTGCGGGCGCTGGCCGCCAGCCACCGCATCCCGGCCTCCCGGGTCGAGGAGGTGATCGGGCTCGTCGGGCTGGAACCGGTCGCGAACCGGCGGGCCGGGAAGTTCTCGCTCGGCATGGGCCAGCGGCTCGGCATCGCGGCCGCGCTGCTCGGCGACCCGCCCGTGCTCGTCCTCGACGAACCGGTCAACGGGCTCGACCCGGAGGGCGTGCGTTGGGTCCGCGACCTCGCCCGCTCGCTCGCCGCCGAGGGCCGGACCGTGCTGGTCTCCTCGCACCTGATGAGCGAGATGGCGCTGACCGCCGATCACCTGCTCGTCGTCGGCCGCGGGCGGTTGCTCGCCGACGCCTCGCTCGCGTCGTTCGTCGGCGATCATCCGTCCCTCGAGGACGCGTACCTGGCGTTGACCTCGGAGTCGGTCGAGTACCGGAGCGTGCCGCGATGATCCCGGCGATGGCGTTCGAGTGGGCGAAGCTGCGCTCGGTCCGGTCCACCTGGTGGTGCCTCGGCGTCGCGGCGTTCCTGCAGCTGGCGTACGCGGTGCTGATCGGGCTGGACGCGCGGCTCGACCTCGAGGACAGCGGCGGCCCGTCGGCGCTGATCGTGTCGGACGCGGGGCTGCTGTCGATCCAGTTCGCGCAGTACGCGCTGATCGCGGCCGCACTGCTGGCGGTGACCGGCGAGTACTCCACCGGGACGATCAGCCTGACGTTGCGTGCGGTGCCGGTGCGTGGCCGGATGCTGGCGGCCAAGTCGGTAGTGGTCGCCGGCGTGGTGGCGGTGACCGGCGCGGTGCTGCACCTGACCGGTTCGGTGGCGGCCGGGCTGGTCGCGGGGTCCGCGGCCCGGTGGCCGGTCGGGGACCTGGCGATCGACACGCTGCTGACCGCGGTCTACGCGGCGACGCTCGCGCTGTTCACGCTCGGCCTCGGCACCGCGCTGCGCAGCGCGGTGGGCGGGCTCACCGCGGTGCTGGTGATCGCGGTCGTGCTGCCCACCGTGCTGGCCCGGATCGACATCGACGTGGTCCGGTCGATCAACGACTACCTGCCGGGCACGGCCGGGGTGGCCGCCCTGTACGGCGCGGTGTCCGACGTGGCCGACAGCCAGCCGTACGGCCCGGTGGCCGGGGTGCTGGTCCTGGCCGCGTGGGCGGTCGCGATGATCGGCGCCGGCTACGCGGTGCTCACCCGCCGCGACGCGTGACCTCGCCCCCTCTGAGCTGCGTTGCCGCAGCTCAGAGGGGGCTTCGTTATGGTTCCGTTACTTGACTGTCCACATCGGCGGGCGGTCAACTCTCCGCGAGACCTCTGCTACGGGGAAGAGGAGAGGCCCATGACCGCGACGCCTGCCGCCGGGACGAGCCCGGAGCTAGCCCAGGCCTACACCGGACTGCTCGAACGCCCGAACGGAGACCTCGCCGACTTCGCGCGCCGGCTCGGGCTGGACGAGACGGCCGCCCGCGCCCTGCTCGACCGGCTGGCCGCCCTCTCGCTGGTCGAGGAGCGCGAACGCGAGCTCGTCGCACTGAGCCCGCTGCTGGCCATGCAGCAGCTCCTCTACCGCGAACGCGGTCTGCTGGAGCAGCGGCAGGAGTTCCTCCGGGACAGCTATCAGACGCTCACCCAGCTCATGTCCAGTTACGTCGACGCCCGGTTCACCGGCGCCGGCCCGCGGCTCTTCGAGGAGATCACCGACCTCGCGTCGGTGCGCCGCCGGATCGAGGAACTCGCGGTCGGGGCCCGGTGGGAGCTGCTCTCGTTCACGCCGGCCGCGCGGGAGCCGCGGGCGGCGCGGGCGGCGGCCCACGTGCTGGACCGGGGCCTGCTCGACCGGGGCGTGTCGATGCGGACCATCTACCCGGACTCCGTCGTCGACGACCGCGGCGCCTACGACTACGCGCGTCAGCTGGCGGCCGGCGGGGGCAGCGTGCGGCTCTGCCCCGAGCTGCCGACCCGCCTGCTGGTCGTGGACCAGCTCGTCGCGGTGGTACCGCACGACCCGACCGACGGCAGCCGCGGCTGCGTGGTCGTCTCGCACCCGGGCACGGTGGCCGCGCTCGTCTCGCTGTTCACCGCGTACTGGCGGGCCGGGCGTCCGCTGGCGAAGGTCCGCGACGAGCGGACCTGCACGTCCCTGGAACGGTCGGTGCTGCGGGCGCTGCTGGCCGGCGCCAAGGACGACGCGGTGGCGCGTCAGATGGGCGTGTCGGTCCGGACGATCCGCCGCTGCATCGCCGACCTGATGGCCCGGCTCGGCGCCTCGTCGCGCTTCGAACTCGGAGCGGGCGCGACCCGCCGGGGCTGGATCTGACCCTCACCCGGTCAGGCCGGCCTCGTGGGCCAGCAGGGCCGCCTGGACGCGGTTGCGGACGTCCAGGCGGGTCAGGATCTGGCTCACGTACGCCTTCACCGTCCCCTCGACCAGGAACAGCTCGCTCGCGATCGCCGCGTTCGACATCCCGGCGCCGACCAGGGCCAGCACCTCGCGTTCCCGGTCGGTCAGGCCGGCGATCTTGTCGCGGGCCGCGGCCGCGCCGGCCGAGCGCGCCGACGTCCAGGCCAG